>CAYWHA010000013.1:111464-114984 GCA_964457555.1 uncultured Solibacteraceae bacterium
TTCGAACACCGAACCGATCGATACCCGCTTGGCGCCCAGGAAGTTGGCGAAGACGGCGTCAACCCGCCGCACATCGAAGAAGTCGCGCGAGACGATCCCGCGCTGGCTGGCCAGAGCCGTCCCTTCGTAGGTGTCCCCGAGCACGGGAATTCCTTGCAGGTACCCCTTGCCGCGCATCGGCGAGACCGGCACGATCCACTCCGGCAGCAGCTCGGCGATCCGGTTGTAATACACCGAGCAATCCTCAAACGAAAGCCCGGTAATCGGCCCGCACAGATACACGTGGAACTTCTGAGGCGGGGATCCGCCACCGCAGTGCAAGTACCGCATCGGGAACGCCGCCTTCATCGCGGCGATCTCAGCCGCCGGAATGGTCTCTCTCAATGCTGGGGTCATATTTTCCTCAAGCCGCAAACCTGCTGCGGTTGTTTTCGCCTTCGGATTCCATGCCGATTTTCTTCTTGCACATGTTGACCCTGGAATCGATGGTTTCGATCAGGTTCTCCAGGCGCCGCTGAACGGCCTCAAACGGCCCGCACAGCGTTTTCTTCCACGCGTCGCGCACCGCCTCGGTGGTACCTTTCTCCACCGGCAGCGCGAACTGGCTGGACTTGGCGTAGGATACAAAGCCATCCGTCAAGTACAGATGCCGGGCGATCCGGTTTCTCCAGCTCTCGACATACGCCATGTGCTGAAGCGTCGAAGGCACGTCCGGGGACATAATATTCTTCTCCAGCACGGCCTCAAGCGGCTTGATCCTGTCCCACAATTCCGTTTCGAACTGGAGAAAGGCCGCCTGCAACTGCTCCGGCGTGACAATCTTCAAAATCTCGCGAATCGATCCAACCATGTTTCAACCTCGCTACGAGACCTGCTCCAGCCCTGAAGTCATCAGGGCGGTCCCGAGCATGATGGCGTCCTCCGGCGACAACGTCAGCTTGACCGGAGCAACGCCGCCCCCTCTCCTGAAGCCGCGCAGTTCGACGGTCACGCCTGGATCCAGCGAACCAGACGGCCGGACCTCAGCTTCATGCAATTGAAAATGCTTGTGGCCGTACATGTGTCCCACTTCCGACTTCTCGAAACCAAGCACCGGCCCCTCCTTGGGTTTTGAAACGCGGCGTTACCCTTACGCCGCTTCTTGTTCGCCGTCGATGGATATCATGTCGGCAATCAGGTGGGTGTACTCCGGATACTCCACGGCGATGCACTTCGCTTTGTGGGGGCAGTAGGCGCATTGCCAGGCGCCCACGTGGGTCTTGCCCTTGACCCGCTTCTGCCAATCCCTGTACCTGGTCTTGCCGATAATGCCGGCCTCGCCCAGCACCTGGATCTTGTCGTTCCCGTACTTCCATTGATACTCGGCCGGCGGCCAGTAACTCGGGTGCAGAGCCCGAACCCGCTTAAAGACCTCATCCCAGTAGGCTTTAACGGCAGCCGACAACTCGACCGCCGAAAGTGCTTTACCGCAGGGCGGCTCCGGCCAACCTGCCTGCTGCATCTGCTCGCGCACCATGGCCACATTGCGCAGGTAGTATTCCTGGAGAATCCTGTAGCGCTCGTAGATGCTCTCGACGGTAAAGAGCTTCTGAGGGATGCTGTCGATCTCGGGGTAGTGCAGACCGTCCAACGGGTCCTGGCTGAGCCCGATATCGAACTCGCGCGTCTGGCAGTCGTCGCGGGTTTCGTAGGTCATCTTGACGCCGACCAGGCCGTCGGCGCCTTTGTCGAGGTTCTCGAAGTCCACTTCGATACGGTTGCGGTCGAATTCCTTCTTCAGCTCCCAGTATTCGCGGCCGTCGACGACGCCGTCTTCTTCAAATTGCGCCATCTTGGCGGCCAGTTCCTGCTTACGGCTCCAGGATTCGCGGATAATACGCTTCAACTTGGCGCCGTTGCCGAACTCGTTCAAGTAGATGACCGACTGCATCACGCCTTCCAGCTTGGGATGCCCGTCCCGGATCACCATCTTGTTCGACGCCCACCCGTAGATGGTCTTGTTCTCAACGATATACAGCGCTTTCATGTCGAGATCCACGACCACCAAATCGAGTTCCAGGGGCAAATCGATGTCGGCCACGTGGTAGCGCACGCCGCAAGCTACAAATACGCCGGCGGTCTTCGCCAGGCTGATGATGTCAAGCTCCATGGCGCGGCCAGTGCGGAAACGCCGGGCGCCGATGACGTCGACTTTGTTGGTCTGGGGTTCGCCGATCAGCCGCCAATAGCTCTTGCGATGGCAACCCCCAATGATGTCGGACTCGCGCTGGTCAAACAGTACCGCCGACGCCTCGCTCGGCCATACACGGGGAGTCCTGGTGGCGTAAGCGGTTCGGGTTTCCTCGGAGAGTAGCGCAGCATCGAGTAACGGAAAAAGTCTCATTTCATGTGTGCTTTCTCAATACTAACTGACTATTGGTTATCATGCAAGACAATTCTTGGAGTACTACTCGGCGCCGGGGCCTTTCAACCCTGGAAACGCGCTCTCCAGGAACTTGCGCGCGCGGGACCCTGGACGATTCACCCAGCGCCTCCAGACGCCTGGCGCCAGGACGAACACAACGTTACCGGCCCAGGTGATCCAGCGGTTTCGCCATTCCCCAACGGCGCACAGGCGGCAATCCTCGCGATGCTGCCCATGCCGGCTACAAATCGAGTACCAGTCTCGCCGCCAAGGTCCAAAGCCCTTCGCTTTACCCTTGTACGAGTCGTTAGTCGTCGACATAGAACCTCAACGAACCGTCCGGATTGAGCGACTCCGCAAGCCATTGATCCGCCAGAGCTTTCATGTTCTGGATCAGGGCAATCGCAGGGTTGGATCCGCTGTCTTCCGCCTGTGCGATCCCATCATCTTCGAAATCCGTGTCGTTCAGCCGCTTCACCGCTTCGAGGAACTTCTTGCCATCCTCCACCCAGAAGACCGACATTCCGTAGGCATGCTCGTCGCTGCAAGTCAGCCCGTCCTCTTCCGCGATCACATTCAAAATGCCGATCAGCGTATCGGAATCGACAAAAGCAGCCGAATGCGCGCCCCAGGTCTCTTTTACTGCCCGAAAATCAGACATATCCGTGTCCTTTCAGGAAAGGGGCGGTTTCCCGCCCCTTTTGCGCCCTAATCCCGTTCGTACGCCCCGGCGGCGCCGCCGTAGCTGGCCGCGGATTCGACCGAAGCGGTCTTCTCGCGCGCCGATTCCAGCCGCGAACGCCACTCCACCGGGACGTAGTCGTCGTTGTTGCTGTAGCCCAGCGCCAGATCGATCTGCGTCTCCGCCTGCCGGGTATTCGGCCGGTAGGAGTCCATGGCATGGTTCCAGTCGTCCAGCTCGATGAGCGGGTTCTTGGTTTCCATGCGCAGGAAGTCGATGGCTTCCCGGCGGCTCAGCTTCTGCTTGACCGCTTCGGCTTTGGCGACCTTCGATACCCGCTGCGCGGCGTTGCCAAAGGCCATCTTCACCAAGCGTTCCACTTCGGCGCCGGTCCACACCCGCGGGCTGAAGATCAGCCGGCCCAGCCCGTTGTC
>CAYWHA010000014.1:0-112650 GCA_964457555.1 uncultured Solibacteraceae bacterium
TCGTCGTCGTCCAGGAGAACCACCTGGTAGAGCGGGACCATCTGGTCCCGTTCCAGGACTTCCGTTTCGGGAGCAACCGAGGGCTTCGCCATGCGCGCCGGAGCCATCCGGCATTGACCAGTATCCGCCATTTGTGCGCCGCCCCACAACCGCATGGGAAAATGAAGTGGGCGGACCTCCAGGTCTGCCTTCTTATTGCCGTATGCGCAAACCGGTCTACCTGGATTATCACGCCACCACCCCGGTGGACCCCCGCGTTCTTGAGGCCATGCTGCCGTTTTTCGGCGAGCGATTCGGCAATGCCGCCAGCCGCAGCCACGGCTTTGGATGGGAAGCCGAAAAGGCCGTCGACCTGGCGCGCAGGCGGGTAGCGGAATTGGCCGGCGCCGCCCCGCGCGAAATCGTCTTTACCAGCGGCGCAACCGAATCCGACAATCTGGCCATCAAGGGCGTCTTGGAGGCGTACCGCTCTAAAGGCAATCACCTTGTAACCATGGCCACGGAACACCGGGCCGTGCTCGATCCGGTTCGCCGGCTGCAACAATCGGGGGCCGAGACATCCGTTCTGCCGCCCGGCCGGGATGGGTTGCTCGATCTTGGCCTCCTCCGCGCAGCCATCCGCCCCGATACCGTGCTCGTGAGCGTGATGGCCGCCAACAATGAAATCGGCGTCATCCAACCGTTCCGGGAGATTGGGGCCATCTGCCGCGAAACCGGCGCGTTGTTTCACTGCGACGCCGCCCAGGCGTTCGGCAAGTTCGCCCTGGACGTGAACGAAGACAACATCGACCTCATGTCTCTCAGCGCCCATAAGATGTACGGGCCGAAGGGCGTCGGCGCGCTGTACGTGCGGCGGCGTAATCCCCGCGTTCTGTTGCCGGCGCAGATGGATGGCGGGGGCCACGAGTTCGGAATGCGCTCCGGCACCCTGAACGTGCCCGGCATCGTGGGATTCGGCGAAGCCTGCGCCCTCTGCGCCCGCGAAATGGAGGAAGACGCCGGCCGCATGTCGACCTTGCGCGACCGGCTCAAGGCCACGCTCGAATCCGCGCTTGTAGGGACAGCCGTGAATGGCTCGATGGCGCATCGCCTGCCAGGCAATCTGAACATGAGTTTCGCTAGCGTGGACGCCGAGGCTCTCCTGTTAAGCCTTCCCGGCGTGGCGCTTTCCACCGGCTCCGCGTGCTCCTCCGCCTCTGTGGAACCGAGCCACGTGCTGCGCGCCCTCGGCATCGGCGAGCAGGCCGCGCGTTCCTCCGTGCGCTTCGGCCTCGGCCGCTTCAACACCGAAGACGAAGTGGACGATGCCGCCTCCCAGGTGATCGACGCAGTCCGCAAACTGCGCTCCCTCGCGCCAGGTGCTTAGCAGGTGGGGCAGGCGCTTTCGCCTGCCAACGACCTGTCGCGGCCGTACCCCAAAACGGTAAACGGAAGCCGTGCTATAATCAACAAGTCTTACCTGTCGATAAGATCCAGGGAATATCTATGCCGAAGCTCAAGACACACAAAGGTGCGTCTAAGCGGTTCAAGAAGACCGGGACGGGCAAAGTCGTGCGTAATCACGCCTTTGGACGGCACATCCTGACTTCCAAGCCGCACAAGCGCAAGAAGAAGCTGCATGAGAGTGTAGTGGCCGACAAGGCGGATCAGAAAGTTCTGAAACGCATGATCCCCTACTAGGGGACCGGCCATCTGAGTGGACGGTGCGCGTGGCACGTGCCCGATCCGCCATCGATGAAGCCACTAAAAGGAGATGAAACGTGCCTAGAGTCAAACGAGGAACCCACCGCAAGGACGCCCGTGTTAAGACGCTGAAACGCGCATCCGGGTACTTTCTTACCAAGAGCAAGCTCAATCGCGCGGCCCAGGAGGCCGTGGAGCGCGGCCTGAAATTCGCCTACGTCGGCCGAAAAAACAAGAAGCGCGACTTCCGCTCGCTGTGGATCGTCCGCATCAACGCGGCGTGCCGCGAAGCCGGCGTTTCCTACAGCGTGTTCATGCATGGCCTCAAGGCGGCGGGCCTCGATCTGAACCGCAAGTCTTTGGCGGATATCGCGCTGCACGACGAAGCGGCGTTCCGTCAATTGGTGGTGGAAGCGGCCAAGGCCGCCGTGGAGAAGCAGGCGTGACTCCGGCCGAACAGGAACCGTTCACTCTGCGGGAACCCGATTCCCTGGCCAGTCTGGAAGAACGGATTCAACAGGCCGTCCAGCTTGTGACGCGCTTGCGCCAGGAGCGGGACGCGGCGGTCGAACAGGCCGCCGAATCCAAGGCTGAGGCAGCGCGTCTGTCGGGCGAAGTCAAGACCTTGCAGGCCGACCGTAAGCAGGTCCGCGCGCGTATCGAGCGGCTGCTCGGCCAGATCGACCAGTTAAGCGGCGGCTAGACCGCCGTAGTTTTGGGGGACCGTGCAATGGAAGGCGCTCCCGAGAAACAACCCGTTCGGGTAACCATCCTCAGCCGGCCGTACACGTTGCTGGCCTCGGGAGATCCGCGCGAAATCGAAGCCGTCGCGGCCAGCGTGGACGAACTGATGCTCTCCATCGCCGCCAAAGCCCCCAATGCCGATTCTACCCGCATCGCCGTGATGGCCTGCCTGCACCTGGCCGACAAGCTGCGCACGCTCGAGCGCGACCTCAGCCTTTTGCAGGATCGCGTGGACCGCAAGAGCGTGGAATTCGCGGGCATGCTCGATCGGGCCCTGGCGCCCGCGGAGGAGCGGCGATGATGGCAAGAGTGTTTCTGGCGGCGCTGGCTGGAACCGCGCTCTTCGCCGCCTCCGCGTTCCAGTCCGAAATTGCCGAGTGGCGAAAATCGCGCGAGGCGGCCTTGCGCCGCGACGGAGGCTGGCTCACCGTGACCGGCCTTTTCTGGCTGCGCGACGGTCCCAACCGTTTTGGCGCGGACGCCTCGGGCGAAATCGTTCTCCCGGATGGTCCCGCGCACGCCGGCGTGTTTACCCTGCGCAACGGCAAGGTGTCCGCCGCCATGGCCGGCAGCGACCGCGAACTGCGCCCCGATTCGGACGATGTCCTCAAAGTGGGACGCCTCAGCCTGTTCGTGATCAAGCGCGGAGACCGCTTTGGCATTCGCATGAAAGACCCGAACAGCCAATATCTGCGCGACTTTCACGGCCTCGAATACTTCCCCACTTCCGAAGCCTACCGGATCGAGGCCAAATTCGTCGCCGAGCCCCGCAGGATTCCCATTCTGAACGTCCTCGGCCAGACCGAGCAGGACGATAGCCCCGGTTATGCCGTATTCCGCTTGCACGGCCAGGAACTGCGCCTCTATCCCGTGCTCGAAGAGCCGGGCGCCACAGAGCTGTTTTTCATTTTCCACGACCAGACCAGCGGCAAGGAGACCTATGGCGCCGGCCGCTTTCTTTACTCTGATTTGCCCAAAGCCGGCAAGGTGACTCTGGATTTTAACAAGGCCTACAATCCTCCTTGCGCCTTCACGCCCTATGCCACATGCCCGCTGCCGCCCCAGCAGAATCGCCTTCCCGTGCGGGTCGAAGCCGGCGAGAAGAAATACGGCCATTGAGGAGCCTCCCGCAGCCAACCGCCCATGTTCTCTTATTCTGGAAACGACTTGTATTGCGAACAGGTCCCGCTTGCGGACCTCGCCGCGCACGCCGGCACGCCCGCCTACGTCTATTCGAGCCAATCCATTCTCGCTAACTATCGCGCCTATGACGACGCGCTGGGCGACCTGCCTCACCTGGTCTGCTACGCCGTGAAGGCCAACTCGTCGCTCGCCGTGCTGGCCCTGCTGGCCAGGGCGGGCGCCGGCTTCGATATTGTCTCGGGCGGTGAGCTGTTCCGCGTCATCCAGGCCGGCGGCGATCCTTCCAAAGTGGTTTTCTCCGGCGTAGGCAAGACCGCCGCCGAAGTGGAGTATGCTCTGGCGAGCGGCATCCGCGGCTTCAACTGCGAGTCGGAATCGGAGTTGGCCCTCATCGATGCCCTGGCCGCGCGGCGCGGCGTGAAGGCGGCTTTCTCCATTCGCGTGAATCCCGATGTGGACGCCGCCACCCATCCCTACATTTCCACCGGACTCAGCCGGCACAAGTTCGGGATCGATATCCGCGAGGCTGCCGCCGTCTACGAGCGCGCGCGCCGTCATACGTGCCTGGTGGCCGATGGCGTGAGCTGCCACATCGGCTCGCAAATCCTCGACCCCAGCCCCATTCTCGAAGCGCTCGACAAGGCCGTGGAACTGGCCGCGGCTTTGCGCGCGCAAGGCCACCCCATCCGCCATTTGGATCTGGGCGGCGGCCTCGGCATCGCTTATAACGAGCGCGAAAAAACACCGGCTATTCCGGCCTATGTCGAGAGCCTGCGCGCCAAATTACGGGAGAGCGGCCTGGCCGTAACGGTCGAACCGGGAAGATCCATCGTGGGCGCCGCCGGCGCGCTCATCGCCCGCGTGCTCTACCGAAAGCGCAACGGCTCCAAGGAATTCGTAGTGGTGGACGCCGCCATGAACGATCTCATCCGGCCCTCCCTCTACGGCGCCTACCATGAAATTATGCCGGTTCGGCGCAATCGGCTGCCGCAAATCGTCGCCGACGTGGTCGGCCCGATCTGCGAAAGCGGCGATTTCCTGGCCCGCGACCGCCCCATGGCCGACATCATGCCCGGCGACTTCCTGGCCGTCCGCGACGCCGGCGCCTATGGCTTCGTGCTCTCCTCCAACTACAACTCGCGCCCCCGTGCGCCGGAAGTCCTGGTGGAAGGCGCCGCATGGCGGATCGTCCGCGCCCGCGAAACCCACGAAGACCTGGTGCGCGGCGAGACGCTCTAACTACACAGTGCGCCCGAGCATATCAGGCACTTCAAACCGAGCCGCGAACGTAAGAGAGCGGTCTCCGGCCGCACGCGCCCCCGGCGTCAGTTCGTCTTACGCGGCGAATACTTGCTCAGCACGTCCAGCAGTTTGGCGGCGGCCTCCGGCGGCTTGGCGCCGCTGGTGAGAACTTTCTTGTTATCCCACGGCTGACCGTACATCTCCTTATTCACGTCCAAATCGTTGCGGCATGTCGCGCCATCGAGCGAGACGCCGGCGAAAAGGCCACGGGATCGGGACCATGATAGGATCTCGGCCGTCATCAGCGCGTCGGTCTGGGCGGTCGCGTCACGGCCCACCGGTCCGGCGGCGGCCGTGGCCTCGGCGCCGATCGTGAACTTGCTCGTGGTCAGGCGATTCATTCCGCGGTCGTTCATCACCAGCAGCAGTACATCCGTGGATGAGAAGCCGATCTGGAAGCCGGCGCTGCCCCCTTCTACGCGAACCGCCGCGGGGGGACCCCATCCCATTCCGCCGGCCTTGCGGCACACGGCAAAACCGAGTCCGTACTTGCCGCCAAATAGAAATGCGAGCTTCTTCAGGCCGGGTATCAGGATGACGCACGGGGCTTTATTCAGAAGGTCTTGAGGGACGGCCTTATCCGGGGCCGACATTACCTCCGAAAAGAAATCCGCCGCGTCGCCGAGCCTGTCGTTGACCTTGGTATCCGTATCGGCGGCAAAAAGAGGCGCGCATCCCAGCGCGAGGGCAAGTGTGAGTGTGACGTAGCGCATGGTCCTATGGTATCGCAGCCCCTACCACACCCGGCAGGCGTTCGCGCTCACCATCGGCTGCCCGGCATGGCAAGCGAATGCCTTTTGGAACTCCGGCATGTTCTCCACCACGCCGTTCACCCGAAATCTGGGCGGAGAGTGAGGATTGGTCTGGACCAGCAGCCGCTCGGCTTCTTCGCGCGCATTCTCGCACCAGATCTGGCCGAATGACAGGAACACGCGCTGCTCGGGTGTGAACCCGTCGATGCTCTTCCCATCCGCGCCGTCGGTGTTCGCCAGGGCCATCAGCGCGAGCCGCAGACCGCCGTTATCGGCGGTATTCTCGCCCAGCGTCAGCTCCCCGCTGACGTTCGCGCCGGGCGCCACCGAGAAGCTCGAATATTCCTTCACCAGGCACGCCGTGCGGCTTTCGAATTCCTTGGCGTCGGCGGGCGTCCACCAGTCCTGCAGATTGCCGTGAGCGTCGAACTGCCGGCCCTCGTCATCGAAGCCGTGCGTCAGCTCATGGCCGATCACCATCCCGATGCCGCCGAAATTCACGCCGTCGTCCATCTTGTTGTCGAAGAAGGGCGGCTGCAGGATGCCTGCCGGAAAATTGATGTTGTTCATCTCCGGGTCGTAGTAGGCGTTGACGGTGGGGGGCGTCATCCCCCATTCCAGGCGGTCCACGGGTTTGCCGATCTTATTCAACTGCCGCAGAAATTCGAACTGGTCGGCGCGAAATCCGTTGCCGATCGCGTCGTCTCGGCGAATGGCGACGCTCGAGTAATCGCGCCACTTGTCCGGATAGCCAATCTTATTGGTGATAGCCTTCAGCTTGTCCAGCGCCTTCTGCCTCGTGGCCGGCGTCATCCAGGAAACCGCCTGCAGATCCTGCCCGAGGGCCTTTTCGAGCGCGTCCACCATTTTCAAGGTGCGCTGCTTGCCCTCGGCGCCGAAGGTCCGCTCTACGAATTTGCGTCCAAGCGCCTCGCCCAATTGGTTATCCGTGTAATCCACGCAGCGCTTCCAGCGCGGGCGCAATTCGTTGGCGCCGGTCAGGGTCTTGCCGTAGAAGCCGAAATTCTCCGCAACGAACCGCGTGGGCAGAAATGGAATTTCGGAGTGTACCAGATGCCACGTCAGGTAGGTCTTCCAATCCTCAAGCGACGCCTTCGCAATCGCCGCGTTCACAGCCTTGAAGTAATCCGGCGACGCCACATTGACGCTCTGGAACGCCGGCGCGCCGCTGCCGGTAAGGTAACGGTCCCACCGGAAATCCGGGTCGAGCGCCTGAAGTTCCTGACGGGTGAGCTTGTGGTAGACCTTCTCCGGGTCCCGCCGCGAAACCAGGTCCTGCGAACCCTTCGCCAAGTCGGTCTCGATCCGCATGACGGTGGCGGCATCGGCCGCGGCCTTGTCCGCCTTCTCGCCGGCCAGTTCGAAAATCCGCTCGACATGCGCCACATACTTCTGCCGCAGCTCGACCGATTTCGCATCCGTCTTCAGGTAATAATCGCGGTCCGGCAGCCCAAGCCCCCCCTGGTCCGCTTGAGCGATCACGGAGTCCGAGTCCTTGAAATCCTGCCCCGAGCTGAACTCGAAAAGCGCCGCGACGCCGTTGCGGTGCAGGTGCGCAATTTCCTCAGCCAACTCCGGCTTGTCCTTCAAATTGCGGATGCGGTCCAGCTCCGGTTGAAGCGGCGCGATCCCCTTGGCGTCGATGGCCTTTTCGTCCATGCACGCAGCGTAGTAATCCCCGATTTTCTGGGTGACGGCGTCTCGATTCGTCGCGGGTTTGGCCGCGTCCTCCAAAATCTGGTGGAGGATTTCGCGGTTGCGCTCGGCCAGTTCCTCGAACGTGCCCCATCGCGATTGATCGGCCGGAATGGGGTTGCTCTTCATCCAGCCGCCGCAGGCGTACTGGTAGAAGTCCACGCACGGGCTGACCGACGGGTCGAGATTCTTCACAATGCTGGAGGCCGCGGGAGGCGCCTGGGCGGCCAGCGCAATGGTGAACGATAAGCCAAGAAGTATGTTTCTCAAGAATCGCTCCTCTTTCACTAATGTAACGTGGGAAGGGCGGTCATCGCGGCAGCCCGTTCCGGGTGGGGCGGGCCTCCTGGCCTGCCTTCTTCCGCCGCAGCGTTGGCAGACAGTCAAGATCCGTCCGACTGGCTACAATGGATACCCATGCGAGCACGCAACGCCGAGTTCACGAACCGGGCCGCTATTTTCGGCTGCATTATCGGCGTCCCGTTTGCTCTTTACTCTCTCGATCATGAGAACGGCGCGGCGCTTCTAGCGAACTGGCTGTCCCCCAAGTTGGGCATGAATCCGGATGGGTTAGCGCGCATCCTCTTCGTATTGGCGGCCCTCCTGCTCGCCGTGGCGGCGCTGATTCGCACCTGGGCCTCTTCATACCTCAGCGCGAGCGTGGTTTACGCACCCGAGGTGAAGTCGGCCTGGTTGGTCGCCGGCGGACCCTATTGTTACGTGCGCAATCCACTGTACTTTGCCAATATCCTGCTGGCAATCGGCATGGGCGCCATGATGAGCCGCAGCGGACTGGCTCTCTGCGTGGCTGCCATGACCGTGTTCTGCTACCGGCTGATCTTCCGTGAAGAAGCCGAACTTCAAGCCAGCCAAGGTAAGACTTACGATTCCTACCGCGCACTCGTTCCGCGGCTCTGGCCGGCTTGGCGGCCGCGCGTTCCTTCCACCGCGCGAAAACCGTCCTGGAGCGCAGGATTGCGGGCCGAATCCTGGTATTGGGGATTCCCACTGGCGGTCCTCGGCTTTGCCGTAACCCTCAATTTGGGAGTGTTCTTTATCGTCACCGCGGCCGGCATAGGGTCCTTCTGGTTCCTCACGAGAGGGCGCAAGATCTCCTGATCGCGCCAGTCTCCCCTCGGTGGTGGGGCAGGCGCTTTCGCCTGTCACTGGACCACGCCGCAGAACACCGCCGCAGCCGCCGCCCCACCCGGCAGTGCGTGCAATGCTATACTCCCATCTTTGCCCCAACTATGTCTAGCATACTGATCCGCAAGCCACTGAACATGCTTATGGAGGAGGCTCACCAGGAAGGCGAGCATACCCTCAAACGCGCGCTCAGCGCCTTGAACCTCACCACGCTGGGCATCGGCGCCATCATCGGAGCGGGCATTTTCGTGCTCACCGGCTCGGCCGCGGCGCAGTATGCCGGCCCGGCTATCGTGCTCTCTTTCATCCTGGCCGGGGTCGGGTGCGTGTTCGCCGGGTTGTGCTATGCGGAATTCGCATCGCTCATCCCCATCGCCGGTTCGGCTTACACCTACGGCTATGCCACGCTGGGCGAGCTTTTCGCCTGGATCATCGGATGGGACCTGATTCTTGAGTACGCCTTTGGTGCCGCTACCGTGGCTTCCGGTTGGAGCGCCAACGTCTTCCAGTTGCTGCAGCGCCTCGGCATCTATCTTCCGCCGCGCTTCATGGCGACTCCCGGAACCGACCTGGTGCAGTACCAGGGCCTCTGGCGCGTAACCAGCACCCTCATGGGCGAGGCCGCCACCAAGGGCGTCGATCTCACCAAACTGCCGCACGTCACCGGGTCGTTTAACGTGGTCGCGTTCCTTGCGATTTGCATGGTGACCGTGGTCCTGGTCATCGGCATCAAGGAATCGGCGACGCTCAACACCATCATTGTGTTCATCAAGGTCGGTACGGTCCTGGTGTTTATCGGAATCGCCGCCCGATTCTTGCTGTCGCATCCTTCCCTGGCGGCGGCCAACTGGCATCCCTTCATTCCCGCTAACACGGGCGAGTACGGAAAGTACGGCTGGTCGGGCATCGGGCGCGGCGCCGCGGTCATCTTCTTCGCGTATATCGGTTTCGACGCCGTCTCCACCGCCGCGCAGGAGGCTAAGAACCCGCAGAAGGACATGCCAGTAGGCATTCTCGGCTCGCTCGCCATCTGCACGGTTCTCTATATCGTGACGTCTCTTCTGCTAACCGGCGTGACCAAGTACACCACCTTGAACGTCGCGGCTCCGGTGGCCGTCGGCATCATGGCGACGGGCGTGCGCTGGGGCGAGTACCTGGTGCTGATCGGGAGCATCTTCGGCCTCAGCACGGTGATGCTGGTGATGTTGCTCGGCCAGTCCAGAGTGTTTTATTCCATGTCGCGCGACGGCCTGCTGCCCGCGTGGGCGGGAAAGGTGCATCCGCGTTTCCGCACGCCCTACGTCTCCTCGATCACGGTAGGATTGTTCGTGGCGGTTTTCGCGTCCGTGATTCCCATCGGCATTCTCGGCGAGCTGGTGAGCATCGGAACGCTGCTGGCATTCGTGATTGTGTGCGCCGGCGTGTGGGTTCTGCGGTACAAACAGCCGGATCTGCCCCGTCCCTTCAAGACGCCCATGGTGCCCCTGGTGCCCATCCTGGGGATTATCGTTTCGCTCTACCTCATGGCCAGCCTGCCCGGCAGCACTTGGCTCCGGTTGATTGTCTGGCTGGTGATCGGCCTCGTGATCTATTTCGGTTACGGCCGGCATCACAGCAAGGTGACGCTGGCCCTGAAGAAAGTTTAGAAAGGAGACTCCCATGGTACGCAAGGCAAAAGCTGTGTGGCGTGGCACGGGCCGCGCCGGCAACGGCGACATTTCCACCGACTCCGGCGTGCTCGCCAAGACTCCCTATTCCTTTAAGACCCGCTTCGAAAACGAGAAGGGCACCAACCCCGAAGAGTTGATCGCCGCCGCCCACGCCGGCTGCTTCACTATGGCCCTCGCGTTTCAGTTGCAAGCCGCCGGCTTCACCCCGACCGAGCTCGCCACCGAGGCCGCCGTCACGCTCGACCCCGAAGGACAGGGCTTCCGCATCACCCGCTCGGCCCTGACTCTGCGCGCAACCGTGCCGGGAATCGACGAAGCCGCCTTCGCCGCCATGGCCGGCGCCGCCGAGAAGAACTGCCCCGTCTCCAAGGTCCTGAACGCCGAAATTACGCTCGACGCCAAGCTGGTCTGAGTGCAATCCATCGAACCGTGCATCGAAGACCGGACCGCGCTGCAGCGCCTTGAGGAGAGCCTGTGGCGGCCCGAGACGCGTTTCGATCGAAAACTCATGGAGCAAGTCATCGCCCCTGATTTCTTCGAATTTGGCCGCTCGGGCCGCATTTACGAACGCGCCGACACCCTGGGCGCCGCTCCCCAGCCAATTGACGCCATATTGCCGTTGCCCGATTTCAAGGTCCGCTTGCTCAATGCCGATACCGCCCAGGTTACCTATAACAGCGCCGTAAGATCGAACGGCATAGTCGATTACGGAAGGCGAAGCTCCATCTGGTCGAAAACCGCGCGCGGCTGGGTCTTGCGTTTTCATCAAGGCACGCCGTACCTGCCCTGACGACCATGAAAAACCCACTGTAGGGCCCCCCGGAGCGTGAACCACGGTGGCCCGTGTCTCAAAAAGGAACCGTTTGCCCAACACGACGCGAAATTATCGTGAGATAATCCATAGTCGCTAGGTCTGGGATCGGAACGTGGATCGCGCGGCCAGAAACCGCAACGCGCGCCGGCGCGGAAACCGGGAGGAGACACACGATGAACATCCTGTTGTGGGTCCTGCAGGTCCTCGCCGCGCTCCTGTATGGAGCGTCTGGCGTCATGAAGGTCTTCATGTTCGACAAGATAAGCGAACAGGCCCCGTCCTTCGGTGCGTTGCCGCGGGAAGCCTGGACGGCCCTCGGCATCCTCGAACTCGTCTGCACGGTCGGGCTGATCGTCCCCGCCGCCTTCCACTGGCAGCCCGCGCTCACCGTGGTGGCCGCTACGGTCTTGACGGTCGAGAGCCTCGTGTTTATCTGGGTGCATGCCAAGTACCGCGAGATGACGCCCATCGTTCTAAGCAGCGTGCTGGGTCTCCTCATGGCGTTCATCGCGTACGGCCGGGTGGTCCTGAAACCGATCTTCTGAACGGCGGGCCGTCTTGCCCCTCAGATCTTCTCCCACTCCCACAAGCTCAAGCCGAACTTGCTATCGACGGGGTGGCCGGCGTACTTAAGATGCAGGATAATCTGCGCGCGGTGGTGCGCTTCGTGCGCCAGCGCGTAACTGAAGAAGGCGATCGGGCCGCGCTTGTAGACCTTGATCCTGCCCGTCTTCTCCGCTTCGGCAAGCAGGCCGCCGAGCGCCGCCGCGGAAGCCTCCAGCGCGTCTTTCAGCGCCGCTTTGGTCGCCGCGCCTTTCGGGATCTTGGTCAGGCTCTTCGCCAGGGCCGGCGCAATCGGCTCCAGCCACATGATGCGGACGTTGTGCACATGAGCGAACTGATCCGCCACGCTGCGTGCGCGGGGATTCGCGGTCACCGCCAGTTGCTCCTCGCCGAGTTCGTCGAGCAGCATTAGGTTCACGCGATTGTTCAGATGCCAGGCATCCGCCAGCGTGTAGGAACGCCCTTCGTCGGTCACCGTTGCCGGCTCCCCCTCACTGCGCGGGCAACTGGAACTGCACCCGCCGTTCGGAGTTCAGTTGCTGGCTGAAACTACGGTCCACGGTGTCCAGCGGCGCCTGCTTTTCCGCGTGCTGGAGCGTCACATAGTGCAAGGTCTTGCCGTCCAGCCAGTACGCCACGGCCGCCTGGATGCTGTGGTCCTGAAAGGCGATCAGGTAAACCGGCGAACCGCTGCCGCTCGATGAGGCGGGTGCGGATGAAACGGCGCCGGCATTACCGCCGTCCGCCGGCTTCACTTCCTGCCCGTACTGATCGTATTCGTGCATCACAGGTTGTGCCGCGTAGGTCCGCGGGTAGACTACCGCAGGCGTGCTACTGTTCACCGCTGGCTCGTAGCTATAGGCAGGCGCTGCGTACGGATATGCTGGGTATGGGTAATAATCCGGCCAATAGCCATAGCCCAGCCCGTAGTATGGCCAGTAGCCCCCATAGCCGAAGCCGCCATATAGACCGCCGTAGCCGAATCCGCCATAGCCGAATCCGCGCCCGTACCCTCCAAAGCCGCCGAATCCGCCGCCGACTGCGCCGCCATGCCCGATTCCGCCGCCTCCGATTCCGCCGCCGCCGATTCCGCCCCCATGCCCACCAATTCCGCCGCCACCGCCGCCGCCATGCCCGCCGCCGCGTTGCGCCATGGCTCCGCCGGCAAACAGGCAACATAAAGCCAATTGCGTAAGGATTCTCATAGGCGCCTCTAAGAGCAGATTATCACTTCTTCCCGCTCCTGGCGCATCGTTCGATAAGGCCGCACGGCAAACGTGCTGCCCGCTACAATCGGAACGTGACTGGCATCCATCTGCGATAGCCGGAAGCGTCTCGCTCACACATGCAATCTTCCCCATTGCGCAACCGGTTGCTTCTGGTGGCTGCGGCCGCCTTGTTTTCCACTGGCGGCGCCGCCATCAAAGCGGCCAGCTTCACGGGATGGCAAGTGGCCTGCTTCCGGTCCGCGGTGGCTGCCGCGGCGCTCCTGCTGGTTGTGCCGGAGTCGCGGCGCGGCTGGTCCTGGCGTACTGCGCCTGTGGGAGCGGCTTACGCTGCGACGCTAATTTTCTTCGTTCTGGCCAACCGCCTGACCACCTCGGCCAACGCCATTTTTCTCCAGTCCACCGCGCCCCTGTATCTCCTCTTGCTGGGACCGTGGCTGCTGCACGAGCCCATCCGGCGCTCCGACTTCGGCTACATGGCGGCGCTGGCGGCAGGCTTGTCGCTGTTCGCCTTGGGCGGTCAGCGCGCCATAGCTACGGCTCCCAATCCGCATGAGGGAAACCTGCTCGCCCTGGCCAGCGGCCTGGCATGGGCCCTGACGCTCGCCGGCCTGCGCTGGCTCTCGCGCCGGGAAGCGGGGAGCGCCGGGATGGCGGCCGTTAGCGCCGGCAATATCATGGCCTTCCTCGCCGCCCTGCCCGTGGCCCTGCCCGTGGCCTCGGTGCGCCCCTCCGGCGTGGCCTTGATCCTATACCTCGGTGTCTTCCAGATCGGCCTGGCCTACTGGTGCGTCACCCGCGCCGTGCGCCATGTCACCGCCTTCGAAGCCACCACCACGCTGTTGTTGGAACCCGTCCTCAACCCCGTCTGGACGTGGCTGGTCCATGGCGAGCGCCCCGGCGCTTGGCCGCTCGCGGGCGGCGCCGTGATCCTCTCCGCTACCCTCATCAGCGCGTGGAGGCAAAGGTCGGCCCGCGCGGAACGCTGGCTAAAGGTAACCGGGTGAACAGTCGATAAGAAATCAGCGGGACGCCGTGTGTTATATTTAAGTACGGATAGCTGACCGGGTGGATACCACTCGATTTCATGAAGTTTAGCTTGTTGCTTGCTCTCGGGCTCGTCGCTTCTCCGGGAAGAATCATCAACTTCGATGCCGATGCGCTCGGCAAGATTCCCCCCGGCTGGAGCGCCCCCATTGCAAATGGCGGTTCCGCTTCCCGCTGGGAGGTTCTCCGCGACCGTACTGCCCCCACCCAGCCTTACGTCCTGGCCCAATTGTCCGAGGACCCCAGAGCTAACCGCTTCCCCCTCGCAATCCTTAACGCCGTGGATCTGCGCGACGGCGACGTCAGCGTTCGCCTGAAACCCGTCGCGGGCCTCCAGGATGAGTCGGGCGGCGTCGTCTTCCGCTACCGCGACGCCGACAACTACTACCTCGCCTTGGCCGACGCCAGGCAGCAGGAAGTGGCTCTCTTCAAGGTGGAGAACGGCCAGCGCTTTCCCATCGGCTCCGTGAAGCACGACGTTCCCGCCAATGCGTGGCGGATTCTGAAGATCTCGCTCGCCGGACCCCGCATCCAAGTCTACCTGGACCACCGCCGCATTCTAACCGCCGCCGACTACACTTTCACCGCCGCCGGCAAGGTTGGCCTGTGGACCGCCGGGGATTCCGTCACCTATTTCGACGATTTTCGGGTATACCCGAAGCAGTAGTTTACCCTCCACCCGCCTCCTGAACGCTACACTACAATCTGTGCCGTCTCAATTTGACGTCGTGGGCGTCGGGCTCAACGCCACCGACACCCTGATCGTGGTTTCCCATTTCCCCGCGTTTGCCGGGAAAGCCCGCTTTGAAGACGAAGTCCTCATGCCCGGTGGGCAGGTGGCCAGCGCGCTGGCCGCCTGCGCGCGCCTCGGCTTGCGCACCAAGTATATCGGCGCGGTGGGAGACGACCAGCGCGGGCGGGTCCAGATGGAAAGCCTCGCCGAAGCCGGCATCGATGCCACCGGCGTTAAACTCCGCCGGAACTGCGCCACCCAATCCGCCTACATCGTCGTCGATGCCTCTACCGGGGAGCGCACCGTCTTCTGGCGCCGCGACGATGGCCTCCGGATCGCTCCCGGGGAAATCGCGCCTGAGGACATCGCCTGCGGACGCCTGCTCCATATCGACGGCCACGATACTCCCGCCGTTGCGCACGCCGCCGCCATCGCGCGGGCTCACGGAATCCCCGTCACCGTGGATGTGGATACCATCTATCCCGGCTTCGACCGCGTCCTCCCCAACGTCGATTATCTGGTTGGCAGCGCCGAGTTTCCGGCCGCGTGGACCGGCTGGCGAGATCCCTTCCAGGCCCTCGAAACCCTCCAGAAGGAATACCGCATGAAGGTGGCCGCCATGACGCTCGGGGCCCACGGCGCGCTCGCGCTCGAAAGCGGACGGTTCGTCTATTCCCCCGCCTACGTGGTAAACGCGGTCGATACCACGGGTGCCGGAGACGTGTTTCACGGGGCGTTTTGCTATGCTGTTCTCGAAGGCATGACCTTGCCCCGCGCCCTCGATTTTTCCAACGCCATGGCCGCCCTCAATTGCATCTCAAAGGGCGCGCGCGGGGGCATCCGCGGCCTCGAGGAGATCCGCGCCCTGATGGCGCACGCCGAGAGACGCGCCCATCCGGAGTTCGCTGCCCATTCGGCGGCCGGCAACTAAATGTTCCCCATTAAGGTCACTCAGCCAAGGTACTCCAGGCCGGTGGTGACGGTCCTTCTGATCGTCGTGAACATCCTGGTGTTCCTGCAGCAGTTCTCGCTTGACCCTTATTCGCTCCACCAGTACATCGCCGACTACGGCCTGCGCCCAAACCCCCACTATTTCCACATCGTCAATATCTTTACGGCCATGTTCGTGCACGCCGGCTGGCTTCACATCGCCGGTAACATGCTGTTCCTTTGGGTCTTCGGGGCCAACGTGGAGGACATTCTGGGCCACGGCAGGTTCCTGCTCTTCTACCTGGTCTGCGGCGTGGCCGCGGCGGTTGCGCAGATCGCCGCCGATCCGCTCTCCACCGTGCCCATGGTGGGCGCCAGCGGCGCCATTGCCGGCGTCATGGGCGCCTACCTGGTAAAGTTCCCCCGGTCTCGCGTGGAAATGCTGTACTTCTTCTTCTTCATTCTCCGGTTCGAGATCCCCGCCTGGTTCATGCTGGTATACTGGTTCGCCATCCAGCTCATGGGCGGTTTTGAGGCGACCAACGCGTCCCAGGGCGGCACCGCGTTCTTCGCGCACGTCGGCGGCTTCATCGCCGGCATTGTCCTGGTCAACGTCTTGGGAACGCGGGAACGCTGGGCGCGCCACCGCGATCTATCCTGGTAAAGAACATGACCCTCGACGTACTGGCAATCGCCGCGCATCCCGACGATATCGAGCAGACCTGCGGCGGGACCCTCATCCGCATGGCCGAAATGGGCTATCGCACCGGCGCGCTAGACCTTACCGCCGGTGACATGGGCACCCGCGGATCGCCCGAAGAGCGCGTCGCCGAGTCTGAAGAGGCCGGCCGCCAGATGCTGCTCGCCTGGCGCGGCAACCTGCATTTTCCCGACGCCCGCCTGGAAAACCACATTGCCGCGCGCATGACCCTCGCCCAGAAGATCCGCGAACTCCAGCCGCGCGTGGTGATTCTACCCTACTGGCAGGCTCGCCACCCCGATCATTACCGCACCGGGGAAATGGGCTACGAGGCCTGTTTCCTGGCGGGACTCAAGAAGCTCGACGAGCATACCGAGCCGCACCGCCCGTTCAAGATTCTCTACGCCAGTGTCTACGCCGACGTCAAGCCCTCCTTCATCGCCGATATCAGCGCCCAGTTCGAGCGCCGTATGGCCGCCCTGCTCAGCTACAAGTCGCAGTATGGCCCAACCGGCGCGGGGTCCGACCTGTTCCCCCAGGAAACCGAAATCCGCGAGCGCCTGGGTGCCATCGCGCGCTTCTATGGAAACCAAATCGGCGTGAAATACGGCGAGCCCTTTGTGGTCAAAGAGGCCATTCGGATCGACGACATCGTCTCCATGCCCGTCCGGTCAATCTGATCCTGTTCGCGGCCCAGCAAAATCAAGCGCTTCGAACCGAGCCGCGAACGTAAGAGAGCGGTTGCCGGCGGCAGTCCGCCTCAGAACAACTCACTCAGGATGCTGCCCATCGACCCGCTCGGCTGTTCCACTCCGAGAATCGCCGCCAAAGTCGGCGCCACGTCGTTGATCGCGACGTTCCGGTCGTATACCCCCGGCTTGATTCCAGGCCCCAGGAAAATCAGCGGCACGTGGGTGTCGTAGCCATAAGGCGTACCATGCGACGTGCCGGTCGCCTCGAATAGGTAGTACGGTTCTTGCACGATGTACAGGCTTCCCGAGCGCGGCCCGTAGAAACTCATCGTCATCGCCCGGCCGATGGCGTCCTGTTGAACGTCCCCGTCCCGCAATTCGTGCCAGGTGGCCACACGCGCGATGTGCTCCACCGTGAGAACGGCCGCCGCGGCCACGCTCTCCACCACGGCCGCGTCCAAGTTGTGGGAGCGGATCGTCTCCTGGTTCAGATACGGCATGGTCGCCGAACCGCCAGCCACCAGCCAATCTCCCGGCCCGAACCGCTGCGTCAGGGCATCCGTGATACTCTTCGAAACGCCGCCCTGGGCCAGCCGCCCGCCGGGCATGTGGCGCGCCTGGTTCACTTCCGGGACCGGTGCCACGCCATGATCCGCCGTCAGCGCCACCAGCGTGTTGCCGGCGCCCACCGCCTTATCGGCATAATCGAAAAGCTTCCCCAGCAGGCGGTCGGTGCGGATGGAAATGTCGCGCACCGCCGGATCGTCGGGACCCACCCGGTGGCCCACGTAGTCGTTGGCTGAAAAGCTGACCGTCAGGATGTCCGTTCCCGCGTGGCGGCCGAGGCCCTCATTGGCAATGGCCCGCTCGGCGAAATCCTCGATCATTTCGTTGGCCCACGGCGTGGCTTCCAGGCTGCCGCAATAGCGCAACGCCGTGCCCTCAACCATCGTGCACAGGGCCTTGGCCGGGTCGTTCGGAGCATCGAAAGGCAGCCATTGGGCGCCGGTGAAACGCTGGTAGGCCTTCTCGTCGTTGATCTTTTTCACCCAGTCCGGCAGGTCGGCGCGATAGTACGTGCTGGTCACCCAATGGTGGCTCTCGTCGTCGTACCAGTAGGCCCCGTCCGCCATGTGGCCAGAGGGAAGGATTGCGGCGCGGTCCTTGATGGATACGCCGATTACCTTGGAATCCGCATCGCGGATCTTGACCTCGTCGCCAACCGTGCTCACCAGCAGGCGGCGCGGGGAAGATCCCGGCGCGTTCGGCGCTCCTCCCACCAGCTTGGTTTGCGGATCGGAGACGCTCGTGACCGTCTTGCCGGAGTCGCGGTCGTACCATTCGTTGCCGATGATGCCGCTGACGGAGGGCGTGGCGCCGCTCAGGAAAGTGGAGTGGCCCACAGCGGTCACCGTGGCGGCATGAATGTAGTGCGCGTCCGTGAAAACTGCGCCATCCCGCATAAGATGCGCCAGGCCGGCGGTGTAATCGCTCCGGAATCGCAGCGTATAGTCGTAGCGGAACTGGTCGATCACAAT
The DNA here is from genome assembly GCA_964457555.1 of uncultured Solibacteraceae bacterium. Classification (GTDB taxonomy): domain Bacteria; phylum Acidobacteriota; class Terriglobia; order Bryobacterales; family Bryobacteraceae; genus BOG-224. The sequence goes on from CAYWHA010000014.1 coordinate 18,401, forward strand.
CGCCAGAACCAGCCGGGGCTTCTTCGGCGGATCGGCCGGAGCGGCCGTCAGCAACGCGGCGGTCAGACAAGAGAGAAGAAAAGCTCGAACGGTTCGAATCAAAGGGGCGCCTCTGCTACTTGATGTTGGAATTTCAGAATGCCATAGCCCGGCCCCATTGTCCAAATGAATCCTCGGTTACGTGCACAAACTTCCACCCATGGTAGGGCTTACACGCCCCGAAGAGTTGCCCCCAGCGTAGATTCAATCGCTTACGCTTTGGTCATCGGTTTGCATCGCGCCCTATAGAGGATCGGTGGAAACGTCGATAGAAGAGATATGGACAACATTGTCGGATGCGTTGTGATCGTCGCCGTCACGTTTCCGCTCTCGTTCTTCGTGGCGCGAGCTTGTCTCAAGGGCGTCATCCGGCTTGGAGCGCCCCGCCAAACCGGCAAGTCTGTCCGCCTGGCAGCCGCGCCCCGCAACGCGTCCTGAAATTCCCGCCCGCGAATTGTTACATTAGGTTCGAAGGCCTATGGACTATTTCCGCGGACGGCTGCACTCGAATCGCTCCCAGTTCTACTCCACGACCGAGAATGAAAACGGCCCGGCAAACGCGCCGGCCGCCCCTGCGCACGAAGACATCGCCAGCCTGGCGTACTCCTACTGGGAAGCCCGCGGCTATCGTGGGGGGTCCGCGCTGGAGGATTGGCTCCGCGCCGAACGGGAGATCGCACGCCGCAAGTAGCCCTCCGATGAGACGGCCTGCCCAGCCGATTGTCTTCGCCGCGCTGCTGCTTGCTCCGGCCGCCCTCGTGGCCCAGTTTACGCCCGGTCCCCAGCTCGCAACGTTCCACTCTGCCATCGATAATTCAAACCAACCCTACGCACTTTACCTTCCGAAACAGCTCGATCCCGCCAGAAAATACCCGCTCGTGGTCAGCCTCCACGCCGAGGAAACCAACCATAGCGTCAATATGGTGCAGCTTTTCGGCGTTCTCGCCGTTCCCGGTGAAATCGGCTTGTCCGTGGGGAGCGGCTTTCCGCGCTTTCGCGACGTGGATTTCATCGTGGCCTGCCCGTTTGCGCGCGGCACGATGGGCTACCAGGGCATTGCTGAGCGCGATGTTTACGACATGCTGGATGAGGTGGAACGGCGCTACCCGGTCGACCCGGACCGCGTTTATCTGACCGGCGTCTCAATGGGCGGCGGCGGAGCGCTCTGGCTGGCGCTGACGCGTCCCGACGTGTGGGCCGCCGTTGCGCCGGTATGCGCGTTCACTGTCCCGGGCACTGAGGAACTGGCCCCCAACGCGCTCAACCTGCCCATCCGCCTGTTCCAAGGGGCGCTCGACCCGGCCGTGCCGGCCGCATCTTCGCGCGCCTGGCAAAGGCGGCTGCTCGATGCGGGCGCGCCGGCCGAGTACATCGAATATCCGGGCGTGCTTCACAACGCGTGGACCTACGCCTACCGCGCTCCTGGCGTTTTCGATTGGTTTGCCCAATACCGCCGCAATCCGGCGCCGGAGCGCGTGCGGTTGCTGACCCGATCCTACAGCTACGGGTCGGCCTACTGGATCCGGATCGACGGGATGACGCCGGGCGCCCTCGCTTCCATCGACGCCCGCCTCACGGGAAAGACCGAGGCGCAGGTCGAGACGCGCGACGTCGATGCCTTTAGCATTCTGGGCAACGTGGTTGGCCGGCCGGGCGTGGTGACCGTCGACGGCGCGGCCATCCGCCTGCGCCCAGGCGCACCGCTTTCGTTCGTCAAGACCGATGGCCATTGGCGGCAGGGGCTGGCGGATCCCGACGGTAAACGCACCGGCGCCGAGGGTCCCATCGCCGCGGCCGTCTCCGGCCCCCACATTTACGTGTACGGAACCGCCGATCGTCCGCCGCCGGAGGCTCTGGCAAACCGCCGCCGGGCCGCGGAATACGCCGCCAATTGGTCCGCGCCGCCCTACGCCCGCATCGCGCTGACGTTCCAGGTGAAGGCCGACGCGGATGTGACCGAGGCCGATATCGAAAGCTCCAACCTGGTCCTCTTCGGCTCGCGCGAGACCAACAGCGTCGTGGCGCGCGTCGCCCCGGAACTGCCGCTGGCGCTCAATTCCGGCGCCGCCGATTACGGCTTGCTTTTCATCGCGCCGGTCGGCAAACGCTACGCGCTGGTCAGCTCAGGCCTGCCGTGGTGGACCGGCGCGGAGCAAACCAACCGCGCCGGGGACCCCTTTGCGCCGCCAGCGTTTCGCCTGCTCACCACCTTCAAGGACTTCGTGCTATTCAAAGGATCCCTGGCCAACGTGGTATCCGAGGGCTATTTCGACCGAAACTGGAAGGTTCCACCCGATGCGTCCGCCACCATGCTGGCCACCGGAACCGTAAGCGTCCGCAAATGACTCCTGAAGAATTCCGCCGTCACGGCTACCAGGCGATCGATTGGATCGCCGATTATCTCGCTCGTCCCGAGCGCTATCCCGTCCTTGCGCAGGTCAAGCCGGGCGAACTCACCGATGCTCTGCCCGCCGCCGGCCCTGAGCGTGGCGAGCCCATGGACGCGATCATGGCCGATTTCGAGCGCCTGATTGTGCCCGCGGTCACCCATTGGAATCATCCGGGCTTCATGGCCTACTTCGCCATTTCCGCCTCCGAGCCGGGCATCCTCGGCGAGCTGCTGGCTACCGCCCTGAACCTCAACGGGATGCTCTGGAAAAGCTCGCCGGTGGTTACCGAACTGGAGCAGGTAACGCTGCGCTGGCTTCGCAAATGGACCGCGCTGCCGGAGGACTGGTTCGGGTGCATTTACGACACCGCGTCGGTGGGCAGCATGCACGCCATCGCCGCCGCGCGCCAGGCGGCCGACCCCCAATGCCGCACCCGCGGCGCGTCGCAAGGGCTGGTGGTCTACACTTCGGAGCAGGCGCATTCCTCCATCGAGAAAGGCGCCATCGCCGTGGGCATTGGCCAGGATTTCGTGCGCAAGATCCCGGTGGACGCGGAATTCCGCATGATCCCGGATGCGCTCGCCGCCGCCATCGAGCGCGACCTGGCCGCGGGCCTCCGCCCCTGCTGCGCGTGCGCCACGGTAGGCACCACGTCCACCACCAGCGTGGACCCGGTTCCGCAAATCGCTGACCTCTGCCAGCGCCACGGCATCTGGCTGCACGTGGACGCCGCCTACGCCGGGTCGCTCATGGTGGCGCCGGAATTCCGCTGGGCGTTCGCCGGTTGCGATCGCGCCGATTCGCTGGTCACCAACCCGCACAAGTGGTTCATGACGCCCGTCGATTGCAGCGTGTTCTACACCCGCCGCCCGGACGTGCTGCGCGCCGCCTTTTCGCTGATTCCCGATTATCTGACGAGCGCCGCCGACCCGCGCGCCGTCAACCTGATGGACTACGGCGTCCCGCTCGGCCGCCGCTTTCGCGCGCTGAAGCTATGGTTCGTGATGCGCTCCTTCGGCCGTGAAGGCATCGCCAACCTGCTGCGCGCGCAAGTGCAACTGGCGCAGGATCTGGCGCGTGAAGTGGACGCCGACCCCCGCTTCGAGCGCACCGCGCCCACGCCCTTCTCGGTGGTCTGCCTGCGCTACAAAGGCACCGACGACGAAAACCGCCGCATTCAGGACCACGTCAACTCCACCGGCGAGATCTTCATCTCCGGCACCGTCCTGAACGGCCGCTTCACACTACGCCTGGCAATCGGCAACCGCACCACGAAGCGCGAACACGTCGAGCGCGCCTGGGCCCTGATCCGCGAAGGCGCGGAGAGGCTGTAGGGAGGGCCAGCGGCTGCCGGTCCTTGAAAATCGTGAAGTCAGCTTTCGACAATCTCGTTCAGCTGGACCCGGAGATCCGGAAGGCCTTTCGTACCGAGAGAGCAGTGAACGAAGCCCTGCGCCTGGTGTTGGAGTTGCGCAAGGTTGGGTCCGGCAAAACCCGCGTTTCGACACTCAAGCCCGCCCCGCTAGCCGATCTTCACCTCAATGCTTGCAGGCGCCAGTCCGCTCGCCTGCGCCTGCACCGTGGCAACCCCGGCGGCGCCTTTGGGCCGCACGATGGCCAGGCACTTGCCGTGGAACGTCTTCGGATGCGGCCCGCGGAAGCTCTGCACATCCTTCGGGTTGGCGCTTCCCACCGCGGCCAGTTCGCCGGCGCCGGTAAGTGTGAACGTCACCGGCACGACAGCGTCGGGCACCGGTTCCCCTGCCTGGTCGAGCACTTCCAGCGTCACGTAAGCCAGGTCGTTGCGATCGCGTCGTATGGCCGCCCGGTCCACCTTCAGCCGCAGTTTCGCGGGCTTGCCGGCGGTCTTGAAAGTCATCTCGGCAATCTGCTTCCCGCCGGATAGTGCGATGGCCTTCAGCTCGCCCGCCGCATACGGCGCGTCGAACTCGGCTTTCATCTCCGTTTCCACGGAAACCGGTTTCACGCCGATCTCTTTGCCATTGAGCAGCAGCCGCACCTGGTCGCCGGAGGAATACACGCGCACCTTCATCGTCGTGCCTTCGTAGCCCGGCCACGTCCAACTGCGCAGCTCATCGGACCAGCCCCATCCGCTGACCGATTCGACCTGTCCTTCGGGGACCGGCCGCTGCACAGCGATTTCGAGCTTGCTCTCGCCCCAAAAAACCCGTCTGTAGAGTAGCTGGGGCTTGTACTCGCCGATCAAATCGATGTCGCCGCAATACGAGTTGAACCAGGGGAAGCTCTGGCTGATGCCCGCGCCGCCTCCGCCGAAACCGCCTCCACCTCCGCCACGGCCTCCCGCCGCCTGCGGCCCGCCCGCAGCCGCGCCCGCCAGAGCCGCCCGGCCGCCGCCCGCACCCGCAACGCCTGCACCCGCAGCGCCAGCCCCCGCACCACCCGCGCCCGCGCCGCCCGGAACACCCGGAGCGCCCGGAGCTCCCGCAGCGCCCGCGGCGCCACCGCGTCCTCCGCCACCGCCTCCCCGCCCGGCCGATCCCACCTGCGCATTCCCAATCGAGGACTCACCCAGGTAATCCATCCCCGTCCACACAAAATCGCCGAGGACGTAAGGGTGCTTCTCCACCTGCTGCCAGTTGGCGAACGCCTGCATCGGGAACGACTCAGTCCCCACAATCACCCGCCTCGGCTGCCGCTCGTGATCCGCTTCGTAACTGCTCCACATGTAATTGCAGCCGCCCACATCCAGGTACTGGAACGCGGGATCGAGATTTGCGCCCCCGCCTCCCCCGTTGATGGCTGCCGTAATGGGCCGCGTCGCATCCACGGTCTTGATGTGCTCGGTAATCTTCCTGGCGATTTCGACGCCGGCCGGCTCGGCGCGCTCCGGAATCTCGTTCCCAATGCTCCAGAAAATGACGCTCGGATGATTGCGGTCGCGCAAAATCATGGAGTCGATGTCGCGCTGCCACCAATCGTCGAAGTACAAGTGATAGTCCTGCGGGTTCTTTTGGCGCTCCCAGCAGTCGAAGGCTTCGTCCATCACCACCATACCTAAACGGTCGCAGGCATTCAGGAACGCGGGAGATGGCGGGTTGTGACTGGTTCGGATGGCGTTGAAGCCGGCCGCTTTCATCAACTCGACGCGGCGCTCCTCGGCGCGGTCGATGACGGCCGACCCCAGCAGCCCGTTGTCGTGGTGCATGCAGCCGCCCTTCAGCTTGAGCGCCACACCATTGATTCGCAGGCCTCGTTCGGCGTCCACTTCAACCTTGCGGATGCCGAATGGAGCGGCCGTATGGTCCACCGTCTGGCCGCCGGCAAGCAGTTCGATTTCCGCACGGTACAGAACCGGCGTCGCCAGGGACCACAGTTTCGGCCCGCTCACCGTGAACGTCTGTTCCACGCGCGCGCTGCCGCCTGCGGCCACGGACTGCGGGGCATCGTGCGAACCCGCCGCGCCGCCGGTCGAATCGACGAGGCGCACGCGAACCGTCAAGTTCTGCGAAGCGTTCGAGCGGTTCTCCACGTTGACGGCGACTTTCACGGTCGCCGAAGCCTGCGAGACGTCCGGAGTGGTGACATAGACGCCCCACAGCGGAAGGCGCACTCCGCCGGTCACGTTGACATGGACATGCCGGTAGATGCCCGACCCGGAATACCAGCGGCTGGTCTTGCCCTCGTTGCGCACGCGCACCGCCAGCACATTCTCGCCGTCGCGCCGCAAGTGAGGCGTCATGTCGTAGGCGAAGCTGGTGTATCCGTACGGGTGATTGCCCAGCAGGTTGCCGTTCAGCCACACGTCGCTGTTCATGTAGACGCCGTCGAAGACAATCTCCACAAGCCCGCCGGCCGGCACGCCAGCCGCGGAGAAGCGCTTGCGGTACCAACCCGTGCCGCCTACGAACCAGCCGGTGTCGCGTCCGCCGGGGCTGAGTTCGGAATCGAAAGGTCCCACCCGCGTGGGAAGCACGGTGGATCCCCAGACCGCGCCTTCGCCATTTTCCGCTTCGGGGCGGGGCGGTAAAGCTTCAACGCTCCAATCGTGAGGCAGGTCGAGGGTTCGCCATGCGGCGTCGTTGAACTCAGGACGTTCGGCGCCGGGAGCGTCAGCGCGCAGGAAGCGCCAGCCTTCATCGAAACTCTGGTCTCGCCCGGTTGCAATGGCCGCGGCGGGCCGTGCTGTCGGCGCGGGCTGGGCCGTCCCGCCCGTCTGCCCGGCCAAAGGCGTCGCGGCCAACAGCGCAAACGCCTTCAGTGCATCCCTGCGGCGAAAGCCCTCGGCTTCCACGGGAAGGCCCTGCTTTGACTCTTGATTGTCCCTTTGCACGTGCCACTCCTCTCGAACTCGGAAATGACGCTCGACGCGGAACCGCTCGGGCGGGGAGATCCATCTTCCGGGATCTCCCCGCCCGCTTGGCTCCGTAGTATTGCTGAAACGCCGGTCTAGGCCTTCGCTCTCCGAAGAACCGTGGGCGCTTGCGTTGTTTGCGCTGTTCCCCGTCCGCCGGCCGCCGCACCGGCTCTCCCGCCGGCAGCAAAATTCCCCGACGAGGGGTCCGAACCGTTCGGCGGAGGGCCGATCACAGGTTGCGGTCCGGTAGGAGGCTCAGCCGTTGCGCCGCGCCTGCCTCCGCCTGCGCCGCCGCGCCCACCCGCTGCGCCACCGCCGGTCCGGGTCAGCTCAATCTCGTCGCCTTTCACCACGCCCGTGTAGGTAACCGTGGCCGCGGTAAACGAGAAGTTGGCTCCGTCCACCTTTCCATCTTCGATCTGAGTGGCCGCATCGCTGGCGCCGCCTCGGCCACCGCCCCCACCGCCTGCGCCTTCAATGGTTCCGGCGAGAGTGTTCCCATTCTGCTTGAACGTGAAGATGCCGCCCACGCCCCCGCCGCCGCGGCCGCCACCACCGCCGCGGCCGGCAGCCGCGACCACGGGCACCGGCCTCCACAGGCCCGTGATGCCCGGACCCGTCGGAATTTCCCGCTCCCATACCGGTGCTTGCGGACGCAGCTTCACGGCATTCGAGCTAATCGTCACGCTCGACGCCGTCAAGCCCGGCGAACTCGCCTCCACCGTGATCGTCCCCGCCGTCTTCGTCGCCTGCACCAGCGCCATACAGTACCCGTTGAACGCCTTGCGCGTGCTCCCAAGGTCCGACTCGTGATTGGTCGGATCGCCGTTCCCCGTGCCCTTCACCGCTGCCTGGCCCGTCACCCGGAAATTCACCTGATTGTCGGCGACCGGCATAGTGCGCCCCTGCGCGTCCTGCACCTCCACCGCGAACATCGCGATATCTTCCCCATCCGCCGACAAGTCCTTGCGGTCCGCCGTCAGCACCAGCTTCGCCGCCGGTCCCGTGGTCTCCCGCTTCGTCGTCATCACCTGCTTCCCGCCCTTGAATCCACGCGCCTCCAGCGTGCCCGGCGCATACGTCACGTTCCAAGCCAGGTGCTCGTTCTTCTTCACGTCCTGCGCGCCCTGGCTCTGCCCGTTCAGGAATAACTCCACCCGGTCCAGGTTCGAATGCACCCACACCGCGATCAGTTTCCCCTCATACCCCGGCCAGTTCCAGTGCGGAAACACGTGCAGCGTCGGCTTCGCCGTCCACCACGTCTGGAAGTAGTAGAAGCTGTCCTTCGGGAATCCGCACGTATCGATAATGCCGTACTGCGAGCTGATATTCGGCCATCGATAAGGCGAAGGCTCCCCACGGTAATCGAAGCCCGTCCAAATGTAGCCGCCCGCCAGCCACGGCTGCGCGTCGCAGAATCTCCACCAGCCTTCGCACGATGCTCGCCCGCTGGTGGTGTAGGGATCGTACGAACCGACGTACCCGTGCTCCGGGTCCATCATGTAAATGCCGCGCGTCGCCACGGCGCTCACCTGCTCCGTGCCCATCACGGGAACCTTCGGGTTGGCTTCGTGATACGCCAGCGCCACCGGGTCCGCGTAGTTGTACCCCTGCACGTCTACTACGCTAAAGCCGAACTTGCCCATGTTGTTCCCGCCCAGCGGCGCCATCGAAACCAGCCGCGATCCGTCGTGCTTGGTGACCACCGCCTTCTGCGCCGTCACAATCTTGGTCCCGTAATCGGTCGCCGCCTGCCCTTCCTCATTGCCCAACGACCACAGGTTGACGCTCGGATGGTTCCGGTCGCGCCGCACCAGGTTCTCAAGCTGCGCGAGACCCTCCGGGTTCGACGACATCATGCGCGTCTCGTCGAACACCATCATGCCCAACTGGTCGCAGGCATCGAGCAGCTCCGGCGTCGGCGGATTGTGCGACGTCCGCATCGCGTTGCAGCCCATCTCCTGCAGCTTGCGAACGCGGAAAAACTGCACCGCGTCCGGCACCGCCGCGCCCACGCCGGCATGGTCCTGGTGGTTGCAAGTCCCTTTCAGCTTCACGGACTTGCCGTTCAGGAAAAATCCCTTCTCGCCGTCGAACCGCGTGGTACGGATGCCGAAGGGCGTCTCATACCGGTCCGTCACCGCTCCGCCCGCTTCCACCTGCGTCACCAGCTTGTACATGTTGCGCTTTTCGAGCGACCACAACGCCGGTGCCTTCACTACCACCTGCTGCTCGAAGCTGTGTTCTCCCAACGTCGCGATGGATGCCGGCAGGGTCACTTCTTTCCCTACCTCTTTGCCCGCCGGATCGAGAATGGTCGACGTCACGCGCGTGCTTGCCGCCGCCTTGCCGTGGTTCTCCACCTCCGTGCGCACGCGCACCGTGGCTTCGCCCGGCCGCACTTCGCTGCGCGCGAACGTGCCCCACTTCTTCACGTGAACCGCGTTGGTCTTCACCAGCCACGTGTGCCGGTAGAGGCCCGCGCCTTCATAAAACCAGCCGTCGCTCTCGGTGGCGTTGACCCGCACCAGCAGCACATTCTTACCGCCGGGGGTCGCAAAATCGGTCACATCGAAGCTGAACGGGTCGTAGCCACCAATGTGCCTGCCGATGTAGAAGCCGTTGAAGACCACCATGGCCTCGCGGTAAGCGCCATCGAATTCAATAGTGATGCGCTTGCCCGCGTCGGCAGCCGGAAGCTCGACGATGCGGCGGTACCAGCCGATGCTGGTGGCCGGGTAAGCCCGCCCCAGCGGATAGAATCCCTTGCTGGAGAGCGCCTGATCGTTTTGAAAGGGCAGCTCGATGGCCCAATCGTGCGGCAGATTGACGGCCTTCCACTCGCTATCGTCGAAGAGCGCCGTGGCCACCGTACCGAAATTTCCGGTCTTGGAATAATTGCCTGCGAAATTAAAATCCTGCGTCACGTCCATGGCGTGGCCCAAATGAAAGCGCCATCCGAAATCCAGCAGAAGCCGTTCCCGGCCGCCGGACCCGGTCGATGCGGCTGCCGGCGGCGCGGCCGGCGGCGCAGTTTGCGCTTCGGCCTCGCTCACCGCGGCCTCCGTGGCCGCTACAACGGCGACGGGCGCGGCCAGGCTGGCCTTAAACATATCCCTACGCGTAAAATTCTTCATTACAGTCTCCAGTCGTCAATCTTCCGGATCGTTGCCAGGACCCGCAAATAAGGGCTTATCGTCTTAACATATATCACTTCTTCTCGGCGGCCGTCAGGAGGCGGTATTCCATGTTGCGCAGAGCGGCCTTCGTGCCGTAAGAAGCGAACCCGAGGGGAGCGGAAAGCTTGATCTCGCCGTAGCGCAGATTGATTACACGGCCCGCCAGGGCCAGATTCACATACTCCTGGTCGTCGATCCAGGCCTGTATGCGCTGGTCCGTGACGCGTATGCGCAGAGCGTACCAATGGTTGAGGTCGAAATTGCGCCACTGATAGGTCTGGTTGGAAGAGGCGTCCCAGCCGTCCACGTTCGACAGGCCGACGGTTCCGCCGCCCCATCCGCCCACAATCCAACTGCAAAAGGAATCGCCCACCGGAAAGGTGAAGCCGGAAAAGAAATCGCTGCCCTGCAGCTTCATTGCCTCCCAGCGGACTTCAAAGTTGGATTGAGGGAAGTCGCCGGTCCATGTGACGCCGGTCAGCGTGCCTACCCCGAGAACCAACGTGCCGTTCTCGACGCTCACCGTGCCATGGTCCGTGAATGGAGTTTCTTTCCAGCCTTCGAGCGACTTGCCATTGAACAGCGGTTTCCACGCGCCGCCCGGCGGCGCGGTTTGGCCCGCGGCGTAGTGGCCCAATGCAAGGGCCACTACCGCCGCGAAAACCGCCAAGTGCGGCAGGCGCCGCCGAAAGCCGAATGCTGGACGCCCGGCTATCACTGGTTATTCTTTAGCCGTTCAGTGTCCAGCCGGGGCGATACTCGCGCTTCAGCCAGTCGTTGGCCTCGGTCATGTTCGTCACGCGCCCGGTGGCCGGATCGTACTCGAGCTTCTTCCCGGCGCGGTGCGCCACCAGGCCGAGCAACATCTGTTCCATCATGTCGCCGGCATAGTTGAAGTCGCAGTGGGTTTTGGTGCTGGTTCCGTTGACAAGGCCGTTGCTTTTGCCCTTGCAGGCGTCGAGCCAGTTGTCCTGGAATAAGTGCTCGCCAGTGACTTGTACCGGCCCGTTTGACTCCTGGGCCAGACGCGCCGCGGCTTGTTGCACCGCCGTGTTGGGACTCCCCATCTCAGGAGGAACGCCGTCCGCGAGAAGCGTTACGATTGGGAAGCCATCCGGCCCGATCTGCGCGCCTTGCATGCCTCCGCCGCGCCCGCCTGCCGCTGCGCCCCGGCCACCCGCGGCGCCCGCTGCGCCCGGCGCTCCCGGTGCACCCGCGCCGCCGCGGCCCGCCGCCGCCATAGCGCCTCCGGCTGCGCCGCGCCCGCCTGCCGCGCCCGCGCCTCCGCGCCCACCCGCGCCGCCGCGCCCGCCGCCGCCGGACAGTTGCCCGGTTCCGCCAATCAGCGGCAAGAGTTGGTCCTTCGTGCGGCGCTTGTAATAGGTCATGTCGCCGTCGTCATCGTTGGGGATGATCACGCGGCTGGTGAAATCGCAGAAAATCGTGCCCTTGGTCCCTTCGAAGATCGCGCCATTGCCCACGCGCGTCAAGTCCACGTAGGACTTGGGCGCATTCGGCTTCAGCCCGCCCTGATACCACACCACCTTGACCGGCCCGCGCCAACTGTTGGCCGGATGGTCGAAGGTGACCTTCAGCTTCACCGGCGTGACGTCCGGGTTGAACTTGTCGCTGATATCCATGTCGGCTTCAATGGCGATCGGAGCGCCCGCGTCGATGGAGTTCCACAACAGGTCCATCGTGTGCGCGCCCATGTCGCCCATCTGCCCCACGCCGAAATCGCGGTACATGTTCCACGAAAGGCAGTTGTTGCCCGCCCCCGGCGCCGCGAAATACTGCGGGCTATAGGGGTGGTACGGCGACGGCCCGACCCACTGGTCGTAGTGGAAGAACGAGGGCGGCTCGCCTTCGCCGGTCGGATAACTCGGCCGCGGAAGCTCCCGCGCGTCCCATCCGCTAATGGTCTTCAAATCGCCTACCGCGCCGTCCAGAATCAGTTCCCGCACACGCTCGAAGTTCGGATACGCGTGACGCTGGGTGCCGTGCTGCGTCGCCACCTTGGCTCTCTGCTTCAGGTAGTTGGCGCGCACCGTGCGCACTTCGTTGACGCAGATGCCGAGCGGCTTCTCGCAGTACACGTTCAGGCCGCGGTTCAGCGCCCAGTTGGCGATGAAGGCATGGTGATGATCGGCCGTGCAGATAATCACGCCCTCAATGTCCTTCTGTTCGAGCGCCTTGCGCCAGTCCCAATACGTCTTGGCCTTCGGGAATATCGTGAGCGCTTCCTTCAGGCGGTTTTCGTTGACGTCGCACAGGGCCACCACGTTCTCGTTCGCCAGCACGTTGTAGTGCGCCGTAGCGCGGCCCCAACATCCCATCAACGCAATGTTCAGCTTGTTACTCGGAGCGCCCTGCCCCCTGAGGGTCCCGCTCCTGAGAATCGTCAGGCCGGCTCCCGCGGCCACGGACTTCAACAAATCCCGTCTTTGCATCGTCGTTCGCTCCTTTCGGTTCCCTTGCTGCAACCGTTCCCGGCCGCCCCCTCGCGAAGGCGGCCAGGGCGCGGGTTATTAAACGTTGAAGATTTCGAAAGCCTGCTTCAGGCACGCGGCCGGATCGGATCCCGGCATCGGGCTGTATTCGTGCCCGATATAGCCGGTGAAGTTCAGGTCCGCGATTACCTTGGCAATGTACCGCCAGTTCAATTCCTGGTCGTCGCTAAGTTCCCAACGTCCGGGAACCCCGCCTGTGTGGAAATGCTTCATCCACTTGAAGTGATTGTGAATGCTGCGCGAGACGTCGCCGTCATCGATCTGCGCATGGTAAATATCGTAAAGAAATCCGATGCGCGTCGAATCGACCTGCTCCATCACGTTGACGCCCCATTCGACGTGATCGAAGATATAACCCCTGTGGTTCACTTTGCTGTTCAGGAGTTCCATGCAAATGTCGATGCCTTTATCTTCGGCGCGCGACTTGATGCGCTTCAGGAACGTCACGCAGTTGTCGGCAGCCTCCTGGTCGCTCATGCCGCCGGTGGTCCGGTAGCCCGAGAACACGATGATGGCGGGAACGTTGTTGGCGGCGCAATCGTCAATCGTCGCGCTCAACAGCTTCTCCATCTCGTCGTGGTTCTCTTTGATGTTGAGTTCCATGGACGAAGGTCCGGGGGGAGTGTTGGAAGCGCGCACATTGGGAGCCGTCTGGAACGACCACCTGTTGGGAGCCCCGCCGCCTGCGCCGCCACGGCCGCCCGCCCCGCCACGGCCCGCCGCTGCTCCGGCTGCTCCTGCTTGGCCGGCAGCACCCGGCGCTCCGCCGGGCCCGCCTGCCGCCATTGCCCCCGGCGCTCCAGCCCTACCGCCCGGCGCTCCGGCTGCGCCCGCCGCCCCAGCGGCTCCCGGCGCACCCGCCGCTCCGCCGCGGCCCGCCCCAGGCGCAGTCCGCGCAGCGCCATAAGCCATGGTGGAAACCAAACCGTATTTCTTCAGAATCGGCCAGTCCGTGGGGTACCTCAGGTCATAGCCTTTGATGCCCTGGTCCGCGGCCATCTTGCAGGTAGCTTCAAAATCCATGCCGCGTCCGAAAACGCCCTGGGTGACACTCTGTTTCAATTTCACTGTCCGTGGTGGCGCCGGAGCCGGTTGTCCTGCCGGCGGCGCCTGTGCGGAGGCCACGAGCGGAAGCGCTCCGAGGCCAGCCGTGGATTTTAGAAAATCGCGTCGATCCATTCTAAGTCTCCCCTTGAAGTATACGGCAGACCATCGATTGCGCGCAGCCTGCCCGCGCCCGCAGTACCTGGCAGACGGCGAATCACCCTCGCCTGCCCCCTAAAAAACCACGGGGCGGCCGGTTCTTGATTCCGGCCGCCCCGCATCGGTTTCAGTTGATCCAGTCCACCGCCGGTTCTAGAACTCGAACCGGAAGTCGCCGGAGATAATACGAGCGGGTCGCGTGCCAGTCATGAGGCCCGCGTTGGTGTTGGTGTTGACCAAAGCGTTGTTCAACGTCACGGACGTGCTGAAGCCGCTGTTCTCGGGGTGGTTGAAAATGTTGTACCCCTCGAGGCGGATCTTGATGATGCGCCGCTCGCTCTTGAGCGGGATGGATTTGGCGAGCGCCGCATCCCAGTTGGTGAAGCTCGGTCCGAACATGGTGCCGTTGACGGCTAGGTTGCCGATAGCAGCCAACCCCTCCGACTGCGCTTGGGTATAGGGGATGGAAGTTTGGGCCGGCCAGTCCTGATAGGCCGCGTTCGGTATTGTGTAGGCGTTGAAGTTCATCCAATTCCTGTCTTCCCAGGAATCGCCGCGTACCACCGCTCCCGGCGTGTACACATTGGCCACAACGCTGCTCATCGCGTTGATGCCGCCGGTTGCGTTGTAGCGTTGGCCGTCGTTGCCGTCGGCGGTTGTGTTCCGCGACGTCTGGAAGCCAAAGCTCGGGTTAAAGGGGCTCCCCGTGCTCCACTGCGTGACGCCGGACAGGATCCAGTGATCCAGGATTCCGGAAACCAGCTTGCTGTTCATCTTCTTCCCGAGGCCGGGAATTTCGTAGGAGTATTGAACCGTCAGAACCTGCCGGCGGTCGATACCTTCTTCACCGTATTCCCGCGATTCGTTGTTGACGGAGTAGCTGCAGCCGAAGCAGGCCGGGAGGTTGCTCACCGCCAGACCGTCGTAGCCCTGGAACCCAAGGTCCTTTGACCAAGTGTAGGCGGCCGAATACTGCAAGCCGCGGGCGCGCCGGCGAAGGGTGGTCTGCAACGCGGCGTAAGTGAAGGACGTGCCGAACACGTGCGGTGTCATGCCCGTCCAGCCTCTATAGAAGTAACGCTCCATGCTGGAGGGTAGAGGCGTTGCCGTCGTTGTTCCGCAGCCGGGCTGCGTGGTGTCGCAATTCTGCGGCAGCCAGTCAGCGCCCTGCGGAATCGGGTTGATTTGCTCGCTGGAAATTTCGTCGTGGCCCAGGTTGAGCAGGCCGGCGACTTCCAGAACCGTGCCGTAGCCGAGGTTCTGTTGGACGCCGACGGTGCCGTTGCGGACCGAGTCGTACGGAATCTTGCCAGCCAGCCATGTGTACCCGGTAGGAGCAATGTAGCCGTTTCCGGCGACGATCGAGTTCACGTTGGCGTTGTAAACGGAGGCGGTGTACTGTTGCGGCGGGTTGCCCATCATGGAATAGACTTCGTTTCCATCGAGCCGGTTGTAGTACACGCCGAAGCCGCCGCGAATGGCCGTTTTGCCATTCCCGAAGACGTCATAAGCGAATCCAAAACGCGGAGCGGGCCACGGCATGAAGTTCATGGTGTAAGGAGAGAACGGTACGCCGTTCTTGCCGTAGTTGTAACCGCCGTTGTCATACGCGCCGCCGAGTTCCGTCGCAACCGCGATGCCGCCGTTGACCGGGAGGAAAGCGCCCGTCGCCGAGTTCGGAGCGGTGATTGCCGGATTATAAGGATCCACAGCGATGCGGGTCCCGCCGACGACTCCATTCAACCAGCCCCTGGTGTACTGCCCTGGGTATAGCGCGGCAGAGTAGCCAGTCGGGCTGAAGCCGACGAAGTTGCCCAACAGATCGTCCTGAGGCGTCTGGTGGTAGAAGCGGAGACCGTAGTCGAGGGTCAGTTTGCGGGTGACGCGCCAGTTATCCTGGAGATACCATTCCACGTCCCACCAGATCACGTTGCACTGAACGCTGTTGGTGGCTTCCGAGTAGCTGGTGAAATTGCCCAGGTAGGCGTTCGCAAAGCCATCGCCCGTATCCAGGGGGTTGGTGGAACTGGTGCCGAAGCCGTAGTTGCCGTCCGCGCCCATGGGGCCGGCGGGCTGCAGCTTGTAGGCGCGCTCAACCGCGACGCCGAGCTTGAAGCTGTGCTTACCCTTGATCCAACTGAGGTCGTCGTTGTAAACGTCGTTGTGGACCGGGTTGTAGCGGATGGCGCTGCCGTAACCGTAACTGGCCGCGCTGTTCGGTGTGCCGCCGAAGCTGAAGCTCGGGATGGCATCGTACAACTGGTTGGCCGCGTTCCACACTTTGGGGAACAGAAGCGGCGGGGTGATGGCCCCGAGTTGCGACGGGTCGATGGAAGTCGCCGACGGGTTAAGACAACCACCCGCGCAGCCGGGCTGCTCCCAGTAATCCCACGTGCCGCCGCTACGCCCAACGACGAAATCGTTGAACATCGAGGGGCTGATGGCGTAACCGATGTGTCCGCCGATGGCGAAGTCCGGCATGGGGTGGTCTTGCGAAGCAACTAACCAGGTGCTGCCACCGAACGGAACCTTCGTATCGTCGCGGTTGGTCACGTAACGGAAGTAACCGCTCAGTTTGTTGGTCAGGTATGTATCGAAGCGGATTACATGGTCGTCGCGGGGGTGCGCGCCGGTGTTATTCCCCTGCCAGTTGACGTGCAGGTAGTCCGCATTGCCTGCGGTCGGGAAATAGTTCGGCAGCGGCATGAAGTTCAGGAACTCGGCGCCGAATGCGCTGATCTGAGTCGCCGGGATAATGTTGCCAGGGAACGGGGTTCTCGTCGCTACGCCGGCCACGTTCGGTTCGTTGATGGTGATCAGCGCGCCGTTGGTCTGGAAGCTCTGAGAGTAGTTCCCCGCGCGCTCCAGGGCGGTCGGAACCGTCGTCTTGGAGGTTGCGGAAGACAGGAACTGCCGCGTGAATTCCTCGGAAGCGAAGAAGAACAGCTTGCTCTTGTCGTGGTTGAAATGGTGGAAGTAGACCGGTCCGCCCAAGCTCCAACCTTGCACGTTGAACCGATAAGGCGTCCTGAGGTTGCCGGACCTGTTGTTCGACCACAGGTTGGCGTTGAATTCCTCGTGCCGGTGGGTCCACCAGCCGGTGCCGTGGAATTCCTTGGAGCCGCTCTTGGTCACCAGGGTGATGGTGCCGCCGGAGTTCCGGCCGAATTCAGCCTGGTAGTTGGAGGTCAGAACCTTGACTTCCTGTACGGCGTCCATGTTGGGGTTGCCTTGCGTCAGGCAGTATCCGCAACCGACGTCCATGTTCGCCTGGCCGTCGATGGTGGCGTTCGTCCACGCCGTGTTGCCATCGATGTTGATGCCGGTCATGGTGTATGCCGCCTCGGCATCGCGAGAGGTGGCGGAAGTGTCGATGACGCCGGGCATATACCCCAGCATCGCGAACTCATCGCGGCCGCGGATGGCGATGTTTTCCAATTCGCCCGCGTCCACCAGTTGGGCGTGCTCGCTGCTGGCGGTCTGTACTGGCGTGGCGTCGGCCGTAACCGTTACGTTCTCCACCGCGCCGCCAACCGTCATGATGACGTTGCCCATGTCGCGCGTTTCGTCCGCTGCCAGGGTGATGTCTTTCTGCGTGTAACTCTTGAACCCCGGCGCAGCGACCGTAAGCGTGTACGTGCTGGGTAGAATCAGGTTAAAGCGGAAAAGCCCAGCATCGGTCGTGTTGACCGTGCGGACGCTTCCAGTCGCCTGATCCGTAAGTGTAACCGGGACGTTAGGGATTACTGCGTTGGCAGGATCCACCAGCGTTCCTACAATACTACTGGTGACGGTCTGTGCGAATGCGGCGCTCGTTAGCAGCGCAAGCAAGCAGACAGTCGTTAGAAGAACCGCCCGTCTCATCTTCATCCTTCCTCCCAAAAAGTAGGACTGATTTCCAGCCCTTTTACTCCTAAATAACTTTGGAAGTGCTGCATGCAGCCCCACTCGCCGCATGAGTGCCCCCATTTCCCACCCGCCGCCGGCCCGGAACGCTTTCGCCGAACCGCTCGACGCCATCGCGGCCTTCAGAGACCGCGCCCTGCGTGCAGGCACCCCTCAGCCGGGGCTTCCACACGCATGGTTAAGCGACAAAATACTAACCAACCGGATTATATTTATCACAGGGCATTAGGGCTGTCAAGGAATTGTTTCATGGAGATGTAACCACGGCAAGGGATCGCTCGTCTTAGGCCGAAATAAGATCTGCAACTCCGCACTTCTCCGGTTTTTCGGAAAAATTCGCCGCGAACAATTCCATTTTCCATTTTGTGGATGCTTCCCCGGTTTGACCACCACCTGAACTAAGTGGTCGTTACCGTAACGTTCGCGGCCCTGATTCCAGGTGAAGTTGCCGCAATCCGGATTTGACCCGGTTTTGCGGTGGATTGCACAATCGCCAGGCACATCCCGTTGAACGCCTTCCTTTGCGTGCCCTTGCAATTCTCCTGGCTCTGCATATCCGCGTTCTCCAGCCCGATGAGCTTGCCTTCCCCCTGAATTTCAAAGGCGATTTCGTGGGCCGCGTCCGGAACCATACGGCCCTGGGCGTCCACCACCCGTACGGTCACGTGCGCCACATCGCGGCGGTCGGCGGCGATGGCCGCCCGGTCCACCTTAAGATCGATCGCCGCCGCTTCTCCGGTGGTCGAAACCTCCACGGTGACCGCCGGCTGGCCGTCCTTCGTACCAACGGCCTTCAACGTTCCCGGTTCGTAGGGGATGGTCCAGGTCAGGTGCAGATCCTCCGTCGTGCGCATGCCTCGGGCTTGCGGCGGCATGTTGCCGTAGCTGCCCGTCATGCCGTAGCGCGGGAACTGGTACCCCTGCACGCCCGCCGACTTACCATTAATGAAGAGTTCCACCGATTCGCAGTTGGTGTAGCAGGTGACCGGCACGAACTCGCCCTCGTGACCTTTCCAGTTCCAGTGGGGCATCAGGTGAAGCATGGGGGTCTTGGTCCACTGGCTCTGATAGAAGTAGTAGCCGTCCTTCTCGAAGCCGCAGATATCGATGACGCCGGAGGTGGCGCCGCGGCTGGGATAGCGGGACTCGCCCAGGTAGTCGATGCCGGTCCACATGTGGTCGCCCGCGACGTAGTCGTAGGTGGAGACGAATTTCCACAGTTGCTCGGTCCCGGTGTTGGGACGGCCGCCTCCGCGCCCGAATCCCATCATGCCGCCCATTGCGCCCGCTCCACCGCGCCCGCCGCGTCCTGCTGCTGCGCCGGCAGCGCCTGGAGCGCCGGGAGCCGCGGCAGCCGCGCCTCCGCGTCCGCCAGTCGCCGCGATAGCTGCCGGAGCGCCGGCAACCGAGGCCGTCATGGGAGGCGTGGCGCCTGGAAACAGTCCGGCGTACGACCCGCGTACTCCACCCATGCCCCCGCTCTCGGTACCGATCATGCGCCTTTGCGGATACGCCGCGCGGTCGATGCTATAGTACTTCTCGATCCGGTCGCGCCAGCGGTCCACGTAGTTGTAGCCCACCACGTCGAGCATCGCCAGGAACTCGGGCCGCGCGCGGTTGGAATCCGGTTCGGATTCGATCCGGTCGCACCCCACGGTCACAAAGCGCGTAGGATCTTCGCGGTGGAAAACCGTCATGAGCTGCCGCAGCGTCTCGGCGCCGTTGGGCGCAGCCTGGTCGCCAACCTCATTGCCGGCGCTCCACAGAACCACCGAGGGATGGTTCCGGTCGCGGTGCACGAAATCGGTCACGTCGCGCTCGTACCACTCGTCGAAGCAGCGGGCGTACCCGTTGTTGCGGGTCTTCGAAACCCGCCACTCGTCGAAAGCTTCGTTCATCACCAGGAAGCCCAGCTTGTCGCAAAGGTCCATGAAGCCCGGCGAGCGCGGGTTGTGGCTGGTGCGTATGCCGTTGCATCCCATCGCCTTCAGCGTCTGCAGGCGCCGCTCCCACACGCGGTCCGGCGCGGCAGATCCCACCGGCCCCGCTTCGTCGTGTACGCACACGCCGTTGATCTTGACTCTGGTTCCGTTCAGCACGAAGCCCTTATCCGCGTCGAAAACCGCGTCGCGGATGCCGATGGGCGTGTCATAGACGTCCACCGCGCTGCTCGCATCGCTCACCGAACTGCGCACCGTATATAAATAGGGTGTATCGGGCGACCACCGGTTGGGCTTCTCGACGGCTACGACCTGCGTGAACTCGTACTCGCCATGCGCGCCGATCTGCTGTTGCGCCGGGGCGGCGGTGGCTACCACCTTGCCTTCATGGTCCAACACGGTCGTGGCGACCGTGCAGTTGGCCGCCGCGGCGCGTTCGTTCAGGATGCGGGTTTTCACCTTGACGTTGGCCGTCGCTTCGGACACCTGGGGCGTGGTGACGTACGTCCCCCAGTGCGCCACGTGCAGGCTGTTGGTGGAGATCAGCCACACGGGCCGATAGATTCCGGAGCCGGTGTACCAGCGCGAGTTGGGCTGTTTGGAATTATCCACCTTCACGGCGATTACGTTGTCGCGCGCGCCGAATACCAGGTGCGGCGTCATGTCGTACCAGAACGTAATGTAGCCGAAGGGACGCTTGCCGAGGTATTGGCCGTTGATCCACACCTCGCTGTTTTCGAAAACGCCTTCGAACTCGATGAAGACCTTCCCCGTGGCCGCGGCTTCGGGCAGACGAAAATGCTTGCGGTACCAGCCGATGCCCGTCGGCAGGCTGCCCTGGGCGGTTTCGTCCGCGCTGAACGGCCCCTCGATGCTCCAATCGTGGGGCACGTCCAGGCTGCGCCAGTTGGCGTCGGAAAAAGCGGCTTCCTGCGCTCCCGTCGCGTCGCCTTTATTGAACTTCCAGCCGAGATCGAAGGATTCCCGGTTACGGGCCGGCCGCGCGCCCGCGGCCCCCGTTTGCGCGCTGGCGCGGTCGAGCGCCGACATCAGGCTGACTGCACCCACCGCCTGCGCCAGCAGGCCGCGGCGGCTCAGAGAATTGTTGCGTTCCGATTCTTCAGACATGGTTTCCGTCCTATTTCTTATCGTTGAGCTTCATCTGCAGTTCCTGGTTGGCCTGTTCCTTGACAGTCAACTCCTGCTGCAACTGCTTGATTTCGGCATTGAGCTTCTGCGTCTCGGCCGGGGTGGCGGCCTTCGCCGCTACCGTAGCGGGCGCAGCCGCCGGAGCGGCCGTCCGCAACCGCGCCGGACCTGCGGGGGTCCCGACGGCCGTCACGGTGGGGGCCTTCGATTCGAACGTGATCTCGGCCGGCGTAAAGCCCTTCGATGTGGCGCGCACGTGGATCTCCCCGGGCGTGCCGCCGGCCCGAATCAAAGCGGTGGCCACCCCGAACTCGACTTTCATCGGGTTGGCGTTGTTCGAAGCATCGCCGATGATGGATGCCGGCCCGGTGACCTCGAAGGTGACGTAGCTGTTATCGAGCACCTTAGTCACTCCTTTTTTGTCGGTGACATAGGCCCGCACCGGTACGAAGTCGGAGCCGTCGGCGGTCAGGCCGATGCCGGCGTCCGCCAGTTCCAGCTTGATTGCCGCCGCGCGCTGCGGATACTGTCTGACTTCGCGAACCACCACCTGGCCGCCGATCAGTCCTTCCGCGACCATCTGAATCTGGTCGGCGGGAATCCGCGATCCCAGGCCGAGCCCCAGGAAGTTGAACACGCCCTTGAAAATCACCGGCGGATGCGGCACGTTCGGGTAGGCTGCTGTCTCGGGCTTCTGCGTCCCGATTACCTTTCCCAGCCAGGTGAGTCTCACTTCCTCGCAATTCGTCAGCACAGTCACGTCGGGGCCGGATATCTGGGTCAGCTCGTGCGCGATGTAGACCATGGGGCCGGTCGCGATGCCGGGCAGCTTGTAAGTGGGATCGTACTGACTCTTGAACAGGTAATAGGCGTAGCGCGGGACTCGATACAGATCGAGCACGCCGCCGCTGAACGGGTCGACGTGATAGCCGCGCTGGCAATCGATCCCAGCCCAGAGCGTCGATCCGAGTCTGGCCGGACCCCCGGCGTAGACCGTGTTCAGGCCGGAGACACGCCTCGCGAGCTGAACGAGCAGCGGCGCTTCGCCCCACTCGCGCGGGATGCGCACGATGGATTCCTGATCGGTCCAGTTGTCCACCTGATCCCCGTATTCACGCGTGAACGAGTTCTTGCCGTCGTTTGGCGCGGCGCCATAGTAGAAGTCGAAGCCGGCCTGCCGGGCCAGGTTGGCATCCGTCACGGTGAATGCGCCGGGGAACGGAAACTCCGTGTGGACAATCTGGTGCATCTGCTTGAGCATTTCCACCGGCTGGTTGCCGGTCTCATTCAGAGCGATTTCCCAAAGGAAGACCGACGGGCGATTGCGGTCGCGCCGCACCATCGCCCTGGTGTCCTCCAAAACCCGCTGTTCGAAAATCGGATCCTTGGCGTTGAAGAACTGCCACCCCGGCGTGGGTTCCGCCACCAGCATTCCCAGCTCGTCGCAGGCATCCATGAAAGCCGGGTCCTGCGGATAGTGCGACGTGCGAACCACGTCCGAACCGCCTTCCCGCAGCAGTTTGACGTCGCGCCAGGAAGACGAATTCGGCACGGCGTTGCCCACGTACACATAGTCCTCGTGATGGTTCACGCCGCTGAGCTTGTGGCCGATGTACTTCTTGTTGACGAAGAAGCCGTCGGCGCCGCGCATCTCAAACAAGCGGATTCCAAAGCGCGTGCGCAGGCTGTCCACCACTTTCCCGTCCTGCGCCACTTCGGTTCGGATGAAGTGGAGATAGGGATCGTCGGGATGCCACAGGTGCACGTTCGTGGCGCTCATCGGCTCCGTGAACTGTTGGGTTGCGCCGGGCTGCAAGGTGGCGGTTTCCTCCTTGCGCATCAACTCCTTGCCGCTGGCGTCTTCGAGGATGGTCCGCAGGGTGAAGTTGCGCGCCGCGGGCGCCTCATTCACCACTTCCGTCCGGACTTCGAGTTCGGCGTTGTTGCCGTTGACGTCCTTCACGGCCACGAAGACGCCGCCGCCCGCCACCGTCTTGCTGAAAATGTCGTGCGTCACGTGCAGCGGCGTGGTGGCGATCAGGTACACGTCCCGGTAGATGCCGCCCATGTAGGTGAAATCGAGCTGGTCCTGGGCCTTGCCGGGCGGGTAAGTCGCGTCGTCGGAATTATCGGCCCAGACCGCGACCACGTTGTCCGCGGGGGCGGGGTGCATGAGCTTGGTAATATCCGCGGCGAACGGCAGATACCCGCCGAAATGCTCCGCGACCTTCGTGCCGTTGACCCACACCTTGCACTTCCCCATCACGGCCTCGAAGTAAAGGACCGTTTTCTTGCCCTGCAGCGCTGCCGGCTCGTGGAAGTGTTTGCGGTACCACGCCGGCCCCTGATAATTGCGCATGCCGCTGGCGTTCTCGGCGTTGAGTTCGAGGCCGTCCGGCAAATTCACGCCGGTCCATCCGGCATCGTTGAAGGCGACCGCCTCGGCGCCGGCGGCATCGCCCTTGTGGTAGCGCCAGCCCGGATTGAAGCTGAGCACCTGCCGGGGGCTGCCCTCGATGGAGAAGAAGCCGGCGGTAGAATAGTGCGGGAAAACTTTGGCCTCGGGCGCGGCGGCCGGCTGGGACCAAGCCACGCCCGAGAGTCCGAAGAGGCCGGCCGACAGCGCGGCCGGAATAAGTCCAAAGGTGAAACGGCGAGTCATGCTAAGGCTCCTGACAATGCGAGAATGCGACAAGGGCGACCGCCGGACCTTATATAGTGTCCGATTACTGGGTCCGCTTAGGTGTATACTACTACCATTCGGGATGGACTAGGATTTCTGAAGCCCGCCCGATGATGGAAAGTCGGGAAAACGTCTATGAGCACATCGAAAGAACCAGGAAAGAAAACGTCACGCCGCGGGTTTCTGGGAGTAGCCGCCACGGCGGGCGCCGCGTTATCGGCGCCGTTGACACCAGCCTCGGCGCAGTCTCCGGCCAAGGCCGAGAGCCCGGCTGCCGCGCCTGCCGCCGCGCCACGCGCCGCCGGCACAACGGGCGTCGCCATTCCGTCAAGCGTGACGATGAACTCGGGCGCGCCGCTCGGCGGCATCGGCACGGGCTTCCTCGAAATCCGCCCCGATGGCGGCTTTTACGAATGGCAGATCTTTAACTCGGGCGCATGGGGCGGCAGCCGCGGCGGCGGGCCCGGCGGCGGCGGCGCTGCGGCCGGACCGCGTCCGCAGTACTTGCGATTCCTGCTGCGTACCGCGGGAACCGGAGGCTCCAGTCCGAAATTGCGCCGTCTCTATCTGAACGCCGAGGAGAACAACCTCTACTCGCAGCCCTTCGTGCACGACGTGCAATCGATCGAGTACGACGCATGGTTCCCGATGACGAACCTGCGTTATAACGATCCCACGCTGCCCGTGCGCGTCAGCGCGGCGGTGTTTTCGCCATTCATCCCCGGCAAGGCGCGCGATTCGGCCACGCCCGGCTTCCACATGGTATTCACGCTGGAGAACACATCCGGCCAGACGGTGGAGGCGACCCTCGTTTCGCTGATGGAAAATCCCTTGGTCACGGATGCTCCCGACCGGATGCTCACCAACACCGTGAGCCACGACGGGGCAGTGACCAACCTGACCATGAAGACCGATGCGCAGCCGGAGGATAAGTCCGGAGTGGGCAGCCTCTGCCTGGCCATCTCGGGCGGAGAGCACTCCTGGATTGCCGGCACGTACCAGCAGTACGCGTCGTTTAGCAACGAGTCCTGGAACACGCAGCGCACCCAGGGCATGGGGATCTCGCTCGACGAAGAGATTTACCACAAAGGGAAACTGCCCAATACGGACGGCTCGCAAGATCCGTACCGGGCCTTCAAACTCCACGCAAATCCCGCCCCCGGCGGACGCGGCGGACGCGGCGGCGGACGCGGCGGCGAGGCGGCGGCAGCGCCCGCGGCTCCCCCGGCTCCGGACGATATCGACCGGCTCTCCGCTGCCGAGGCGGACGATTGGATGCGGCGGCTTTCCGCCGACGCGCTGATCCACCGGGTTTTCGCGGACGCGCAGTTGGCAGATCCGCAAGCCTACAACACCCTCGACGGCAAGAAGGTACTCCTTAAGGAAGTCGCCCGCAACATCACTCCGCCCACCCCGCCTCCGGCAGGGGCGGCAGCGGCCGGCGGACGCGGCGGCGGTGGCGGTTTCGGCGGCGCGCGCCTGACGTGGGGCACCGGCGCCCTGGCATCCACCGTGAAACTGGCGCCGGGACAACGCCAGGAGGTTCGCGTCGCGCTGAGCTGGTACTTCCCGCATCACATGGCCCGCGTAGGCGGCGGGTTTGGCGGGGGCCGTGGAGCCGCGCCAGGCGCAGCCGCGCCGGTGCAGCCTCCGGCCATCGATATCGGCCACATGTACGCCAACTGGTTCAGCGACGCGACCGATGTGAACAAGTACATGCAGACCAACTACGCCGCCCATCGCAAGGCCACGGAGTTGTTCGCGCGCACCCTGACCGATACTTCGCTCGGCAAGCCGCTGTCCTTCGCCTGGTCCGCCCAGTTGGCCACGCTCGTCAAGAGCACGTGGTGGCTCAAGGCGGGACAGTATGCCATCTGGGAAGGCTTGGGCTGCTGCGGCCACAGCACCACCGACGTGGATTACCAGGGGAGCCACTCCGCACTGGCGCTGTTCCCGGAACTGCGGTTGGAACAGAGCAAGCACATGGTCAAGCTCCAGAACGACCAGGGTCAGGTGCCGCACTGCTACCAGGGCGACCTCGATCACGTCGATGGCGGCTTCAACCGCGTCGACATGAACCCGCAGTGGGTCATGATGGCCTGCCGCGATTACATGTGGACCGGCGACAAAGCGTATCTGCAGGAAGTATATCCACACGTCGTCAAGGCGATGGATTATACCGGCTCCCTCGACACCGACGGAGACGGCCTGCCGGACAAGAACACCGCCGTGCAGACGTACGACGGGTGGGCCATGCGCGGCGCGCCATCCTACGTGTCGTCGCTGTGGATCGGCGGGCTGAAGGCCGCCATCCGCATGGCGCAGGACATGGGGCAGACCGCGGACGCAACGCGATGGAAGGCGGTTCTGGACAAAGCCTCTCCAAGCTTCGACAAGGTGCTGTTCAACGGCGAGTATTACAAGCTGTGGGTGGATGGCGCCGCGAGCAGCAACGTGTGCATGAGCGACCAGATCAGCGGCGAGTGGTTTATGTCCATGCTCGGCTGGCCGACGACCATTTCGGAGAAGAATTTGGCCAAGGCGATCGATAGCATCGTCAAGTACAATTACGATCCGGAGTTCGGCTTGCACAATGCCACTTCGCCCAAGGGCGGCCAGGATCTGCTGGCGGCTACCAACAACCAGGCGGGCGGCTTGTGGACGGGCATCGAGTACGCATTCGCCTCTTTCCTGATGGATCTCGGCCGCTTCGCGGACGGCGCCAAGGTGGTGGAAACGGTCCATCTGCGCTATCTCCGCGCTGGCCGGCCGTTCAACCACATCGAGTGCGGCGACCACTACTCGCGGCCGCCGGCCAGTTGGCTGACCATGAGCATGGCTACCGGGTTCAAGCCGGACATGCCTAAGCAGACGCTGGCGATAGTCCCGAAGGCCCCGGGCGATTTCCACGCGCCGTGGGCTTTGGCTCCAGGCTTCGGCAAGATCAGCCGGAGCGGGGAGACTCTCTCCGTGGCTTGCTCCTCGGGCAAGATCACCTTCAAGAAGTTGCAGGTGAAGACGGCGGCCGCAAAGCCGACCGTTACCTTGGCGGGGAAGACGCTCGAACTGACCGCTACCAAGCAAGGGGCGGTTACGACGCTCGAATTCGCACAGCCCGTATCGATTGAAGCGGGTCAGACGCTGACCGTGGCGTGAGGGCCTGAGGGTCCTACGCGGCGGTAGACGAGCCGTTTTTCGGCAACCCGGTGGGCGCGTATCGAGCGCGCCCACCGGGTTTTTGTTTGACTACCAGGATTGGGGCGGCTCTTCGAGGAAGAGCTTCTTCATGTAGGGTAAATCCGCGCCGGCTGTGGAAGGGTCGGGCTGCGCCGCGGCGCCGCCGTTCTTCTCGGCTGCGATTCTGGCCGCGAGAGACTGGATGCGCGCGTCGCCGGGCGCAAGCTTGACGGCCTGGGCGATGGCTTTCTCGGCTGCGTCCATGCGCCTGGGCACGCAACCGAGCGAAGCGTCGGCGAGATAGAACCAGGCCTCGGGGCTGTGCGCGCCCAAAACGAAGGCGGTCTCCAGGGCTTGGCGGGCGCCTTCGAAATCGCGATGGGCAGCAAGAATGACGCCGCTCGCCACCCATACGGCGTGCCACTCCGGCCAGCGATTCTGGAGTTCGCTCAACCGGTGCGAGGCATCCGCGGATTTTCCCGCCAGTTCCAGCGCGGTGGCTTGCATGAGCGCAATCTCGCGATCCTGCGGAAGGGTTTGCGCGGCGCGGTCGAGCACGCGCAGGGCTTCGGAAGCGTGGCCGTTCCAGAGCAGCAGGGCGGCCGCTTCCCGGTACAGGTCGGAGCTTCCGGACGACGCGCCGAGCGCCTGGTTGAGCGCCGCGAGAGATTCCTCGGATTTGCCGGACGCATCGAGCATGTAAGCGCGCGCCAGGTAATAGTCGCCGCCGCGCTCGGATTCGGGCACGCGGTCCATCTGGCTGAGACCCTGGGCGGGGCCCGAGATGTGGAAGGCGGCAACCGCCTGATCCAATGCCACGCCCGTAAACGGGCCCGCGGCGGCGGCCTGCTCCAGGAGTTCCTGGGCGAGGGCGTACTGTTTGGCGGCAAGTAACATGCGCCCGGCGGCAGCCAGCGCGGCGGCGCCTGGCTTCAAGGAGGCGATCCGGCGCGCGGCAGCGGAGGCGTGTTCCAGATCGCCATCGTCGAGCGACAACTGCAGGTAGCTGGCTTCGGCGGCGGCGTCGGTGGGGTCCTTAGCGACGGCTTGTTCCACGCGGGCGCGGTAGTCGGCGCGCTGCTGCTCGGGGGACATGCCCAGATAGTCCACGACGCCGGCGGGCAATACGGTGCGCCTGGGAGGGCCCAGTTGGCGAAAACGGTCGAGCACCGCTTTGGACTCCTCGGTCTGGCCCGCATCGCCCAGCGCGCGGCCGAAATGAAGCAGGATCGCCGAGTCGTCGGGCCTCATGGCGGCGGCCTTGCGCAACGCGCCGACGGCATCGGCGGGGCGGTTCAGGGCCAGATAGGTTTGACCGAGTTTGTCCAGGACGCCGGCGGCGGGCTGGTGGGCGGCGGCGAACTCCAGGTCTTTGAGCGCCGCGTCGGGACTCCCCTGCTGGTAATACAAGCTGCCGCGTGCGGCATGGGCGCCGGCGAAATCCGGCTTGAGCGCCAGAGCCTTGCCGAGGTCCTTGATTCCTTGATCCAAATCGAGGCCGGCCTCGCCGAGACCGAGATTGTAGTACCCTTCGGCGTCATCGGGATGCTTCGCCACGTACCACTTCAGGTCGGCGAGGCCTTGCTCGGTCTTGCCGCCCGCAACGAATTGGAGACCGCGCTCGGAACGGGCAAGATCGTCGGCCGGCTCGAGTTGCATATAGCGGTCCCAGGCGGCTAAGGAATCCGGCACCGCGCCGACCTCGCCGGTGACGAGGGCCATCAACTTCTGCACGTCCGCGCGCTGGGGCGCAAGTTGCGCGGCCTGGGCCAGCAGCCGCACGGCGTCCTCCTTCTGGTTCAAGGCGCGATCGGCGATGGCCAGGCTGTAGAGCGCGTCGACGTCCTGGGGCTGCTGGCGGAGAGCCGTCTGGAGCACGTCGCGGGCCCGCTCGAAATGGCCCGCATGGAGGGCCGTAACGCCAAGTGCGTAGAGCACGCCGAAATCCGCCGGAGCGGCCGCCAGGGCACGCGTCAGGAACGGTTCAGCCTGGTCGGGATGCCCGGCATCGGAGAGCGCCATGCCGAGCGCGAAGCTCAAACGCGGGTCGTTCTCCGCCGGCGCGGAGAGGCGCTGGACCAGCGCGTCAGCTTCCGGCTTGTCGCCAGCCAGATAGAGGGCTTCCAGTTTGAGAATGGCTACGCTCGGAGCATCCTGCTGGTTCGCGGGCAGGCGCCTCAGGCAGGTCAAAGCGTCGGCGCCGTTCTTGCGCTCGAGCGCCAAGCGGGCCAGTTGGACGTTGGCGGCGTAGTGGGCCGGATCGGCCGCGATGGCTTTGAGGAACGCCTCACGTGCGCCGTTCTCATCGCCGGTGGAGAGGAGATGAATGCCGTAGTTGCTTTGCACGTCGGGAGAGCGCGGGGCGTTCGCCACGGCGCGGCGGAAGGCGTCCTCCGCTTCCTTGGACTGTTTCAGATTATCGAGGGTCAGGCCGAGCAGACTCAAGACCAGGCCGTCGTCGGGGCGCTTCTGCAATTCGGCGCGCAGGGACCGCTCGGCCGCGGGAAAATCGCCGCGCTGCATGGCGGCGGCGGCATCCCGCATGGCGGAATCGTCGTCCGCGGGACGGGCGAGCGGCACGAAAAACAGCAGCGTCGCGAAGAGGGCAGCGGAATGCAATAGACGGTGGCGCAGGGGAAGACTCCAGGCAGAGCCCATTCTACCGCCTGGGCGATAGACCGGGCTTATACTTGGGTCATTGGATTGGAGGACGCATGACAATCAGGATGCTGCTGACGCTCGGCTTCTTTGTGGCTGGGGCCGGGAATGCGCCGCCAATATTGGCCCAAACCGCGGCGGCTCCGAAGTTCGAAGTGGCCTCGGTCAAGCGGAGTACGGACTGCGACACCGGAGGCGGGAGGAAAGGCGGGGGCGCAATTTTGTCTCCGGGTGGGCTGAGTCTCGCGTGCCGGCCTTTGATGGCTTTCATCCGGATGGCGTATGTCGATTACGCGGATGGCAAGGAGAGACGCCAGGGGCGGCCTCTGCCGATTGAGGGAGGACCGGCCTGGATTAATTCGGACCTTTATACGATCGATGCGAAGCCGGCCGGCGGCGAAACCCAGGCCATGATGCGCGGGCCTATGATGCAGGCGCTTCTCGAAGACAGATTCAAGCTGAAGATGCGCCGCGAAACGAGAGAGGTCCTCGTGTATGTGCTGACGGTGGGCAAGGGCGGTCCCAAGCTTCAGGCGGCGAAGGCGGGGAGTTGCACCGCCATGGACTTTACGAACGGCCCTCCGCCGGCGCCGGGACCGGGGCAACCGCCGCCCTGCGGCTTCTTCCGGTTTGTAAGCAATGGCGGAATCGATACGAGCGGGCAGACGATGGCGGGGCTTTGCATGCAGTTTTCGGCGGCGTTGGACCGGGACGTGATCGACAGAACCGGGATCGCTGGAGGGTTCGATATTCATCTGGACTTGTCACAGGCCGATCTGTTCCCCTTCGCCTCTACCGACAACGGAGCCGCGCCCAGCGATCCGGCGGCGGCAGCGGTTGCGGCCGACCCCGCTGGCGCGATCTTTGCGGCGGTGAAGAGGCTCGGCCTGCAACTGGAATCGGCCAAAGCGCCCGGGGAATACTTTGCGATCGATCGGGTGGAGAGGCCTTCCGAAAATTGACGTTTGGGGGCGTGGGCATGGAACACTTGGCGTTCGGCGCGGCAGTCTCGATGTTGGCGGCGGGCTGGGGGGTCGGGGGTTGACCAAACGAACCCAATTCGGGCTGCCCCAAACGAACCCAAATTCCGGTGCGCCAAACGAACCCAATTCGGGCTGCCCCAAACGAAGCCAATTTGTGGGGTGACGAAACGAAGCCAATTCGGGATTGACGGAACGAAGCCAATTCGGCGGTTGGGCAAGAAGGCAGATGGGCCCACAAGAGCTGTGGGCACCCGGGTCCGCCCCACTGAAGACGGTTTGGCTGTATGGATCGGTCGGGGTGCGGATTTCGATGCGAGGGGTGATGGTTTGCGATGGGTCTTTAGCGTGAATTTCAGCGATTATCCAACTATTTTGAGGCCGCGGGAGCAGGTTGCCCTGCTCCCGCGGTGTTGTGGAACCGGTTCCAATGTATGCAACGCTTCCTGGCCAGGAAGAAGGAGTATAACAGAGCAGCGACTTGCGACCCGCCAAGGCGCAAGCCTCTACTCCGATTTCAGGTTAGCAGCCGCGAAATGGGGGCAGGGCGGCGGGAGGGTCGAACCGATTGAAAACATGGGTTGAGAATTTTTTCGATATCGTGTGACTCGCCGTAACGGCGAGTCTCGAAACGCAGCAGCCTGGCTAGCGCCAGCGTCCGCGCACGAACCCATAGCGGCCATGGCCCCGTTCCACCCACTGGCCGGGAACCCAGACGGCGCGCGGGTGCGGCGGGCGCATCCAGCGTCCCTCGACCCAGGCCCAGCGGCCTCCGCGCCAGTCCCAGTTCCCGGCGGCCCAGACATAGCCGGGGCCCGGAGCTACGCCGACCATCGCGTACCTGGGCGGCGGCGGAGCGACGCCCACCACGACAGCGCCGTTCATGGCGCAACTCGTGAACAGCATGCCGCACATTAGAGCCGCGGCCGGCAAGAGCTTGCGTTTCATTTCACTTACCTCCTGCCGATTGAAACGCGAAGGCGCTCAGGCCGGTTGCGGATCTGAAAGCAAGTTAACGTTATGGAATTTTCACGTGGCGCTGGGGCCCCGGCGCCACTCGATGAGGTGCGCGGGTGACGCGGGCGGCCACGGCCTCAGGGAGTCGTCTAGCTTAGCTAGGCCTTCGAAAAGTCGGCTCGACAGCCGACTCTGCAAGCCTGGCGGCTTGCGCCACGGTCGGAACCGGCCTTGTCTAAAGGCCTGTGGGCCAGGAGGTCGGCCAGCGGCCATGCGAGAAGACACACGGACACGTCACTCCTGTTTGGCGAGGCGGCGCGTCCGGTGGACGAATCGAGTTACCGGCCTGGGGGCGCGGCGCCGGCCGGCGGAGCCATCTCGGGGTGCTGCGATCCGCGGTGGCAGGTGTAGCAGGAGACCTTGGGGGCGCCGGGGAAATTCGAGTTGATCTGCTGCGTCATGGTGTACATCATGCGGGCAGTCAGCTTTTCAGGCTTGGCGTCGCTGGCCCTGTCGCCTTGCACGTGGCAAAAATCGCAGCGGACTCCGAGGCCTGTAGTGAAACCTTGCATGGCCGTCATGACTTGCGTCGGGTCCTTGATCACTTTAAGGTTGGTAGGGGCCTGCTGGGCGACCAGCGGCATCAGGAATAGCATGGAAACGACTAAGCGCATTGAGATATGATACACAAACCCAAGCGGGTTGCAGCAAGGCGAAAGCGGAAAAAGCGGGCCGATTCGCGGATCGGCCACTGGACCGCTAGAGAAACGTCAGGATTCGTACAGAAAAGCCCGCGATTCGTTGGCAGCGGCGTCCTGGGCGGCGGCCAGCGCGGAGTCAGTTCGGCGTTGGTTTTTCTTCCAGGCCATCGATCACGATGACGGGCATGGGGCGCTTTTGGATTTCCAGCTTCAACCCGAGTTCCTTTTCGAGCGCCTCGAAAATGGTGTAGCCGCCGCTTGGGTCGGACGCGACCGGCCAATCCAGCCCACCCGCCGCGATATTCTGCAGGCGCGCCGCGAACTGCGCCATGCCGATGTTCTGGCATGCCTCTGCCAAGGCGCCTGGCGGGGATCCCGCGGGCGCACTGACGTACTTGCACCAGGTGCGGCTGGCGGGGCAGGCGTTCTTCATTTTCGGCTTCACGGATTCGAGCGAGTACATGGTCATCGGGCGCTCTTCCGTGTGATATGCCATCTTGAAGCGGTCCACCAGCAAGGCGAGCATCATCGGCCTCATCGCATCCGCGTCCAGGGCGACCGCCGCGGGCATGTCCGCTTCCGCATCGAGATCGAACCTGGCGGCGATCGTCCATTTCGGCGCCACGATTTGGTCGTTGTCGGTCACCTGGAACGCGTGAACGATCAGAACCCACAGCGGCTGATTTCGAATCGTCACCCGCCCTCCTGGCTCCGTCTGAAAGCCCCCTCTCTCATTCGGCGCGGAGGCCTTGACGCTTGCCACCGCGAACTTCGTGGGGACGGGGATTGGGGGCAGGGCTTCGGCTACGCCCGGCGGGTTAGCAGTTGGCTCATGGTTCACGCTCTCGACCACGATACCGGGACCGGTATCTGCCTCTCTTCCAACTTCAGCCCGAGTTGCCGGTCGATGGCCCCGGCAAGCGTGAGCTGGCCGCCCACGCTCGCCACGTTTAGCCCCTGCTGTTGCGGAGAAAAAGTAAGGTCGAAGTTCCATTTGCCGCCTAGCCCCGTCTGGTCCACCACCGGGATCGGATCCATAAGCGCCCCCGCCATGCGACGCAGTCCCGCGGCAAAGGCGGCCATGGTCGTGTTGCGGCAATTATATTGAACCATCCTGCCGGTACCGGGCGGCCCGGACACGGGTTGCTGGCTGCAAAACCCGGCATCCCCGCCGCCGACGGCCTGACCCAGTTGCGGTTGCTTCCCGACAGTCAAGGCATAGGCGGGGAACGGCTTCGTGTCCTTGTGGAGCACCAGCTTGAAGCGGTCGGCCAGAAGCGACTGAAGCATGAGCTTCACGGTCTCCGGGGTGGCATCCGCCGGGAGCTTGGCGAGGACGTCGAACCGATCCATCTCCAGCCAGCTTGGGCCGCCCAGGATCTTGTCGTCTTCGAAACCGTAGGCGGTCCGGATCAGATCCAACATCGTGGCGTTTTTCAGCTCATAACGGCCGCCGTCGATCCACGGGGTCCTGAAGGATGCGGCCGAGGTTGGGGAGCTGACTTGGACGTCGGCGATTTCGAATCTTGGGGCGGTTTGGGAGGACTGGCCGAATACGAGCGGGATAATCAGGAGGATTGCCACGGTCGCGGGTTTCATAAGGAAGAAGAGGAAGAAGAGGAAGAGGAAGAGGAAGAAGACAGGCGGGCCCACAACGCTTTGGGCACCCCGGCCCGTCCCACCTAGAGCGGGGCACGGGCGAAGGCCAGGTCTTCCACCACGCGGCCGGCTATCAGGTGCTCCTGGATGATGCGTTCCAGGGCTTCCGGGGTCGCCGACCGGTACCAGACGCCCTCGGGGTAAACCAGGGCGATGGGACCCTGTTCGCAGATGCGCAGGCAGTTGGCCTTGGTGCGATAGACGCGGTCCGCCAAGCCCAACTCCACAAGGCGGCGCTTGAGATAGTCCCACGATTC
Organism: uncultured Solibacteraceae bacterium; assembly: GCA_964457555.1. Taxonomy (GTDB): domain Bacteria; phylum Acidobacteriota; class Terriglobia; order Bryobacterales; family Bryobacteraceae; genus BOG-224. The sequence goes on from CAYWHA010000014.1 coordinate 52,125, forward strand.
GAGGCCGGCTTCTTTGGAACAGCACTGGGGCTTGGTCTGGTCGCAGCAGAGGAAGATGTGACGGCGGATTCCGGGAATGGCGCGGCCAGCGGCGATCTGGGTCAAGCGTTCGAGGTCAGGCAAGGGAGCAGCCTAGAACTGCACCTTGGGCGCGGTGCGGGCGCCGGGCTCGGACTTGAAGTAGGCGTCGTTCCGCGTGAAGCCGGACATGGATGCCACGATGTTGTTGGGGAATATCTCGATGTTGGCGTTGTAGCTTTGGAGGGCTTCGTTGTATTTCTCGCGCTCCACGGAGATGCGGTTTTCGGAGCCTTCGATCTGGTCCTGAAGCTGGAGGAAGTTCTCGCTGGAGCGCAGTTGCGGATAATTTTCAGAAATCGCCAGCAGGCGATTGAGGGCGCCGTCGAGCTGGCCGTTGGCCTGGATCTTGTCCTGCGGCGTGCGCGCGCCGATGAGGGCGGAGCGGGCGTCGGCGATATCCTTGAATACCTCGGTTTCGTGCGACGCGATGCCTTTCACTGTCGCGACGAGGTTGGGGATAAGGTCGGCCCGGCGCTGGAGCACGGTTTCCACGTTGGCCCATTGCCCATCGATGGCATTGCGCTGCAGCACCAGGTTGTTGCGAATGCTCACATACTGTCCGCCGGCGATCAACGCCAGCAAGACGACGACTCCGATCACAATCCAAGCGGTCTTCACTTTTGGCATGGCTATTTCTCCAACCGGTCCACCGCGTCGATGGCGGCGGCGATTCCTTGCAGATAGGGCGCGAGCAGGGCCGCCGGGTCAGCCTCACGCGGCTTCAGGCGCTCCTCGCGGACGTCCAGCAGTTTCTCGAATGGAAGCGGGTCGAAGCCGAAGCGCTCGGCGGCGCGGGCGACGACCTCGCGTTTGCGCAGCGGCGCCGGCTCCCCATGCAAGATCAACGCGTGCCGGAAGAGGACGCAGAAGGTGGATATCGAATCGAGCAGCAGGCGGCGCAGCAGGGCGGCGTCGGAGAGCACGCCGCCGGCCTTCTGGCGGAGACGCAGGAGTTTGGCACGGAGGTCGTGCTCCACCTGGGCTCGGTAGAAGCAGTTGTCCACGACCAGGTCGGACACTACGTCTTTGCCATAGAGCAGCACGTGCTGCCGCTTGATGTCGTTGAACTCGATGGCGAAGCAATCGGTAGAGGTAAGCACCTCATGTTCGGTAAGCAGCAGCGGCGCGGGGCTTCCCTGCTCCCGCCACCAGCGGAAAATGCTCTCGCTGGCCGCGAGTTCGCGGGGCGCGATTTCGGTGAGCACGCAAAGCACGTTGAAGTCGGAGAACTTGGGATGGTGTTCGCCGGTAGCGGCGGAACCGTAGAGCACGACGGATACCAGGCGCTCGCCATGAGCCGCCCGGAGTTTGTCCACCAGTTGCGTCAGCCTCTTGTCCATGAATGGGTCCTCACCAACCGCCGGAGGCGCCGCCGCCGCCGGAATCGCCGCCGCCGAATCCGCCAAAGCCTCCGCCGGAATCGAATCCGCCGAAGCCTCCGCCACTGCGGCCACCTCCGCCGCCCATCATCGAACCGAGAAGGAGTCCGGTCAGCAAGCCGCCGACGCCCCCGCCTCCGCCGCCATAGCCGCGGGGTCCGCCGGAACCCGCCCGCAGCAACCAGAACAGGATGCAGATTCCGCCAAGGATCATCGGCCAGGGGATGGAATTGTAACCGGTGGGGCGGATGGTGCGGGGCAGAGTGGCCGTCAAGGATACGTTCTTGGCGTGGGCGATGGTTTCGCCGATGGTCTGAGCCGCGGCCATCATGGCTTCGCCGTACTGCTGCTGGCGCAGAGCGGGGGCCATCTGGCGCAGGACGCCGCCGACCAATCCATCGGGCAGGATCGGCTCCAAGCCATAGCCGACTTCCAAGCGGCTGCGGCGATCGCCGACAGCAAGCAGGAGCATGATGCCCTCGTTGCTGCCCTTCTGGCCGACACCCCAGGCGCGAAAGATGGTGTTGGCGACGTCCTCGATGGGCTCGCCTTCGAGAGAAGGGAGCGTGACGAGAGCCATCTGGGCGCCTGTCGATTGCTCGACGGACGCGCAGTAGGCTTCCAACTGGGCCTTGACTCCGGGGTCAACGACGTGAGCAAAGTCGCTGACGTATCCTTCCGGCTGGTAGGATTTCCAATCCACCGCGAACGCGGCGCAGGCGCACACTCCCAGCAGCAGGCCGAGCCGCAAGCACTTCCACATGTTGAAGCTCCAGTGTACTACGCGGTAGCTTGGATCCCTTATACTTAGCGCAGGCGGGGGCGTGACAATTTATCTTCGTTGTGCGCCGGTGGTTGCATCCGGCTGGGGCCAGGGATAGGAAGAGCTGAGACGAACGGGCTCGATACGGCGGGCACGGCGGGCCTGCCGGTTGGATTTCCGAGGCCGTAGTCTGGTAAAATTCGGAAGTAGCGATTGGGACGTCGTCTAACGGTAAGACTGCAGACTCTGGATCTGCGTATCGGGGTTCGAATCCCTGCGTCCCAGCCAACTCCTTCGCCAGCGTCCGCTGGATTTTACTCGCGTTTCTCCGCGTCAACGATTCCGGCTCTCGCGGCACGGCTGAAGCTGTGCCCCGATACAAAGCATGAATGGCACGACGGATTTCATGAGTCTTGGTGGCCCGCGGAGCCATGAAGACAGGCCAGAAGAAGGCAGGCCAGAAGAAGACAGGCCAGGAGGCCCGTCCCACCAGGCAGCGTACAATCGAGACAGTGGATCGAAGAGTCCTGGGCCTTCTTTGCATCGCGATGCTTCCGCTGGCGGCGGCGCCGCTGCGGCGGCCGTACACGGCGGAGAACTACGACGTCAGCATCCAGGCGGACCTGGCGAACCAGCGCTTGCACGGAGAAGTGAAGATCCGGTTTCATAGCCAGGCGGACACGCCCATTTCGGCTCTGGAGCTGGATGCGGGCGGCCTCCAAATCGCGAGCGTGACGGAAGGACAAGCGCCGCAGTACTTCGAGCGGAACGGCGGCGTGTTGGCGGTGGTACTGACGAACCCGCTTCGTCCGGACGAGCACCGCACCGTTACCGTGCGATACGAAGCCGGACCGGCGCCGGGTTTGAAATTCTTCGCCGATCAGATCTACACAACCGCTGCCAGCGATTGGATGCCGTGCAACGACCGGCCGGATGAGCGGGCGACGCTGCAACTGACGATTTCCGCGCCGCCGGGCGCCGATGCGGTGGGCAGCGGCCAAAGGAGCGGCAACGAGGGACAGAACGTCACGGAATGGCAGTTAGATCGCGCAAGCGCGCCCTCCTGGTTCGGATTCGCGGTGGGCCGGTTTTCCGAGGGCGCTTCCGAGGCCGAAGGAGTGAAACTGCGTGTCCTGACGACGGGCAAGCAGGAATTTGACTTTGAGCCTACCGCGGCCGCGCTGCGCTATCTGAACGAGCGCACGGGCAAGCGCTATCCGGGGCAAACTTACACGCAGGTCTTCGTGCATGGCGACGCAGTCCATGCGATGGCGGGGGGCTTGACGCTGCTGCCGGAAGAGGACGCGCAGGGGTTCGGGAAGCAGCCGGACTCGCTGTGGCTCTTGACAAGCGAGCTGGCGCACGAGTGGTATGGAGTGGGGGCCGGATTGAAGGAATGGGGGGACCTGTGGCTGAGCGAGGGAGTCTCCGCGTTTGTGGCGGATGGGCTGCTGCTACAGCGTCTCGGCAAGCCGGCCTATGACAAAGAGCTGGAACGCTCGCGGCAGATCTACAACCGATTTCGCACGGAGGGTAAGGACCGGCCGCTGGACTACACCGAGTGGACGACGCGTCAGGATGCCGATGGCGAGATTCCCATTCACAAGGGAGCGAGCTTCCTCTACTTGGTGGACGAGCTGGTGGGAGACAGCGCCTTTTGGAACGCGATGCGAACGTACACCAGCGAAGAATGGGGCGAGGCGGCGACCAGCGAGGATTTTCAGAAGGCGTTCGGAGGCGCAAAACCGGAAGCGGCGAGCGGCGGTAAAAAGAGCGCAAAGTCGGCGCGCAAGAACACGGCGACTCCGCTCGATGCGCTGTTCGATACGTGGGTTTACGGGATCGCCAGAGGGAATGCTAAATAGGCAGGCCTGAGGGATCTCGAACCCGAAATCACCGCCGGCAGAGACCGGCGGCGGTACTGCACCGGGCGGTCCCGGATAGCATTGTCCGGTTACGTTTAGATTACAATGATAGGACTTAAACCATGGACTGGAGTCTTAGCGCGCCCGGAGCCCCGACAGGGCGCTTCGCCAGGGAACAAGCGGACCGGCTGCTCGGGCGCCTGGCGGTTCAGATCGCGCGGACGATCAAGTCACGCGGCGCCGAGGAAGTGCACGATCTGAGGATTGCGATCCGCAGGTTCACGCGCGTCCTGGTGGTGTTGAAACCGTGTTTTCCGCGGGACGACTCCGTGAGAATCCGGCGAGGCTTGAAGAAGATCATGCTGCAAGCGGGGAGCGTCCGCGACCGGGATATCGCCCTGCGCCTGCTGGCAAGACGGACGCGGCTGGAGGCTGGTCCACTGGCGCGGCACTTTCGGGGGGAGCGCACGGAGGCGGCGCGAACGCTAACGGCTTCGCTGAAGCGGTGGGTGCGGCGGAGTTCGTCGGCGGAGTGGCGGAGCGCTTTGGCTGGGGGCGCGTCGGAGGATTTCGCGGCTAACCGGGCCGAGGCGACGGCCGGGCGAATCCTGCCGCGCATGGCGAAGGAGTTTTTCCGCTATGGCAAGGAGGCAGCGCGCGACAAGGCGCCGGCCGAGGAGCTACACCGGTTTCGAATCGCCGCCAAGAACCTGCGGTACACGCTGGATCTTTTCGATCCGCTCTATGGAGAGTCCATCAGCGGCTTGCAGCAACAGCTCAAAGGAGTGCAGACCCTACTGGGCGGAATCAACGACTGCGCCACCGTCCGGCGGATGGTGGCGCGCCTGGAGGGCGGCGAGGAGATCCTGGCGGCGCTGAAGAAGAGGCAACGCAGGAAGGCCGCGCAGTTCCGCCAGCATTGGGCGGCGTTTGCGAGTGGGGCAGAGGCCGCTCGGTGGGCGGATTGCCTTCGCCACGCGGGGGAGCAGACGGTGGCGAGGAAGCCGCCGGGCCGGAGCGTGCCCATGGCTATGGCGGCGGGACGGTCGGCCAGGGGATAGGCGCAGGCTAGGGCACGGGATCTAAGAGAAGAAAGCAGAAGAAAGCAGAAGAAGACAGGCCAGGAGGTCCGTCCTACGTGTTCTGGCGCAAAGACGCGATTGAGCCGGCGCTCCGCCAGGAGACGGAACGCCAGATGGACGAGCAGCGGGCTTGGATTGCGCGCGAACCTGGCAATGCGCTTCCCTATTTCCACCTGGCGCAGTTTTATCGAATGGAGGGCCGGCAGGAGGAGGCGCTGGCGCTACTGCTCGAAGCGGTCCGCCTGGCGGATGGTTTGGGCGAGGCGCATGTCTCGCTGGCGGAGATTTATGCGATCCGGGCGGATTACGGCGCGGCGTGGCGGCACGCGCATGCGGCGGAACGCGCGGGGGACAGGCGCGGGGTGGAACTGCTCGAGAGGTACGGGGCGCGGCGGGAGAACTCGGAGAAAGAGGATTGGCCACAGATGAACACAGATGAACACAGATAAGAAAACTGAGGCGCCAGCCGCCTTGTCTTATCGTCGTTCATCTGCGTTCATCGGCGGCTATTACTTTACTTTGGCGAAGAGCGTAGCGAGCACCTTGATGGCCTGGTCCACTTCTTTTTCGGTCGCGATGTAGGGCGGCAGGAAACGCAGCACGGTATCGTGCGTGCAATTGATGAGCAGGCCCTCGGCCATGGCGTCGAGCACGAACTGCTTGCCTGGAACTGTCAATTCCACGCCGAGCATCAATCCGTAGCCGCGCACTTCTTTCACGAACGAGTGCTTGCGCGCGAGTTCGTTCAACTTCAGATGGAAGTAGCCGCCCACGCGTTGGATGGCAGGCAGCAGTTCCTCAATGATGTCGAGCGCCTCAAGCGCCACGCGGCAAGCCAGCGGACCGCCGCCGAACGTGGAGCCGTGCTGGCCGGGCTTGATGGCGGCGGCGGCCTTTTCGTTGGCCACGATCACACCGAGAGGGATTCCGGCGCCCAGCGGTTTGGCGGCCGCCAAGACGTCGGGCAGAATCACCGAATGGGCGCGCTGGTAAGCGAAGAACGTGCCCGGCCTGCCGACGCCGCACTGAATCTCATCGGCGACGAGCAAGGCGTTGTAGCGGTCGGCCAATTGACGGGCCTGGCTCACGAATTCCTGAGTTAAGGGGTAGATGCCGCCCTCGCCCTGAATCATCTCCAGCACCATGCCGGCGGTGCGTTCGGAGAAGGCGGCTTCGAGCGCGGCGGCGTCGTTGGGCGGAACGAACTTGACGCCGGGGAGCAGGGGTTCGAAATCGGCGCGGTATTTCGGCTGGCCGGTGACGGAGAGAGATCCCAGAGTGCGTCCGTGGAAGGAATTTTCCAGGGCGACGATTTCAAACTTTTCCGGATGGATGGCGTGGCCGTGGGCGCGCACCATTTTCAAAGCGCCTTCCATGGCTTCGGCGCCCGAGTTGGCGAAAAAGGTGCGCTGCAGACCGCTGATCTCCGCCAGCCGTTTCGCAAGTGGACCCTGGTATTGGTTGTAATACAGGTTGGAGCAGTGGACCATCAGCCCGGCCTGTTCGCGGATGACTTTCACGATGCGGGGATGGGCGTGCCCCAGGGCATTCACGCCGATGCCGGCCAGGAAATCCAGGTAGCGGCGGCCAGCGGTGTCATACACATAACAGCCTCTGCCGCGGGTGAGGACGAGGGGATGGCGGGCGTAGTTTTGCAGCACGTACTCCCGCTCCAGGTCCATGGTGGCCTGAGCGGTGTCATTCGCAACGGGGGGAAGGACGCTTTCCATCTGTTTATCATAGCGCGGGCAAGCCTCTCAGCAGCGTTCCCACCGATTAAGCCGTTCCCTTTCATACCGGTAGGCCGTGCCCGTTCAACTTCCCGGTGCGCCGTACAACTGGCGAAACGGGCATTTCGATGCCAATCGATGGCAGGTAAAGAGGGGGTTGCTTCATACTCGGCTCAAGAGCCTACTATCGTGGGCATCGGTCATTCTGGGGTAGCTCAAGAGAGTTCAAACAAGATGCACAAGCCTATTAAGTACGCAGAGAAAGCGTTTACCTATGCCGCGGGCGCGGCGTGGGCGGTATTCGACCGGTTGAACCAGATCCGGCAGAATCCGGGGTTCATTCCGGCATGGTCCGAGAAGCCGCTTCTAAAGTCGTACGAGAAGACCAAGCCGCCGCTAGGCTGGCCGCGCGAAACCGATTCCCTGTGCCCCCGATGCGTACCCGAAATCCGCAAGCGGATTCTGGATGGCGAGACCCCGGTGGACGTGCTGTATCACGACCGTCCCGGCGAAATCAAGGCGCAGGTGATCGAGCGCGACGGCAAGATCCTGATGGTGAAGGACTGTCCGATCCATGGCCATTTCGAAGATGTGATGGCCATCGATACGGCTTTCTTCAAGCACCTGGAGGACGTGTTTCCGGGCCGGGATATCCGCGCGCACAACGACGAAACGCTGCACCGGCACGGGTCGAGCACGATCAAGCACGGGCGCGGGTCTGTGCTGACGGTGGACCTTACGAACCGCTGCAACATGATGTGCGATCCCTGCTTTATGGACGCCAACCAGGTGGGCTTTGTCCACGAATTGAGCTGGGAAGATATCAAGACGCTGCTCGATAACGCCATTACCATCAAGCCGAAGCGGCAAATGTCGGTGCAGTTTTCGGGCGGCGAGCCGACGCTTTCGCCCTACTTTCTGGACGCGGTGAGCTACGCGCGCGAGGTGGGCTACACCTCCGTGCAGGCGGCCACCAACGGAATCGAGTTCGCCAAGAGTCCGGACTTTTGCCGGCGGGCGGCGGAGGCGGGTTTGCGGTATGCCTACCTGCAATTCGACGGCATTGGCAACGCGGCCAACCAGCATCGCAAGGTGGGCAACCTGTTCGACGTGAAACTGCAGGCCATCGAGAACCTGTATGCAAACGGCGTGGACATCATCCCGGTGATCACGATCGTCAATGGAATCAATAACGAGCAGGTGGGTCCCATTGTTCAGTTCGCGCTCGACAATCCGAAGAAGATTCCCTTCCTGTCGTTCCAGCCGGTATCGTTCACGGGGCGGGACGAGGAAGTCACCGACGAAAGGCGGGAGGCGCAGCGGTATACGCTTTCGCACTTGGCGCACGACGTGAAACGGCAGACGGGGCTCGGCGAGCCGGCGCGGGATTGGTTCCCGATATCGTTCATGTCCACGTTCTCGGACTGGAGCGACCTGGTGCATGGCCCGCAATACGGCTGGGGACAGTTGAGCTGCGGGTGCCATCCGAATTGCGGCGTGGGAATGGCGGTGATGGTGGATAAGGAAACCAAAGAAGCCAAGCCTGTAACCGCCTTCCTGAACGCCGATCAACTGGAGCGCGATGTGGCCCGGGTGAACGACGCGGCGCGTGGGAAGTGGCTTTCGATTGTGGGCATGGCATTGGCTGTAGCGCGCAATTACGACCCATTCCAATCGCCCACGCACTTCCGCCTGAAGGACCTGTTCCTGAAGTTCGATAAGACCTTCGGCGCCTCCGGGAAGAGCTATGGCAAGGTAGGGAAGGACCGTACGTTCGACGACATCGAGAAGCGGCGCCGCGACCGCTGGAACTTCCTGTTCATCGCCGGAATGTGGTTCCAGGACCTGTTCAACTACGATTTCCGGCGTACCGAGCAGTGCATCATCCCCTATGCCACGCAGGAAGGCGAGATTTCGTTCTGTGCTTACAATACCGGCGTGGGCTGGCGGAACATCATCGAGAAAATGCACATGACCGCCACGCTGACCAAGTGGTACGAGGAGCACGGGCGGCATGAAATCTTTGCCGGCGGCAAGGCGGTGCCACTGCCGGCGATGGCGCACTCGCTAACGCTGCGGGAGGAGATTGTGGCCAGCGAGGAACAGCACGATCTGGACCGGCTGGGCATCGCCAAGAACGCGCGCGAGGAGAAGATTCGCGCGCGCGACGCCAAACTGAAGGACCGGCAGGAGCAGGAGCGCATGATGAAGCTCTACCGCGAGCATGTGCTCAAGGAACAGCCCAAGCCGGAGTTGGTGCAGATCGGCGCGATGATTCCAGCTACAGCGCCAGCCGCCAAACCTGCCGCGAAGCCGGCTGAAGAGCGCGAGGAAGTCGGAAGCTTCGGAGACTAAGGGGTTTACCGCAAGCAGGTGGTACGGGCCAGCCAGGGTGGACCCGCGCGTGTGTGTATCGAGACTATTGCGCCTTTGCCTTCAATAAGTTCCAATTTATTCTTTTAGGGGTATTTCGAGTCCCTGGCCGTAACTTTCCACAGGTGGAGTTCGCCTTGAAAGGTGTTACTCCCATGCCCCAATACCGAATCCGCAACTATTTTCTGCGATTGATTGCCGTCTGGCTTGCGCTGGCGGGTCTTTTCGCTGCCGAACAACATGGAGTGGTCAAATCCGGTGGCTTACCGGTTCCCGGCGCCACGGTGACCGCGACCATGGACAACAAGAAGGTTGTGACTACCACCGACGACCAAGGCGTGTACTCGTTCCCCGACTTGGACGAAGGGGTCTGGAAGATGACGGTGGAACTGCTGGGCTTTGAGACGGTTACACGCGATATCGGCGTCTCGCCCGAGGCGCCCAGTCCATCGTGGGATCTGAAGCTCATGTCGGCGGCGGATCTCACGACTGCCTTGGCGGCGAAGGCCACCGCAGTCGCGGCCGCGGCTGCTCCAGCGCCGGCGCCTGCCGCGCCCGCAGTGGCTGTTGGCGCCCCGGCGGCGGCTCCTACGACTGCGGCTACTACTCCCACTCCAGCGGCTCCGGCGGCGGCGCCTAGCGCGACGCCCACGGGGAACGGACGCGGCGGAACTCAGGCGGCTCAGAACGGACGAGGACGGAATCAGAATCAGACGGCGGCGGCCGGGCGGGGCGGACAAGGCACGGCGGCCAACGGGCGGGGCGGACAGGGCACGGCGGCCAACGGTGGCCGGCCCTCGCTGTTGGGAGCGTACCAGGAAGTCGGCGTGAACCAGTCGGCGGAATCCTCGGCTTTTAACACGGAGGGCAACATTTCGAGTGAGCAGAGCGCTCAGCTTTCGCAGAGCGCCGACCAAGCTTTCGTGGTGCAGGGCAGCCAGAGCACCGCCATGGGCATGGGCGGGAACCCCGATTTCGGCGGCGGCTTCGGTGGACGCGGCGGCGACTTTGGCGGCGGACCGGGCGGCGGCTTTGGCGGTGAAGCTGGCGGCATGGGCATGGGTATGCCCGGCGCGGGCGGTGCGGACGCGGCTGGCGCGGGCGGAGCCGGCGGCGGAGCGGGGGGTGGCGGCGGAGTCGGCGGCGGCGGCGGTGGTCGTGGCGGCGGCGGAGGCGGTATCGGTGGCGGCGGCGGGCGAGGCGGCGGGGGTGGTATGCCCGGCGGCGGCGGACCCGGCGGCGGCGGTTTCGGCGGCGGACGCGGCGGCGCAGGCGGAGCGGCATTTGCCGGCGGACGCGGCGGACGCGGCGGTTTTCAGGGCCGGCCGGGCGCGATGGCTTTCGGCAACAACCGCCGGAACCCGCGCCAGATGTACACCGGCAGCCTCAACATCAACGAAGCGAATTCCATTCTGGACGCGAAGACCTTTTCGCTCTCCGGCCAGGATATCTCAAAGCCGTACATGAACCGCACCAACGTGACGGGCAACGTCGGCGGACCCTTCAAGATTCCGAAGCTGCTCGATGGCTCGAAGGGGCAGTTCCAGATCAATTTCACGGTCGGCCGGTCGCGGAACGGGCAGTTGAGCGGTAACGGCGTCCCGACGACGATGCCGTCCGGACCCGAGCGCCTTGGGGACTTCGCCGGCGTGCCGGGCACGAATGGGCAAACGGCGGTGATTTACGACCCAACCAACAACGCGCCTTTCGCGGGTAACATCATCCCGACCACGCGCATCAACCCGATCGCGACGCAGTTGATGAAGTTCTACCCATATCCCAATTTGCCGGGCCTCACCCGCAACTACGAGGCGCCGAGCACGCCCGTGACCAGCACCAACACGCTCAACTCGCGTGTGAACCAGACCATCAATGCGAAGAACCGCATCATGGTCAACGCCGCCTGGCAGGGTACCAACGGTAGGAGCCCGAATTCGCTGCTCCTGACCGATCCATTCAACAACAACTCCCCGATCATCGATACGTCGAACGGAAACGGCGTCAATGCCGGCACGACGTGGTCGCATAACTTCACCACGCGCCTGATCAACAGCCTGGCGTTCACTTTTAGCCGCCAGAAAACCGTTGCGTCGCCTTATTTCTCCGGGCTCCAGAATATAGAGGGCCCGCAGTATCTGAACATACCGGGCGTGGCTACCGACTCGCTCAATTGGGGGCCTCCCAGCGTCGGCTTCACCAACTACGGGGGCCTGTCGGACATTACGGCAAGGCTGCAACAGGCGCAGACCAGTTCGGCGACCGAGAGCTTGATGTGGATTCACGCGAAGCACACGTTCACCTTTGGCGGCGGATTCCGGCGCCAGCAGTGGGACACCCAGAACAATTCGAACCCGCGCGGCAGTTTCAGCTTCAACGGGGATGCCACCAGCCAGTACGTGAACGGCAAGCCGGTGCCGAACACCGGTCTCGACTTAGCCGATTTCATGCTCGGCGTGCCCGATACCGCCGCCGTGCAATGCGCGGGAGGCGGCGCGACGAATCTGTGCAACGGAGACCCGGCGTACTATTTTCGGGGCGACGTGATCAGCGCCTATATTACGGACGACTTTCGCGTGAGCCAGCGGTTCTCGCTGAGCTTCGGCGCGCGCTGGGACTACCAGACGCCGGTGAACGAACTGCACAATCAGATGGTGAACATGGCGTTCGGACCGGAGTTCTCAAGCTACGTTGCGGCCCTACCTGGGCAGACGAACCCCTATACGAGCCAGAAATTCTCGAGCGCGCTGGTGAATTCCGACCCGCACAACATCTCGCCCCGAGTGGGACTCGCCTGGAAGCCAAGCGCTAAGAAATCCACTGTGATCCGCGCCGGCTACGGCGTCTCCTACAACACTTCGGCGTATAGCAACATGGCGATGCGCCTTTCGCAGCAACCGCCGCTGGCGAGGTCTCTGAACCTGAATATTCTGAACAATTATCCGTTGCTTCAGGATGGCGGGATTACCATGGCCAATGCCTTCAGCTTGGCGAGTACCCTTGGGTCGAACCTCTCCTCGAATACCTACGCCATCAACCCCGACTACAAGATCGGCTACGCTCAGACCTGGAATCTGGCGATCCAGCAGAATTTGCCCTACTCGTTCCAATCCACGCTCACTTACACGGGCGTCAAGGGCACCGATCTGGACCGCACGTACCAGCCCTGGGTTTCGCCGCCCGGCAGTACGCTACCGTCTTTCCTATATCCGAACGGCGTCGGCGAGCAGCCCAACTACGCACCGGGGTACACGTATGAGACGTATGGCGCCAATTCCATCTACAACGGCCTCAGCGGGCAGTTGTTACGGCGCTTCAGCGGCGGCTTATCGGTATCAACCACGTATACGTTCCGGAAGTACCTGGGCGAGTACGAACCCGATATGGATTGGGAGAATTTCAGGTTAAACCGCGGCCCCATGGTGGGACCCAACCAACTGGCGATCACCGGGAGCTACAGCACGGGCCAAGGCATGCGCGGCGCCGGCCTGCTCACCGGCTGGAAGGGCCACTTGGTGAAAGATTGGACGATTCAAAGCGGCTTCACGCTGGCGAGCGGGAATCCGATCACTCCCTCCTGCGCCGGTAACGCCTGCGTGGCCGTAGGTTCCAACGGTTTGAGTTCCCGTCCGGAGTATACCGGCGTTCCGGTAGGTCCGGTTGAGCCGGGGCAGTATTTCAACACGGCCGCCTTTAGCCAGGTGATCCCAGCCGGCCAATGGGGCAACGCCGCTCCCGGAAGCATCGCCGGTCCCCAGATTTTCAACCTCAGCGCGAGCGCCGCCAGGGTATTCCGTTTTGGCGAGCGCCACAGCATGGAGATCCAACTGGTCACCACCAATGCGCTGAACCACGTGACCATCACCGGTTGGGATACGCAGGTGGGATCTCAACAATTCGGTCAAGCCACGGCAGTCAATGGTATGCGCACCGTGACCGCCAGCATGCGATTCCGGTTCTAACCCGCAGGTACCGCATTATGAGGACAAGAAGAATCGTCGCCGCTACGTTTCTGATTTGGCTGCTGGCCGCGTACGCGCAGCAGCCGCCGGTTCCTCGGACGCCCGTCGTCCAGACGCCCAACGCGCCGCTCCAAAAGCCCTCGTACAAGTTCGAAGCGGAGGCCCAATTGGTGGTGCTCAACGTCTCCGCGAAGGACAAAAGCGGCAAGCCGATAGAGAACTTGAAGTCCAGCGATTTCACAGTGACCGAGGACGGCAAGCCGCAACAGGTCAAGATCTTCGAGTACCAACGGTTGGAAGAGGACGCCCTGCCGGCGGAGCCGGAGCCGCCCAAGCCGGCTAAGGGAGCGCCACCGCCGCCGCCGGCTCCGCCCACCGTGGCCCCGGCGGTGCAAACCACCATCACCCCGGCCAAGCCGGGCGAGATCAAGTACAAGGATAAGCGCCTGCTGGTGCTGTACTTCGATTTCCAGGGCATGGCGCCGGACGATCAGGTCCGCGTCCAGAAGAACGCCTTGAAGTTCCTCAACACCAACATGACGCCTTCGGACCTTGTGGCCCTCATGACTTACGCGGGCGAGTTGAAGGTGCGGCAGGATTTCACCGAAGACCGCGACGCGGTGGAGGCGATCATCAACAAGCTGGTGATCGGCGAGGCCAGCGAAATGGGCGAGGTAGTGCAGGACGATAGCAGCGAGGACACAGGCGCGGCCTACGTCGCCGACGACACCGAGTTCAACATCTTCAACACGGACCGGCAACTGTCCGCGCTGGAAGACGCGGTCAAGATGCTGTCCAGCCTGCCTGAAAAGAAGGCGCTGGTCTACTTCGGCAGCGGCGTGACGCGCAATGGGATCAGTAACGATGCGCAGATGCGCGCCACCATTAACGCGGCGCTGCGCAGCAACGTATCCTTTTATCCGGTGGATGCGCGCGGGCTGGTGGCCACTTCGCCAGTGGGTAATGCCAACGTGGGCGCGGCGGGCGGCAACAACACGGGCGTTGGCGGCGGCGGCCGCGGCAGTGGCGGCAATTTCTCCGGCAGCGCCGTGTCCTCCAGGCAGAGCGACTTTCAGGGTACGCAAGACTCTCTTTATGCCTTGGCGAACGATACGGGCGGCAAACTGTTTGTGGACAGCAACGATCTGGCGGCCGGCATTGTCCAGGCCCAGAAGGATATTTCGAGCTACTACATTTTGGGCTACTACACGACCAACTCCGCTTTAGACGGCAAATTCCGCCGCATTAAGGTTGCGGTCAACGGGACCCAGGTCGCCAAGCTGGACTACCGCACCGGTTATTTTGCATCCAAGGAGTTCAAGAAGTTCGACTCTTCGGACCGGGAGCGCCAGCTTCAGGAAGCCCTGATGCTCGGAGACCCGGTCACGGACCTTTCCCTTGCGCTTGAAACGGACTATTTCCGCATGTCGAGCGACCGCTACTACGTGCCCATTTCGGTCAAGCTTCCGGGAAGCGATCTGGAGCTTGCCAAACACGGCAATGCGGAGACCACGCGCCTGGACTTCATCGGCGAGGTGCGGGATTCCAAGAACGCGATTGCGGCCTCCGCGCGCGATTTCATCACCGTCACGCTTAAGGGAGAAACGGCCGCGCAGTTAGCCAAGAGGACTGTAGCCTATGACGTCGGCTTCGTGCTTTCGCCTGGCTCCTATTCGGTCAAATTCCTGACGCGGGAGAACGAAACCGGCAAGATGGGAACGTTCGAGGCTAAGTTCGTCGTGCCGAACCTCAGCGTGGACACGAAGTACCTTCCGATCAGTTCGGTGATCCTCAGTAACCAGCGCGAAAAGACCACAGAGATGGTCGGAGGCCCCCGCATGAACGGGCGGCTGTTCAGCTTCAACCCCTTAGTAGAGAATGGCGAGAAGCTGATTCCGAGTGTGACCCGCGTGTTCCGCAAGGACCAGGAAATGTTCGTCTTCCTGCAGGCGTACGAGCCAACCGCTACCAAGACGCAGCCGCTGGTGGCCAGCCTGGCTTTCTATCGCGGAAACGATCGCAAGGTCAAGGCGTTTGAAGCAGAGCCGCTTGAAGTCACTGACGGGTTGAACCCCAACACAAAGGCGGTACCCATCCGGTTCGTGATTCCCCTTTCCAAGCTGGAGCCTGGCAAGTACACCTGCCAGATCAGCGTGCTGGAACCCGACGTTCAGAGGTTCGCGTTCTGGCGCGCTCCCGTGACATTGCTGCCGTAAGTCTCCTCCTTATCCCAAGACCCTCTTGGCCGGCGGCCCGCGGAAGCGGACCGCCGGTTTTTTTGTAGGGCGACGGCAGAGTGGTAGTGTCCAAAACCAAGAGAAGAAGGCAGAGGGTCCGCCCTGCTACACTTTTTCCGGCACTACGTACGGTTTGCGATAGTCGCGCGTCAGCATCTTGTTGGCTTCGGCGTCGCCCTTGCAGGTCATGGTCGTCTCATCGAAGTTAATTGTGCGGCCGAGGCGGTAGGAGATGTTTCCCAGGTGCACCAGCACAGTGGAAGCCGCGCCTTCCTCGATCTCCGCGCGCAGGGTCTCGCGCTTGCGGCTGCGCACGGCCTCGATGAAGTTGAGGAAGTGGTCGCCGCCCTCGTTGCGGCCGGGGCCAGGCTGCTGCGTCTTGCCGAGCCAGGACTTGTACGAGGAATACGTGTCCACTGCGAGGTAGCCCTTCGACCCGTAGAATATGTTGCCGATCGTGTTGAAGCCGCGGTCTTCGATCTTGGCCTCGCCGTTGGACATCCAGTGGCGGACTTCGAACTCCAGCAGACGCTTCTTGCCGCCCTGGTCGAACTCGAAGGCGCAACTAAGCGTGTTGGGCGTCTCCTGGTCGTCGTCGAACATGAAGTGGCCGCCGATGGCGCTGGCCTTCAGCGGATACTTAACGCCGAGGCCCCAGCGGGCGATGTCCATCTCATGGATGCCCTGGTTGCCCAGATCGCCGTTACCGGTGTCCCAGAACCAGTGCCAGTTGTAGTGGAAGCGGTTCTGCGTGAACGGACGCAACGGCGCCGGGCCGGTCCAAAGATCGTAGTCAACGCCGGCGGGAACCGGCGACACCGGCTTCTTGCCGATGGTATCGCGCCATTTGAAGCACAGGCCGCGGGCCATGTAGATTTCGCCGAATTCGTCGCCTGCGCGCAGCTTGGCGATGGCTTCCTGCACCGCCGCGGACGACCGGATCTGGCTTCCCATCTGCACCATTCGCTCGTACTTGCGGGCGGCGGCGACAATCTGCTTCGCCTCGAAAATATTATGCGAGCAAGGCTTCTCAACATATACGTCCTTGCCCGCCTGGCAGGCCCAAACGGTCATCAGGGTATGCCAGTGGTTGGGCGTGGCAATGGAGATCGCGTCAATGGACTTGTCGTCCAGGATCTTGCGGAAATCGGTGTAGGTCTGGGGCTTCTTCCACCCTGCTTTGGCGATCTGGCTGAGGCCGTTTGCGACGTGCGCGTCGTCGATATCGGCGATCGCCGCCAGTTCTACGTTTGGCAGTCTGCCGAAGCCGGCAATGTGGGCGGCGCCGCGGCCCCCGATGCCGATGCAACCCATGCGCACGGTGTCGCTGGGGCTTCCGAAGAGGGGAGATGCGGCTCCTGCTGCCAGCGCCGATCCCATTAGAAAATGGCGTCGATCCATGGTTACTCCTCCACTGGCCGCTAACTTACCACATTGCGAGGCTGCCCGGCGGCGAAGGCCGCGACGTTCTGGACGGCGGCGTCCATCAACCGCGACCGGGCCTCCCGAGTGGCCCACGCGATATGCGGCGTGACCAGGCAATTGCGCGCCGAGAGCAGCGGACTATCGGCGGGCGGCGGTTCCGCGTCCAGCACATCCAGACCCGCGCCTGCAAGGCGCTCCGCGTTGAGCGCGTCGGCCAGGTCCTGGGCGACCACCAGCGGGCCGCGCGAGGTGTTGATGAGGAACGCGGAGGGCTTCATGAGGGCCAGCGTGCGCGCCTGGATCATGCCGCGGGTCTCCGGGAGGAGCGGCGCATGAAGGCTGACCACGTCGGATTCGCGCAGCAATTCCCCGGTGTCCACCCAGCGGAAGCCAGGGTAGTCCGGCGCGTCCTTGCGAACGGCATCGGACGCAATCACCCGCATGCCCATGGCGTCTGCGATGCGGCCCGTCTGGCGGCCGATTCGCCCGAATCCCACGATTCCCATGGTCTTGCCCGCCAGCTCGACCAGCGGCGATTTCCAGAAGCTCCAATCGGGGTTGCGTGCCCAGTCTCCGGCGCGCACGGAGTCGGCGTGCAGCTTCACGTTGTGGCATAGCTCCAGGAGCAAGGCGAAAACGAACTGCGCCACTGAAGCGGTTCCGTAAGTCGGAACGTTGGTTACCAGGATGCTTTGCGCGCGGGCGGCGGCAATGTCCACCACGTCATAGCCCGTCGCCAGCACGCCGATGTAACGCAGGCCGGCGGCCTGGCGCAAAATGGCGGCAGGCAGGGGGATCTTATTGATCAGCACGGCGGCGGCTCCGGCGATGCGACCCGGCACTTCCTCCGGCGCCGATCGATCGAATACTTCCACATCGCCGAACCGCCGCAGGGCATCCCAGGAAAGGTCGCCCGGATTCAGGCAGTACCCATCGAGCACGACGATCTTCATAAGTCCTCCACCACCACGCGTATCCCTCCGGCCGGCGCCGCCACGGCCCCGGCATATCCCTCGCACGCGTCGATTTCACGCACGGTCCACTCGCCTTCCGGTTCCAAGCCTGCGCCGTACAATCCCACGCCGCGCGCTTTGAGCATGGCCTCGATGCGCGTCCAACGGCGGAAGAAATCCCGCTCCCGGTCCGCTGGGGGCGTTTCGGCGAACGCGGCGGCTTCGCTCGGCGGAAAGAAGCGCTCCGCGATGGCGCCGTACTCCGCGATGGGGCGCAAGCGCTCGACGTCAACCCCGACATCCACGTCCAGGGCGAGCGCAATTAACGCCATCCCATGGGAGTGGGAGAGGCTGAATTTCAACCGCGGCGCGCCGGGCAGATAGGGCTTGCCCTTGGCGGTGGCGGCGAAATCGAGAGGGACGCCGGTGGCGCGGCCAAGGATGGCCCGCAGCGCCCGGTGGGCGAGGAGATAGCGCTCGCAATCGGCAGCGGAATGAAAGCGTGCGGCGCGCGACTCTTCGCCAGCGGAGGGCGCTGGAAGCGCAACAAGCCGCGGATCGTCCAGGCGAACGCGCCAAACCGCGACTTCTCCGGGGATCAACATGGGCGCTCCAAGTCCGCCGCGAGCGCGCCGAAGACGGATTCCTGGCTGCCGTGCAGGAAGAAATGACCGCCTGGGAACAGCCGCATGGCGAACGACGCGCCGGTCTGGCTGGCCCAGCCCTCCAGATGTTCCGGCCGCACGTTGGGATCGTCCGAACCGCCGTAGGCCCGGATCGCGCAGGCTAAAGGAGGGGCGTCGGCGTACACGTAATTGCGATAGAGGGCGGCGTCGGCCGTGAGCGCCGGCAGAATGGCGGCGAGCAACGCGGGTTGGTCCAAGGCCTCCGCGGGAAGGCCTTCGAGGCGCCGCAATTCGTCCAGAAACTGGGCTTCGGAAGGCGCCGGAGGCGGAGTGTAGTCGCGCCGGAATTGCGGGGCCCGGGCCGCCGAGGCGACCAGCAGACGCGGTTCCGGCAGACCGAGCCGGCGCAATTCGCGGGCCAGCTCGAAAGCCACCGCCGCGCCCATGCTGTGCCCGAAAAACGAAAACGGCCGGTCGAGATACGGTTCGATGGCCGCGGCCAAGGCCTCGACGAGCGGCGCCATCCGGTCGAAGGGCGCCTCCGCGCTGCGCGACTCGCGCCCAGGCAGCAGCACCGGACAAACACACGGCAGCCGACGGCGCCAGCCCGCGAATGCGCCCGTCCCGCCGCCGGCATAGGGAAAACAAAACAGGCGCGCGTCCGTTGCAGCGCCAGCGGCGGGAAACCAGGCGGATGCCGGGGCGCGCTTGCGCAGGCGCAAGGCCAGGAGTTGACGGCGCTCCGAAGACAGTGGGTGCGTAGCGCGAATGGTTGCGCCGACGGGCGAAGTTGGCAGGCGAATCGCCTGCCCCACCTCAGAACGTAACGCACCTTCCAGCAGCGCTTCGAACGGCGCCCCGCTGAGATTCCCGGCATATTCCAGAGCCGCGGCGCGCGATGCCCGCGAGATCTCTTCGTAATGTGCGCGGTCGCCCAGCAAACGTACGAGCGCATCGCGCCAGGGGGCGACATCCTGCGCGGGGGCTTCCGCCAGCGGCGCCATGCGCTCGTCCACTTGCGCCTGATATCGGGCGATCGGGTTGACTGGCAGAAGGTAGGGCACTCCCATCTTCGCCTCGGGGATGCCGCCCACGTCACTGGCCATCACCGGAACGCCGTGCAGCATGGCCTCCACCACGATGCGGGACCGCGCCTCGGCCCACAGGGATGGAACCAGCAGCACGCGCGTCCGAGCCATCAGCCGGTCGATATCGTCCACGGGGTCGAGAATGCGCACATTCGGGCGTTCGGCCAGCGCCGCGCGGTCATGCCGGTTAGTTCCCCAGGTGGGCACGGCGGCGAAAGCCACGTTCGGAAAGGCATCCGCCAGCGCCAGGAAAATGGCGATGCCTTTGACGGCGCAGGGGTTCACCATGGTCACGAATTCGTTGTCGAAGCGGCCCAAGGCTGGCCAGACTCCCGGCTCCAGCAGCGAAATCGGAACGTGCGCCGCGTTCATTCCGCCGTAGTCGCGGATGTAGCGCGCCACGTATTCGCTCACCCCCACCACGCGTGCGGCCGAGCGAATGCGCTGCGCATTCACCTCGCTTGGGAAGGCGCAATCCGGCCCAAAGGGCAATGCGATGGGGGCCCGCGCCAGGTAAACGACCCGGGCGTTTGCCGCACGCAACGCGGCTTCCAGAAGGACTTGCGCCGGGTCGTCCGTGGATGCCAGGATGACATCCGGCCGGAATGCCTCCGCTTGCGCGGCGAAATACCCCCGCAGCTTGCCTCCGGTGACGACATGAACCTCCACGCCCGTGCGCTCGAATACCACGGCGCCGCCGCTTCTTACCGGGGCGATCCCGCGCGCCTCCAGTTGCTCTACATACCGCGCTTCTTCCTCCGCGCCGAATACGGGAATGCGGGCCACCGCCCGGCAGATGTGGCCGCGGACGGCGAGAGCCTCCATCAACATGCGGTTGGACTTGTCTCCGCCGCCGTGCGACGGGTAATAGAGCGAGTTCTGGGCCAGCAGGATGCGCATCAATGAACCATCCCGCGGCGGCGCAATCGCTCGAGCAGCAAGGCTCGCCGGCCGGGCGATAACGATTCGATGGTGGCGGAGTCCGGCTGCGCGGGCTTGCGATCCCCGGCCCCGAGCGAGAGCAGGAAACGCTCCATTTCGCCGCCGTCGAGACCGCCCACGAACCTGTGGGCCGCCTCCCGCGAGGCCGCCGATTCGCGCGCGTATGCCGCGGAACCCGAGAGCAGCTCTTCAATTGCCGCCGCCCAGGGCGCCGCGTCGTTCAGCGGCGCGACGGGTTCAGGCATGCCGTGCTCGTCGAAGACCGGCAAGTAACGTTCGATGCCGGCAACCGGAATCAGGTATCCCGTGCCTTGTTTCGCCTCGCGCAGACCGCCGAAGTCGCTCGCCACCACGGGAATCCCGCGCAGCATGGCTTCCATGACGATCAGTCCGAATCCTTCCACCCACAACGAGGGCATCAGCAGGACGCGCGCGCCGCGCAACAAGCCGTCGATGCCCGCCGGGTTCAGCAGGACTTCCACATTGGGCAAACGCGCCATGGCCCGGCGGTCGGCGGCCGTGGTACCCCAGCCGGGCGTCGCGCCGAACCGGAGGCCGGGCAGCAACCGGGCGGTTTCGAGGAAGATGGAGATGCCCTTCACCGCGCACGGATTGATCATGGCGATGAGGCCCTCTTCGAAATTCGCCAGGCTCGGAAACGGCCCGGGGCCGTAGATGGGCGGATGAATCACCACCGCCTGGCGACCCAGTTCCCGCTGTACGTACGCGGCCACGTACCGGCCGATGGCGACCACGCCGGCCGACCGCGCTACCAGATCCGCGGCATGGCGCTCAGGGTTCCAACTGGCCGGACCGAACGGGAAGAACTGCGGCGTGTGCGCCAGATAGACCACACGGCCCTCGGCCGAGTGGTGCGCCTCCCGCAGCAGCGCGTGTCCCAGGTCTTCGGAAGATACCAGCACCCAATCCGGCTGGAACTCGTCGATCTGCCGCCGCAGCGTCTGGACACGCGCGGCCGGGTCCTCCACTTCCCATAGCCGGATGGATTCGTGGCGCCCAAATGGCGCGCCTTCGCCGGGCGCCCCACACACCACCCGGCACGCATGACCGGCGGCCGCCAGATGGTTCAGCCACACCAGGTTGCTGCGCGTCGCCCCGCCGCGCGGAGGAGCGTAGGACGCGGTGGCGGTCAACAGAATACGCATGGATCGTGGGGCGGACCTCCCGGTCTGCCTTCTTGTTGCCTGCCTGCGTGGACCATTAGGACGCGCCCTGTTCCTTCGCCAGCAGCTCCCGCACTTCCTCGTCGGAGAGGCTTTCGAGTTCCTGAATCAGGTCTTGATAATCGGCGCCCGATTGCTCGATTTCTTTCAGCTCCACCGCCTTGGCTAATTCCGCTACCGTGAATTCACCGCTGTAGACTACCTCGAGCGACAGGTCCACGCCATAGGTCTGCCGCACACAGGATAGCAGTTGCACCGCCAGCAGCGAATGCCCGCCCAGTTCGAAGAAGTTATCGTGAATCCCGACGGCGGGCACGTTTAACAGCCCAGCCCACAACTCCGCCAACTGCGCTTCAATGGGCGTGCGTGGCCGGTCGAGCGATGCGCCGGTCAGCGGCAAACGCCGTGTGGAGACGCGAATGGCTTCGAGAACGGCATGGGGATCGCGCAATTCGGTGGCGATCCTGATGTAATCGATGCGCCGCGCCGCTGTGGGGCGGACCGGGGCGCCCACGGCATTTGCCGGCCCGTCTGCCTCTTCGCTTACCGTTTCGACCATCATGCCGGGCTTGTAACGGACCGCCGCCGCGCGACCCGCCGGGAGCCGCAAAACGCCATCCGCGCCGGCCGTCCCTAAGGACTCCAGAAACAGGGCCGCGGGGCGGTTCCGTTGCCCCGGCACAAAGGGGATCTCCACGCGCTCCAGGGCGCGTTCGAGCGCAATCTCACCCAAGCGCGCGACCATGCGATGCTCTACCCCGCGCCCCAGCGCCCGGCAGCTCAGCAGAAACGTGTCCACCCGCAGCGCCGCGTCTCCGTTTCGAAATAGGATCGCGCCCGTCAGTCCATAGTCCCCGAAACGGTCCTTCACGGAAACCGTGAGGCACTCCGCGCCGCCGGCCAGCAGCGCCTGAACCTCGGGTTCGGTGCGCCGTACCAGGGTGGCGTTCATCTGGTTGGTGCGCGCCGTCAATTGGGCCACACGCGCCAGCGCCGTGCGCTCCATGCGAGCAATTGCGATCTCCAGATCGAGCGACGCGAGAAACTCTTCGAGGTTGTGCGCGGCCCCGGCGGCCCGCGTCCGCTCGGCGTGCTGCGCATACAGGTCAGGGCGGCGGCGGTCCTCCTCTGTGACACCCGCCCGGTCGAACGCCCATACGTGCTTCAGAAACTCGGGGATTTCGGGGGCGGACGAAGGGAGGGAAAGGGCCAGCATTCCCGGCGCCGCGGCCTGTGCTTCGGTGCACTCCTTGGGATTATCGTCCACCAGAATGAAGCTCTCGATTCCCAGTCCCAGGTCGGCCGCCAGCGCGCCCAGATTCGATGCCTTGCTTTCCCAGTTGATGCGGCGCGCCGCGAAATCCTCCATCCGCAACGGCATTTCCGGGTGGGCGCGGAAAGTCTCAATGACGTCCTCTTCGTTGTTCTTGCTGCACAGAGCCAGCAACATCCCTTCGCGCCGGCGGGCCGCCATGAACTCCTGCAAGGCCTTGCGCGGCGGATCGAGGGCGATGCCCTGGGGACCATCTTCCCCACAAATGCCGGCCCACAAGGTCTCGTCGCAGTCGAGCGCCGCCACCTTATAAGGTGGCGTGACAATCGCGTGTACCTTGCGAGCGATGGCCGTGGCCAGCGCCACGAAGAGAACGGGCGTATAGGGCAGATGCCCGAGCGCCTCGCCATGCGAGTCGTGCGCTGGACTCACCGGATAGAGAGCCTCGAAGTCCGCGGGCCAGATGGCGTGGACGCCGGGCAAGGCATCGAGCGTCTCGCGTAAAACACTCAGCGGCGCTTCGAACGCTTCCTGGTATTGGGGTTTGGGCGGGCAGACCACTACGATCAGCGGCGCCGCGAGCGAAACCGCAGCCGTCCGAACGGCATTGGCCAGCCGCCGAACTTGATCGTCCACACCAGCCGCCAGCCAGTCCTCAAAACGCACCAAGGCGACGTTAATCCCCCCGCGGTTCCCGGCAAACAGCCCGGCGGGGTCCAGAAGCTGTTGAAATAGCGTGTTGTAACCGGCGAAACGGATCCGATAATCGAGCCCCAGTTCCGCCGTCCAGAACGCCAATCCGGCCTCAATCGCTTCGGCGGTGAAGGTGGCGGAGATGGCGATCGCGCGATCGTCAAGCGGCATGAACTTCCATTATGAATCGTGCCGCTCGTTCATCTCAACTTCCGGTACGGTCAGTGCTGGCCGCCCATGGCCGCCATGCGCCTTTTCAGCTCCTCCATCGACACGTCCTCGACGTGCGTGCCGATCCACCAGAAGTTCCCCGATGGGTCCTCTACGCCGCTGCCGCGGTCTCCGTAGAATTCGTCCGTCGGCTGTCGCAGCGACTTTCCGCCGGCCTCGATGGCCTTCGCGTAGACGGCATCCACGTCCGGCACGTACATGTACAGGTTGCAGGGCCTGGGCGGATACGGGCCCTTAGGGTCCGGCTCCCCCATCATGATAATTGAATCGCCAATCTTGACTTCGGCATGGGCGATCCCGCCGCCCGGCCGCTCCATGATCCCCCTGGCTTCCGCGCCAAACGCCTGCTTCAGGAAGTCGATGGTCTTGGCTAGGC
This sequence comes from uncultured Solibacteraceae bacterium, assembly GCA_964457555.1. Classification (GTDB taxonomy): domain Bacteria; phylum Acidobacteriota; class Terriglobia; order Bryobacterales; family Bryobacteraceae; genus BOG-224. The sequence goes on from CAYWHA010000014.1 coordinate 76,385, forward strand.
CTGGCACGGTCAAATACGGAGTGACGGTATGATACCCGTCGGGAATAGGCTTTGCGCTGCGTTTCATCTTTCCAGTCATGGAACCCTCCTCGAAAATCTTCCTCCATTTTGCACCCGCCGTACCGGGTTCGCCACGGCTGCCGCCCAGGAGTGTTGCATTCCGCACGTTCCCGGGCTGATACCATGAGGCTTCCATGACCAGCCTGTGGGACCTCCTGCGCCAGAACCGCAACTACCGCTATACCTGGATGGGGCAGGTGGTCAGCGACATCGGCGACTGGTTCAACAACATCGCGGTATTTGCGCTGGTGATGGAGAAATCCGGGTCGGGCCTGGTGGTCAGCGGAGTGATGCTGGCCCGAGCGATTCCCGCCGTGGCGGCCGGTCCCATCGCCGGCGTCCTGTTGGACCGCTTCGACCGCAAGCGCATCATGATTGCGAGCGACGCGATTCGCGCCATAGTTGCGCTGGCTTTCGTCTTCACCATCGGCCAACCGCGTCCCTGGCTGCTCTACGTCCTCAGCGCCGCGCTGATGTTCGCTTCGCCCTTCTTCACCAGCGGGCGAGCCGCCATTCTCCCCACCATCGCGAGTGAGGAAGAGTTGCACACGGCCAATTCGCTGACCCAGACCACGGGATGGGCTACACTCACGGCCGGCACGCTGCTGGCGGGCTATAGCGCCGCACAGCTTGGCTACCGGTGGGCCTTTATCATCAATTCGCTATCTTTCGCGTTCTCGGCGGGAGCCATCTGGCGCATTGCCACCCCCGGCGGGTTCCGGCCCAGCCGTAGCGATGCCGGAGGCGCGGTCCAGCCGTGGCGTGAATATCGCGAGGGACTGGCCTACCTGCGCTCCGTTCCCCTGATGATGGGGATCGCCATGATCTCGGTGGGCTGGGCGCTGGGGGGCGGAGCGGCTCAGATTCTTTTCGCCTTGTTCGGAGAGCAGGTATTCCACCGCGGCCCCGCGGGCATCGGTGGAATCTGGGGATTCGCCGGCATCGGCCTGTTGGCGGGCGGCGCCTGGGCGCATTTTGCCGGCCAACGCCCCAACTTCGTCCGGTACAAACGCGCGGTGACTGTGTCCTATCTTGTGCACGGCGCCGCATACATGATTTTCAGCCAGGCCTCCACCTACAGCCTCGCACTGGTCGCCATGATGTTCTCGCGCATCGGCATGGCGGTGACCAGCGTACTCAACAATTACCAATTGTTGCGGCACACGCCCGACCGGTATCGCGGCCGTGTGTTCGCCACCATGGAGTCTTTGCGCTGGTCCATGATGATTGTCTCGATGGCCGCCGCCGGCATTGCCTCGCAGTACTACAGCCCCAGGACGATCGGTTTGATCGCCGGAGCTTTCGGCCTGGTGACCGCCCTCGCCTGGGCCTGGTGCGACTGGAGCGGCCGGCTTCCCGAGCCGCGCGAAGAATCTTCCGAAATCGAGACCATAATGCGCGATTCCACCCTGTAAGCCTGCGGAAAACTCCGAAATTGCCGATATAGACCGTGGAGGAGCAAGTTGCACGTCCAGGAACCCGAACGGCGGATGCGAGTGTTGGCAGCGGAGGATAACCCCGTCTTGCAGTCCATGCTGCACAATTTGCTGACCAAATGGGGATATGAGGCTCTGACGGCGCACGACGGGAATGAGGCCTGGCGCATGCTGCAGGCGGAAGACGCGCCGCGGATGGCCATTCTGGACTGGATGATGCCCGGCGCTGACGGCGTTGAAATCTGCCGCCGCATACGCTCCGCCGGCCGAGAGCCGTATCAATATATCCTGCTCTTGACGTCGCGCACCGATTCGCAGGACTTGATCGATGGCATGGAGGCCGGGGCCGACGACTACCTGACCAAGCCCTTCAATTCCCATGAGCTGCGTGTGCGCTTGCGCGCCGGCAGCCGTATTCTGGATCTTCAGGAAGAGTTGGTCCTGGCGCGCGAAGCCCTGCGCGAACAAGCCACCCACGACGGCATGACCGGGCTTCTGAACCGCTCGGCCATCCTCGAAGCGCTGCGCAACGAGGCGGATCGCGGCAACCGCGAAGGCTCTCCGCTGTCGCTCCTGATCGCCGACTTCGACCATTTCAAGACCGTCAACGATACCCACGGACACCTGGCTGGAGACGCCGTTCTCCGGGAAGGCGCCCGACGCATGAAATCCGTCGTCCGCCGGTATGACGCGCTTGGCCGCTATGGCGGCGAGGAGTTCCTGGTAGTGCTGCCGGGCTGCGATTGCGCCGCCGCGCAAACCCAAGCCGGCCGGCTCCGCGAAGCCATCGCGGCGGAGCCATTTCCGATCGGCGGCGGCTCGCTTCGTGTCACCTGCAGCGTCGGTGTCTCTTTCCGCACCAACCCCGCTATTGCGCAAGTGGACGACTTGATCCGCGAGGCCGATCTGGCCCTTTATGCGGCCAAACGCCGGGGCCGCAACCGGGTGGAAGCCTGCACGCCTCAAAGCCTGGAGTTGGCGGAGTCCGAAGCCATCTTGATTTAGCTCACCCTTCGATCTCAGCCAGCCTGCGCTTGATATCGGCGATTTCGCGCCGCAGTTCCGGCAGCCGCGCGAGGTTGGCAAGCTGCTCCAGATGCTGCTTCAGCGGACGGGCCGGCGTTCCCCAGACGGTTTCCCCCGAATGCACGATCTTCGAAGTCAGCACTCCGCATCCCGATCCCAGGACCGCGCGCGACTCGATGCGCGCCTTGTCCCCGATGCCCACCTGCCCGCCGATCACCGCATAGTCCCCGACCGTCACTCCCCCCGAAAACCCCGTCTGGGCCGCTACCACCACGTGGCGCCCGATCCGGCAATTGTGGGCCACGTGCACCATGTTATCGAGCTTCGTGCCTTCGCCGATCGAGGTCACGCCCATGGCCGCGCGATCCACGCAGGAGTTGGCCCCGATTTCCACGAAATCGCCGATCTCCACGCGGCCCACCTGCGGAAACTTGTGCCAGCGCTCGTCTTCCATGACGTAGCCAAAGCCATCGGCGCCGATCACGCACCCAGAATGCAGGATCGACCCGCGTCCAATGTCCACGTTGTCGTACACCGTCACGTTGGGATGCAATACGCAGCCTTCGCCCAGCATCACGCGCTTGCCCACGTAGCAGCCCGCCCCAATGCTGGAGGCGACGCCGACGCGCGTGCCTTCGCCCACCACCGCGTGCGGGCCGACGAACACCAGGGCGCCCAGATCCACGCCCTTGGACACCACCGCCGTGGGGTCGATGCCGGGCAAAATCTCCAAGGTGGGATAGAAGCGGCTCATGGCGCGGGCGAAAGCGGTGCGCGGTTCGGGCGCGCGGATCACCGTCCGTTCGCTCGGGCTGGGCCATTCCATGGGAACAATTAGGCAGCCCGCCGCCGAGCCTTGCGCCTGCACCGCGGCTTTTCGGCCTCCCACGAAGGCCAAATCGGAATTCCCCGCGGCATCGATCGGCGCGACGCCGGTCAACTCCTTCTCGCCGTTGCCTTCGAACGTCGCGCCCAGCCAATCCGCCAATTCGCGCACTCGCATAGGCACAATCATACTCCGGTGGCTCAGCTCGGGCGTGGAAGTTACGACTTACCTTCCGGGCACGCCACGCGGTTTGCGGGTGAGGATCTCGCGGACGGCGTAGATGCGGCGGTCCTGGCTTTCGAAGTACGTCCGCATCATCATCTCGCCGATCAGCCCCGTGGTGAACATCATCAGCCCGGCCAGCAGCAGCAAGCCGCCGGCGAACATGAGCGGGCCGTGAGCCATTATGATTTCAAAGCCCAAGAGCTTCAAGATGGTCAGGTAGACAATGATGGCGGCGCCGGACCCGGTCCCGATCAGACCGAGCGTCCCGAAAAAGTGCATCGGTCGCGTGAAGTACTTCAACAGGAACTTGATGGTGACGATATCGAACAGCACGCGGAACGTGCGCCCGATGCCGTAGTGCGAGCCGCCGCTCGCCCGCTGCACGTTCTGAATCGGGACTTCGCACACGCGCGCTCCGTAAAAGCTCGCCAGCGCGGGAATGAAGCGGTGCAGCTCGCCGTAGAGGTTGACGTCCTTCAGAATCTCGGCGCGATACGCCTTAAAGGTGGTGCCGAAATCCCGCAGATCCATGCCGGATGCCTGGGCCATGAGCCAGTTGGCGATTCGTGAAGGCAGCTTGCGGCTGATCGGGTTATCCACGCGGTGCTTGCGCCAGCCGCTGGCGATGTCGTACCCTTCGTCGATCTTCTTGAGCAGCGCCGGAATATCTTCGGGCGCGTGTTGCAGGTCGCCGTCCATCGCCACCACAACATCGCCCTGGGCTTCGTGGAAACCCGCGGAAAGCGCCGCCGTCTGCCCGAAATTCCGCCGCAGCCGGATCACCTTCAAATGGCCATCCGTCTCCACGAGGTTGGCGAGCAGTTCAAAACTGCGGTCCGAGGAAGCGTCGTCCACGAAAAGAATCTCGTAGGGCCGTCCCAACGCGTCCAACACCGCCGTCAGCCGGTCGTATAACGGAAGAATGGATGGCTCCTCGTTGTGAATCGGGATGACAATCGACAACATGGCGATAGAAATACCAGTGTAACATCGGGCCGATTTACCCCCTGCCGCATCGGCTACCATGGTACTTGCCCCAGCCGCTTCCCCGCCTCCGACGCGTCCTCGATGCCATGCCCTCGCCGTGGCCCGAGCATCCCGGCCTGTTCCTTCGCGATCCTTACCATTATTCCGATGCCATGCTGGTGATCCCGCCGCTGTTGACCGAGTGCCTCGGCTGCTTCGACGGGGAGCAAACCGAACTGGACCTGCGCGCCCTGCTGGTCCGCCTGACCAACACCCTGGAAGTGGGAGAAATTGTGCGGCAACTGATGGACACGCTCAGTTCCGCCGGCTTCCTGGAGGACGACGCCTTTTCCGCGATGCGCGACCAACGCCGCCGGGAGTTCGCCGAAAGTCCCGTTCGCGAGCCTGCCCACGCCGGCGCGGCCTATCCCGCCGAAACCGAACCCCTGCGCGAGACCATGGCCAATTACATGCAGCCGGACCCTGGAGATCCTCCCGGCCTGCCTTCTCCGGCTGCCCCCGATGCCAACCTCTTCGGCATCGCCGCGCCGCACGTAAGCCCGGATGGAGGCTGGCGCTCCTACCGCGCGGCGTATAGCCTGCTGCGCCCCGAGCACCGCGACCGCACTTTCGTGATCCTGGCCACGTCCCACTATGGCGAGCCCGAGACCTTCGGCCTGACCCGCAAGAGCTTCGTGACGCCGCTGGGTAAATCCGCCTCCGACGTGCCCCTGGTAGACTGGCTGGCTGCGCGCGGCGGCGACGCCGTGGTCATGGAAGACTACTGCCACTCCTTCGAGCACACCGTGGAGTTCCAGGTGGTCTTCCTGCAGCATGTCCTAGGCCCGGATGTGCGCATTTTGCCCATACTCTGCGGCTCGTTCGCCCAGAGCCTCCTGGCCGGCGGCCAGCCCGAGGACGACGACCGCGTCAAGCGCTTTCTCGACGCCCTCGGCGAGCTGCGCGACCGCGAAGGCGACCGCCTCTTCTGGATTCTGGGCGTCGATATGGCCCACATGGGTGCGCGCTACGGCGACGAATTCACGGCGGCCGCCGGGGAGGGCCTCATGACCGAAGTGGCCGCCCGCGACCAGGCCCGCATGGACCGCATCTCCGCTTCCGACGCCCGCGGATTCTGGGATTTGGTGCAGCCCGAGCGCGATCCCCTCAAATGGTGCGGCTCCGCGCCCTTCTATTCGTTTCTGAAAGCTGCCCCCCGCACGAAAGGCGAGCTATTGCACTACGAGCAATGGAACATCGACGCCCAGAGCGTGGTCAGCTTCGCCGGCATGGCGTTCAGAAAGGCGTAATTGGCCACAGATGAACGCAGATGAACACAGATAAGACAAGACACAAACGCCTTCCTTGATTATTCTTATCCGTGTTCATCTGTGTTTATCTGTGGCCATTCATCTTAATGGAAGAGACGGCGGAACTGCCTACAACGCTTCTTTGAGTTTCCGCCGGTATTCTTCAAAGGCCTTGCGTCCCGTGGCCGTGAGACTGAGCAATGTTTGCGGCACCTTGCCGCGGTATGTCTTCACCACTGCGACGTAACCGGCTTCCTCCAGTCGGGAGAGGTGGCTGGAAAGTGTCCCCTTGTTCATGCCTGTCTCGTGCAACAGATAGAGGAAGTCGGCCTTCTCCACAGCGAACAGGAGGGCCACAATCATCAGCCGTCCCGGTTCGTGAATCACGCGGTCGAGATCCGCGATGCCTCGGATCTGCGGGTTCATTGGCCTTCCTGTCTGGGCGCTTGCGTGTGGCGAACGTAGAGCCAGAAACTGATAGCGCCGGAGATCAATAGCAGCGGGCCGAAGAGTATGAAAGTCGGCAGGCAGACCGCCAGCCAGGAATGGCCGGTCAGCGCGCCAATCGAATCCCCCGGCAGGATCGCAATCAGAATGGAGCCGAGCGCCATCGCCGACGCCACACCCCATTTCCAGCGAACCTCCCTGGCAAAGCGGTAGGCATAACTGGCGGCGGAGAGCAAGCCGACTAGAGAAGCCCCCGTCGTGAGGTCCCAGTGCCGCCGGTAAGCGTGGATTACCAGGGCAAGGAAGGCCGGCCCCGCGACAGCCCCAAAGACCGCCGGCCAGACTCGGTCGCGCTTCCGGTATTCGACGAACCCGGTGCGGGGATAAGTGATGCGCTCTTTAACCGCTTTGGTCCCATAGTGGCGAATTGCGAACATCGAGCCGAAGTAGATACAGAACACCCACATGCTGTGCCATGCGGAATGCGCGGGCGAGCGTACCTGCATCCATTGGATGAGTCCAAAGCCCAGGCACGTGACGCCCGCTTCAAGCTCGCCGACGCCGTCGATGTTGTAGTAGGCCTTCGGCCGCTTCAAAAGACTCCCGACTTGATCCATATTTCTCCTTACGCCAACCAGTTTGCATTACAAACTAGTAGGCGTCAATAGGGAAAAACCCCGGAAGGGCCGCCTTGCTTCCCGTCGCGCGCCGTCTTATGGTATTCGCTATGCTCACGCATGCCGCGACGCCGGTAGCGGCGGAACTCATTCCGTCGCTCCTCGCGGGGGTCGCTTCCCCACGCGCATCGGTACGCTTCCGGTCTTCCAAAGCCCTTATGCTGCAGGCCGAGGAATCGCCCGAACTGCTCTACCCGCACATCGATTTCTTCCTTAAGCTGCTCGATTCTCCCAACAGCATTCTGCGGTGGAACGCCACCTGCACACTCGCGTGCCTCGCACCCGTTGACCGCGCGAACAAGCTCGAAGCCGCGCTCGACAAGTACCTCAGCCCGATACCGGGTCCACAGATGATCGGGGCCGCTGCCGCCATGCACGGGGCTGCTGCAATCGCCCTCGCCAAGCCCCATCTGGCGGACCGGCTGGCGCGCGCCATCCTGGGTGTCCGCCGCGCCGTTTATGAGAGGGAGGAGTGCCGCAACGTGGCCATCGGCCACGCAATCGAGTCCCTGGAGCTGTTCTTCGAAGGGATCGGCGACAAGCCAGCGGTGCTCCGGTTCGTCAGCGCGCAACGCGACAACCCGCGCCCCGCCACCGGCAGGAAGGCTCTGCACTTCCTCGCGAAACACGCGAGTGCGCGCCGCCGGCCGCTGCCAAAAAACTCAAACTGAGACCGCGCTTCCTGGTATCATCCCTATTCTATGGCTCTCTTCTCTATTGGCGTAGACCTTGGCGGCACGAACTTCCGGGCCGCGGCGATCGCACAGGACGGGACTCTTCTCGACAAGATTTCCGGCTCGACTAATTCCGCGGCTGGGCGGGACGGCATCGTCGATTCGATCGTGAACGCCGTCGTCACGCTGCGCGACCGGCGGGCCGGCGACCAGCTTGCCGGGACCGGCATCGCGGTGCCCGGCTTCATCGTGATCGAGGAGGGCCTTGTCCTGAAATCGCCCAACCTGCCGGCGCTCGACAATTTCCGGGCGCGGGACGCTTTCGAGGAGCGGCTGAAGGCCACGGTGATTCTCGAGAACGACGCCAACGCCGCGGCCCTCGGCGAGAAATGGATGGGCGCGGGGCGGGACGTCAACGATCTTGTGCTGTTGACCCTCGGCACGGGCATCGGCGGCGGCATTATCTCCGACGGCAAGGTGGTGCATGGATACCTCGGCATGGCGGCGGAGTTGGGCCACGTGACGGTGGATTTGAACGGCAATCCGTGCGGCTGCGGCAATAGCGGATGCCTGGAAAAACACGCCTCCGCGACCGCCGTCGCCACCATGTCCCGGCATTTGAGCCTCGGCGACAACCTCAGCTCTGAGGACGTTTACAAGCTCGCCATGCAGGGCAACGCGGGGGCCCTGCGGGTCTTCGAGTGCATGGGGCAGGCGCTCGGCCTGGGCCTGGCCACGTACATACAGGTTTTCAACTTCCCCCTCTATCTACTTAGCGGGGGTCCGCTGGCCGCCTGGGACCTGTTCGCCCCGGCCATGTTCCGCGAGATCGAGCGGCGCTCCTTCAACTACCGCGCCTGCAAGAGCATCAAACCCACGCGCATCGAGAAGGCCCTTCTCGGAGGCGACGCCGGGTTGTTCGGGGCGGCTTACCTGCCATTTCAAGCCAAAGGATCGGGCGCTTAGCGCGCGTGGCTTCCGCCGGCGAACGGCGCTATACTGCGGTTTCTTCGCGGTTCCCATACACGTTAATGAAAGAGAGTATATGACGCAACAGTCCATGGATAAAGCCAGCCCGGCGCAGAGCAACAACTTCGCCATGGCCGTGGCCGCTACGGTCTTCTTCCTGTTCGGGTTTGCAACGTCCCTGAACGGCGTGTTGCAGCCTCATCTGAAATCCATTTTCAATCTGAATTACGGCCAAGCCACGCTGGTCCAGAGCGCGTGGTTCGTGGCGTACCTGGTCTTCTCGATGCCGGCGGCCGCGTTGATGGCCAAGATCGGCTATCAAAAGGCGATGGTGCTCGGTTTGGGCGTGATGGGGTTCGGGGCACTGCTGTTCTATCCGGCCGCCGGAACTCTTTCTTACGGCGTATTCCTCGCCGCCATCTTCGTGCTCGCGGCCGGCGTCACCATGCTACAGGTTGCGGCCAACCCATTCGTCACGCTGCTCGGTCCGCAGTCCGGCGCCTCCAGCCGGCTGAACCTGGCGCAGGCGTTCAATTCGGTGGGCCAGATGCTGGCGCCCTATCTGGGAGGCTTGCTGTTCCTTTCGGCTGTGGCCATCACCGGTGTGATGGACGATGCGCACAGAATCACGGCCGCGAACGCCGTCAAGCCGCCATACCTGGCCATGGCCGGCGTCTTGCTGGTTCTGGCGCTGGTGCTCTCGCAGCTCAAACTGACCCTGCCGGCGGAGTTGCATAGCGGGGGACCGTCGGAGGGCGACAGCGTCTGGAAACACCCCCACCTGGTTCTTGGGGCCATCGCGATCTTCCTCTATGTGGGCGCCGAGATCTGCATCAGTTCCCTGTTTGTGAATTACCTGAGCCAGCCCGATATCGGCAACATGGCGCCGAAGGCGGCCGCGGGCTATCTTTCCCTGCTGTGGGTGGGCATGATCGTGGGCCGCTTGTTGGGCACGGTCCTGATGCGCAAGATTCCAGGCGGAAAGGTGCTGGGCTGGGCGGCTGCGTTCTCCCTGGTGCTGACCGTCATCACCATCATGAGCACCGGCACAGTGGCCGTTTGGAGCATCGTTCTCCTGGGCTTGGGCGAATCGGTCATGTTCCCGACCATCTTCGCGCTGGCAGTCTCCCAGTTGGGTACGCTGACGGCGAAGGGATCGGGCATGATGAACGTGGCCATCGTGGGCGGGGCCGTGATGCCGCCCATACAGGGCATGCTGGCGGACGCGATTGGGCTGCACGTTTCCTATATCGTGCCGGGCCTCTGCTACCTCTTTGTTCTCTACTACGGATTCATCGGCTCGAAGATCCGGGCCACGGAAGGCATCGCATCATGATAGACAGTTTCCGCAGTCTCTACGGCTCCGCCGAGGGCGTCCGCGTATTTCGCGCGCCCGGCCGCGTCAACATCATCGGCGAGCACACCGATTACAACCTGGGTTTCGTTCTCCCCATGGCGCTGGACATGGCGACGACGGTAGCCATTGCGCCCTCCGCGGATGGCAAGCTGCGCATCCACTCCGAGGACCGCAAGGAAACCCGCGAGTTCGACGCAGCGGCCATTGCCGGCCTGCGTCCCGAGCATCACTGGACCGATTACCCCATCGGGGTGGCGCAGGAGGTCATCCGCGCGGGCTTTGCCATCGCGCCGGCCAACCTGCTGATCCGGTCGACCGTGCCCGACGGTTCGGGCCTCAGTTCCTCGGCTGCGCTGGAGGTCTCTTCCGCGCTGGCTTTCCTTGGCGGCCGCGCCATGGACCCGTTGGATCTGGCACGCCTCTGCCAGCGCGCCGAGCGCAATTTTGTGGGGATGCCGTGCGGCATCATGGACCAGTACATCTCCGTCTTCGGGCGCGAGCACTCGGCGGTGGAAATCGATTGCCGCAGCCTGGGACATCGCTTCGTTTCGCTGCCCCTCGGCGCGGCGTTCGTAGCTGTCAACACCATGGTGAAGCATGCCCTCGCCGGGTCCGCCTATAGGGACCGCGTAGCGGAGTGCGCCGCGGCCGTGGAAGGGATTCGCAAGATGTTCCCCGCGGTCGAAAGCCTGCGCGACGTTTCGCCCGAGCAGTTCCAGGCCGCCGAACATCTGCTGAGTCCCGTCGTTGCGCGCCGCGCCCGCCACATCGTAACCGAAGACGCGCGCGTCAACCGCTTCGTGGAAGTCAGCAACAACGGCGACCTACCGGCCATGGGGAAGCTCATGGTGGAATCGCACCGCAGCCTCCAGCACGATTACGAGGTAAGCTGCGAGGAACTCGATTTCCTGGTGGACGCCGCGCTCGCCATCGAGGGCGTCTACGGCGCGCGGATGACCGGCGGCGGCTTCGGCGGCTGCACGGTGTCGATGATGAAGCCCGCCGCCGAGCCGCTTTTCCGCGAGAAGATCGCGAAGGCTTATGAGGGCAAGCTGGGCATTACGCCGCGCGTCTACGAATGCAAGCCATCCGCCGGCGCCGGCGAACTGAAGAGCTAATTACCCATCCGCCGTAGGGGTCGGGCATGCCCGACCCCCGGCAGCCTAGCCGCGCCGCCAACGGGATATGCCCCTGCATTACGTCGCCCAAAACGGCGCCACATAGGCGTAAAACAGCACAATCAACCCGATCAGCGACGCCAGAATCACGCTGTGTTTGAGCGTGAAGCGGAACAAGAGAGCCTCGTCCTCGCGCTTCATGGACGTGGCGGCGGCGGCCACGGCGATGCTGGTGAGGCTGATCATTTTGCCCATGACGCCGCCGGCCGAATTGGCGGCGGCCATCAGCACGGGGTTCATCCCCAGCCTGCCCGCGGTCACCACCTGCAGCGATCCGAATAATGCGTTTGAAGAGGTGTCGCTGCCCGTAAGAAAAACGCCCAGCCAGCCGAGCAGCGCGCTGAAGAACGGAAACATTCGGCCGGTGGCGGCGAAGGCCAGCCCCAAGGTCGCGGTGGCGCCCGAGTAGTTCATCAGAAAGGCCAGGCCAAGCACCGCCGCCAAAGTCAGTTCGGCCAGCGCCAATTGCCGCGCGGTCCTGCCCAGAACGCCGGCGAACTGGCGGGGCTTCAGGCCGGCCACCATCGCGGCCAGCGTCGCCGCCAGGAAACACGCGGTCCCCGAAGCGGAGAGCCAGTTGAACGTGTAGACCGCCGCGTAGCCCGCCGGCTTAGCCACCACGGGCGGCATGCGCTCGATGGCGTTGTGCAGCAACGGCCAGTGGAACGTGATGGAGGCGCCGTTAAGAAGGGTTTGCTTGTAGCCCCAAAGCAGCACGAAAACCACCAGCAGCGCATAAGGGGCCCAGGCCAGCGCGACAGCGCCCCGGCTGTGGACCGCCTTCGGAGTCCGTCTTGGTTGGTCCTGCGTACGCCGCGCGCGAATGAGAATCACCAGAGCGATCATCGCGGCCATGGACGCCAGAATATCGGTAAGTTGCACGCCCACGAAGTTCGAGATGGCGAATTGCGTGGCGGCGAACGCCGCGCCACACACGGCGGCTGCCGGCAGAACGCCGCGCAGTCCTTTCCAACCCGATAGCACCACGATCAGATAGGCGGGAACAATGAGCGAAACCGGCGCGCAGATGCGGCCTACCTGCGCGCTCAAGTGTTCCACGGGAAGGCCGGTGGTGAGCGCCAGCGTGGTGATCGGGATGCCGATCGATCCGAAAGCCACCGGCGCGGTGTTGGCCAGCAGGCAGATGGCTGCCGCCTCGAACGGCGCGAAGCCCAGCCCCGTCAGCATGGCCGCCGCCACGGCCACCGGGGTGCCGAATCCGGCGGCGCCCTCGATAAACGCACCGAAGGCGAACGCAATCAGCAGCGCTTGCAGACGGCGGTCGTCCGTCAGGTTGCCGATCGAATCCTTGAGCACTTCGAACTTTCCGCTCTCCACCGTCACGCGGTAGAGCAGAATGGCCGCGAAAACCACCCACCCGATGGGAAATAAGCCGAACGCCGCGCCATACGCCGCGGCCGCGCCAAGCCTGCCCCAGGGCATTCCGTAAGCTCCCGCCGCCACCGCCGCGGCGGCGCCTAGCCCGGCCAGCGACGCAAGCCACGCCGGCTTGCGGAGCACGCCCAGCAACAACAGCAGGACAAATATGGGGAGCGCCGCGACCAGCGCCGACAGCGGCAGGCTGCCGCCCAGAGGCGTATAGTTCTGTTGCCACATGCTAGGGTGATGCTATCAAACGGCGCCGCAAAATAGTCTGCACGTTTTCGCGTCCGCGACAGTTTTTCATTGTAGAAGGATGAGAACCCTGGCGCTGGCGGCGAAGGTTGGGTCCATGGACAGCAGCGATGACCCGTCACGGACCATCGCGGCCGCCCGCGCCGGAGACTTAGCCGCCTTCGACCTGCTGATGCGTCAACACCAGCGGCTCGTGCTGGCGACCGCGCTCCGCCTGCTGGGCAGCCTGGAAGACGCTCAGGACGCTTCGCAGGAGGTATTTCTCAAGCTCTACCGCAACCTGGGGAAACTGGAGCGGTCGGATAACATCCCGGCGTGGCTTTACCGGGTGACGGTCAATGTGTGTCACGACATCGGGCGCAAGCGCAGGGCCACGGCGCCGGTAGAGGAGGCCGAGGCGGTCGCGGCGTGCGATCCGCCGGACCACGCCGGCCGGCGCCGCGCCCTGATGCTGAGCTTGCGGCGCCTCTCCGAACGGGAACGCGTGGCCGTGGTCCTGCGGGACTTGGAGGGGCTTTCGACCGGCGAAGTTGCGCGCGCCATGGGGTCGAGCGAGGCGACCGTGCGTTCGCAGATCAGCCAGGCGCGGGTGAAGATGAGGGAGTTTCTGGAACGGTATTTCCGGAGGCGCGTATGAACGAGGAAGACTGGGTCGAGCTATTGCGGGAGGCGCATCGGGAGCCGATCGATCCGGCGCATTATGCCGCCGTCCGCGCGCGGGTGTTGTCGGAGTTGGGCCGTGAGCGCAGACCGGCCTGGCGCTGGGCCTGGGCTTTGGCGGTGGTTGCGGTTGTGGCTGCGGTGGCTCCGATGCCGCATCCGGCGCCAGTGGGGCAGGCCCTTCGGCCTGCCATCGTGCCCGAGGCAACGGCCCGGGTTTACGGGCCTGCCGCGCCGGCGCCGGTCGCGGTTGTGGGGCATCGGCGGCGCCCCTCGAGGCATGAAGGCAGGCCGAAGGGCCTGCCCCACCAGGAACCCGTGGTCATCAAGCTTCTGACGGACGATCCAAACGTAGTCATCTACTGGATAGGAGAATAAAATGAAGAACTTACTATTGGTTTTCGCATTGATGGCGCTGCCCCTGGCGGCGCAGGACCAGCCCAAGGAGCCGCAGGCCCAGAAGCTGTTCGTGCTCAAGTACGCCGACCCGAACCAGATCAGCAACCTGATTCGAGTGTTCACCGGAAACGTCACGCCGAACGCCGCCATGCACGCGATCGCGGTTTCGGCCACCGCGCCCGCCATGGCGGCCATTGAAGACGCCATCAAGCGGCTGGACGTGCCGGCTTCAGCGCCGCAGAACATCGAGCTGACGGCTTACCTGCTGACCGGAAGCGACGCGGATGGCGCTCCCGGCAACCTGCCCAGGGAACTGGACAGCGTAGTGACCCAGCTCAAGAACGTATTTGCGTACAAGAACTACAAGCTGGGAGATATTCTGACGCTCCGGGGCCGGACGGGCCAGCGGCTGAGCACCTCAGGGACGGGAGGAGCCGTGAAAATCGGGGACACTTCGGAGCCGATCATCACGCAATTTAACGTCGATGCGCTCAGCGTTGGGCCCGACGGCGCGATTCGCATCGACGGGTTGAAGGTGGGAAACAGGGTTCCGGTGGCTTCAGGAAGCTTCACGGGATCGAGTAACGGCCCGCTGGTGAATACCCAATTCACCTACATCGACGTGGGGCTGAACACGGACGTGGACATCAAGGAAGGGCAGAAAATCGTGGTTGGCAAGATGGCGTTGAACCCGAACGAGGCGATGTTCCTCGTGCTGATGGCCCACGTAATTCAGTGAACGGTAAGGGGCGGCCATGCCCGCCCCTCTTCCAAACCTACCGGATCTGTTCGTCTCTCTCCACTTTGCCGTCGCGGATGTGAACCACGCGCCAGGCGTGCAAGGCGATGTCGTGCTCGTGCGTGACCACGATGATCGTATTGCCCTGCTGGTGCAGCGTCTCGAACAGCCCCATGATTTCATTGCCGGTCGCGGTGTCCAGGTTCCCGGTGGGCTCGTCCGCCAGCAGAATCGAGGGGTTGTTCACCAGGGCGCGAGCCACGGCCACGCGCTGGCGCTGCCCGCCCGAAAGCTCGCTGGGCTTGTGATACATGCGCTCGCCGAGGTCCACCGACGCCATGGCCCGCTTCGCCTGTTCGATGCGTTTGTCGGAGGCCATTCCGGCGTAGATGAGCGGCAGTTCCACGTTGTGCAGCGAGGTCGCGCGCGGAAGCAGGTTGAACGTCTGGAAAACGAAGCCGATTTCCTTGTTGCGGATGCGCGCCAAATCGTCATCCGACATTTCGCTCACCAGGTTCCCGTTAATGTAATACAGCCCCGAGCTAGGCGTGTCGAGACACCCGATCAGGTTCATCAGGGTGGACTTGCCCGACCCCGAGGGTCCCATAATGGCGACGTACTCGCCGCGCTTGATCTCAAGATCGCATCCGCATACGGCATGGATCTCCTGGTCGCCCATGATGTAGGTCTTCCAGAGATTGTACGTGCGGATCACGATGCCGTCCCGCTTGAGCTGCTCGCCGCGCCTGAGAAGTTCGGCCTTGTCTTCTTTGGTGTGTTTTTTTTCTGCTGCCACTGGCATGGATCGGTTCTCGTTTCTTAGGTCTTTTCCTGCGTCACCGGAGCCTTATTGTCCACTTTCACCTGGGCTTCGTTCCGAATCGTCCGGATTACCTGGTAAGTCCCCGTAATTACTTCGTCGCCTTCCTTCAAGCCGCTCAAAACTTCAATATCGGTTGCGCCGGTGATGCCCGTTTCCACCTTACGGAACACCGCCTTGCCGCCGGAAACTACAAAAACTCCTTGCAGTTCCTCCTTGCGGGCCTTCTCCACCGCCGGATCCACCTTGGTCGCGGCCTCCGCCCCGGTCTTCGCCGGCGTTTTCGGCTCCAAATCGCCCTTTTGCCGGACCGTGAGCGCTTGTATCGGTATTGTTAGGACGTTTTGACGGGTGGCTGTGGTTATCTTCGCCGTGCAAGAAAGTCCAGGCCGAATTTCGCTTGGCGGGTTATCGAGCGCAATCACCACCTTGAAATCCTTGGCTTCCTGACTCGAAATGGCGCTTTGCGAGGCCGCCACGCCCGTGGAACGGAGAATGGCGGTATTGCCCATTTCGGTGACATGCCCCGTAAATGTCTTGTTGGGGATGGCGTCGATGGTGATCTCCGCCGGCTGGCCCATCTGCACGTTGACGACATCGGTTTCGTCAACCTTGACCTCGGCAGTGATCTGGGACATGTCCGCGATCGTCATAATCAGCGTACCCGTCTGATTCTGAAGGCCCGGCACCACCGTTTCTCCCACGCGCACGGGGAGGTTGGTCACCATGCCCTCGATGGGAGCAAAGGAGTTATGCTTCTCCAGGACGTCGGTGAATCGGGCAAGGTTGGCCTTGGCTTGGGCGATGCGCCGTTGGTTTCCCGCCAGGGTGGCGGCGGACTGATCGCGCTGGGTCCTGGCTTGCTGCAGACGCGAAACCGCCTGCGCTACGGCGGCCTTCTGCCCGTCGTAGGCGAACTTTTTCCCGTCGAAGTCCTGTTTGGCCAGCAGTTGCTCGTTGTATTCGGCCAGGCTGCGGTCGTAATCCGCCTTGGCCTGCGCAAGCTGCGAGTTGGCCTGATCGACGGCCGCCTGCGACATTTCGATATTCTGGTCGGCGGCCTTCAGCGAATCTTCACTGGCGCTGGCGTCGGCCTCGGCGGCGGCCAGCGTGGCCTTTTGCGCATCCACGTCGGCGGTGGGTTGCACATCCTCGATCTTCGCCAGCAATTGGCCCTTGTGGACGTGGTCGCCTTCCTTAACCAGGATCTCCGTGAGATCGCCGATCGCATCGGCGCCGATGTCGATGTAATTCTTCGGCTTAATCTCACCCGAGGCGGTCACGATGCTCGTCAAATCTGTACGCGCCACGTTGCCGGTCTGCACCGTCACCACGCCGCGTTGGGTGTACACCGTGCTGGCGTAGACGCCAATCCCCGCGACGGCCACGGCTCCCACGGTAATCAGGATCTTCCATTTACTCTGCACGACGCAAATTCTCCCCGTTTTCCTTGTCCCTGCAATAGACGCAAAGTGGCGAGCGGGAGTTCAGTCCTTATTTTACACCCGAAAGTCCGTTGGCTCGCGAGCGTTCGCCCTGCCACCCTTATTAGATGTGACGAGTGGCCGCGACGGGCATTAGCGCCCGGTGGGCGTCCGCTCACGCGAAGAAGTTGCCCATTTTCCGAAACTTGGCGTAGCGATGCTCCACCAGGCTCGGCGCGTCGTACTGCGCCAACTCGTCCAACCGCATCCGCAAATGCTCCCGCAAGCTTGCGGCCGCACCATCCGGGTTCTCGTGCGCCCCGCCAGGCGGTTCCGGCACGATGCCGTCGATCAGGCCCAAGCCCAGCAAATCCGGAGCGGTAAGCCGCAACGCCGCGGCCGCCTGCTCCGCCTTCCCTGAATCGCGGTAAATGATGGCGGCGCAACTCTCCGGCGAAATCACGCTGTACACCGCGTTTTCCATCATCAGGACGATATTGCCGACGCCCAGAGCCAGCGCGCCCCCGCTGCCACCCTCCCCGATGCAAACCGCCACAATGGGTATCGGCAGCCGCGCCATTTCGCGGAGGTTCCGCGCAATCGCTTCCGCCTGTCCGCGTTCCTCCGCATCGATGCCGGGGTATGCGCCGGGGGTGTCGAGCAGGGTAATTACAGGCCGGTTGAACTTGGCCGCGATCTGCATCACGCGCAACGCCTTACGGTAGCCTTCCGGTTTTGGCATCCCGAAATTCCGGTGCAGCTTCTGCTTCGTGTCCCGCCCCTTCTGCTCGGCCACCACCACCACCGCGCGGCCCTCGAAATTCCCGAAACCGGAGACAATCGCGGGATCGTCGGCGAACGACCGGTCCCCATGGATCTCTTCAAAACCGGCGATGAGCCGCCCGATATAGTCGAGCGAGTGCGGCCGCTTGGCGTGACGCGCCAACAGAACCCGGCGCCATGCCGGATGCAACTCCGCCACTTCGGCTGCAACTTTCGGCAGTGCCTCAGGATTCATTTCCAACATCTTACCAGTCTTTGGCGGCCGCGCTCGCAAGCGGCCGCCTTTCAGGTGCGGGGCCGCCAAACTGTACGAAATCGTACATCCGCGGTTTTTTGACAGCCAGGGTCCCTCCCATAGGCTTGCCAATTGCAAGCGCGGGACCGAAACTTGGATATGTGAGATTAGGAGGCTTTTCTATGAAGCGCATGTTGCTGCTGTTATGTTTTGCGCCGGCAATGTTCGTTGCCAGTGGCGCCGACAGTGCCGTTGGATATCTGAAAGTGAATGTCACCCCCGACAAGGCGGGCGTATTTGTGGACGGCTTGTACTTCGGCCCCGCGGCGCGTTTCGCCTCGACGGAGAAGTATCTGATCGCGCCCGGGAAACATGTGGTTACGATGGTCGATCCGCGCTGTGAGGAGGCCACCGCGACAGTCCAGATCGAAGCCGGTAAGACCGCGACCATCAATCAGACGCTCAAACCCCTTCCGGAACCGAAGGAGCCGTTCGGCACGCTAAAGGTCATCAGCAAGTACAATCTGGCGGCCGTCATGATTAACGACCACTACGTCGGTCACGTGGACGAGTTCGACAATGCGTTTGAAGGCCTGCTCATCAATCCCGGCACGTACAGCGTTCGAGTCGATCTCGCCGGGGGGCAAACCGTGCTCTCGCAACAAGTGACCATCGCGGCGGGCAAGACTACCGTAGTCCAGTAGCGGCCGGCCCTTCAGGCGCGTACCCCGCCGCCGCGCCTCTTGATATGATGTACGGTCCGGTTGAGGGACAATGTTCTTGACACGACTAGCGCGGCGGAAGTTCGCCGCATAGGAGGAATCATGGCTTTCAAAGGCTCTACGGCTGCCTTGCTGATCGGCGTTGGCGCGGTGGCTTTGTGCGCGGGCGCCATCGCCGCGCTGGAGGCGCAACAGGCGCCGGCAGCCCCTGGCGGGCGCGGCGGCGGGCGCGGAGGCTCCGCTGCCGGCGTCTTCACGGCGGTGGACGTGAACAAGCAAGGGTTCGTTACGCGTGGCGAGATGGAGGCGGCTTTCGTCAAGTGGGGCGGGTCGGGACCGGTGACCGAGGAAGAGCTTGCAGCCGCGTTGAATGCCGCGCTGCCTCAGCCAGTCGCGCCGGTTGCGGGCGCTGGCGGCGGAAGAGGGGCCGCGCCGCAGAACCAGATCCCCAAGCCGGAAGATGTCGCGAAAATGATGGCCGCGCTGCCCGCGAAGGCCCCGGCCAAGCCGAAACAGCCTCGTAAGGTGTTGGTGCTGGCTAAGGCTGCCGGCTTCGTGCATTCGTGCATCCCGCTGGCGGCGAAAACCGTCGAAGCCCTCGGAACCAAGACGGGCGCATGGACCACCACCATTACCTACGATCCTGCCCTCATTACGGCGGAGAATCTGAAGCAGTACGACCTGATTTTCCTCGACAACACCACCGGCGCGTTCCTGGACGATCCCAACGATCCGGCCGCGACCGCCGCTCGCCGCAAGGCGCTGCTCGATTTCGTGCGGAACGGCAAAGGCCTGGCGGGGATTCACGCTGCCGGAGATTCCTACCATGAAACTCGTGGCGGCGCGGCTGTAGCGGCGCCCGCGGCTGGGCGCGGCGCGGGAACCGTGCTCGCCATGCAAATGGTAGCCGCCGGCGACAAGAACGGCGACCAGAAACTCAGCCGTGACGAGCTTAGCTCGCTGGCCGACGCGTGGTTCGATAAGCTCGACCCGGACAAGACCGGCAAGGTGAGCCAGGCGGATTTCACGGCCCGGTTCGCATCCGTGCTGCCGGCCGCCGCCAATGCGGGCAGAGGCGCCGCAACCGCCGGCGCGGGCCGCGGCCCGCAGCAGGGCCGCGATTTGGAAGTCGGCACCTGGCCCGATTTCGACAAGCTGATCGGCGGCTTCTTCAAGTTCCACTGGGTCTATCCGCAGCTCATCACGGTCAAGATCGACGACCCCAAGAGCCCGCTCACCGCCATGTTCCACGGCCAGGAGTATGACATCCACGACGAAACCTACACTTTCGGCATGGACACCTGGTCGCGCACCAACCTGCACGTCCTGACCAGCATCGACTACGCCAAGATGAGCGACGCCGACAAAGCCAAGGAGAATTGGCCGCGCGCCGACCACGACTACGGCCTGAGCTGGATCCACCGCGAGGGCAAGGGCCGCGTCTTTTACGAAGCCCACGGGCATGACGAATCGGTCTACGCGATCACGCCCCTGCTGGAGCATGTCCTGGCAGGCGTGCAATACGCCATCGGAGATTTGAAAGCCGATGACAGCCCGAGCGTGAAGCCGGCCAAGTAAGATCTGCCGGGTCCTGGCAGGCTGCTGAAAAAGGCATACGAACCAGCCGATTTTGGGCATTTTGCCCAAAATCATAAGGTGCGCGCCGTTTGGAATCAGCGCGTTACGGGCTGCGATTTGGGCATTTGCCCAAATCGCATCCGAATAGAGCATTTTTCAGTGGCCTGTCGGCAACCGCTCTCTTACGTTCGCCGCTCGGTTCAAGTCACTTATAGTGCCGCTTGACGAAGAAGTCTATCCCGAAGACGCCATTGTCTTCGCGCAGGGCGGTCACGGACCACTGCTTGCCGAGATCCCATTCCACGCTCACTACTTGTGGGTCGCTGTTGTTGACCACGGTGATGTAGGTGAAGGTAATGTCGGGCGTCACCTGCTGCTCCAGGGTAACGCGCGCCTGGGGGTTGTTTTCCACGCCCGGCAAGGTGGGGTCGATGCGCAGGCGGCTTACGCCGAAGAAACGCTGTAAGCGGCCGGTGACCGGGCTGGCGATGGCTTGGCCCAGTAGCGCGGATGCGCCCATCTGCTGCCAGGATTGCGGCGCCGTGCTCGATTCCGTCAGCAGCGTCGGGTCCGTGGTGGGGGCCGCGCCGGTTGCCAAAAAGGCCACGATTTCACTGAACTGCAGCGGCGGGTCCGAGCGCGGCGTCAGGTTCAGTTTGCCTGGCGTCCCGGATACGTTCAGGATCACGTCGATGCCCTTTGCCTTGGTCTCCAGATCGACGTTGATCACCGGCTCGATCTTCGCCTGGTTGTAGAACGCGATGGACCCCTGATTGATGGCATACCGCGTCCCGAAGAACAACAACTGGCCCTGCGTGATATTGACCCGGCCCTGCACCCCCGGGTTGCTCACCGTGCCCTTCAGCCGGAGGTTGGCCTCGAGTCCTACGTCCTGCGTCAGCGAGCTTTCCACCTGGACATCCGGCGAAGTGCGGATCGTGATATCGAAGCTCAAACCGGCGAGCGGCCCGCCGGATGCGGAGGGCGTCTCGACGGGAGCGGCCGACGAGGCTAACACGGAGCTGAAATCGGACTCCGGATTGAACCCGGTCCGCAGCACCGTGATCGCGCCGGCGAGCAGGCTGCGTTCCGTCGAGCCGGTAAGGTTGAGGCTGGCATCGACAACCGTGCTCACGCCCGCGGGGTAGCGCACCCGCACTTCCTTGGCACTGGCGTGCAGTTGAAAGACGGTCTGGCCCCCGGCGACCCCCAAGAAGCCGGTCATGTCGATCTTGCCGCCGCCGGTTTCCGCGCTGAGGCTCTGGATGGTGGCGCGATTGCCCGCGAAAAGAATAACGCCGTTCGTATGCGAAAATCCATTCGGAAAATTGCCCAGAGTCAGCGACCCGTCCTTCACTTCCATGCGTCCGCCAACCTGGGGCGAATCGAGCGAGCCGCGCACCGTGGCCGTGACCGTGAGCGAGCCGCCGGCGCCGGTTCCGGGGTAAAGCGCATTCAGAATTCCGAGGTCCACGTGCCCGTTCACACGCAGGTCGAGCGCGTTGCCCGGTTGGAAAGACGCCTTGCCTTCGATGGTTGCGTCGGTGTTGCGGCCTTCCAGGTGAAAGCTCCCGATGGTAACCGCGCTGTTCGCCAGGGTTGCCACGATGGGCCCGGTATTGTGAAGCGTGAGGGCTTGGGATGCGTTAGCCGGTGCGGCGCCGGCGGCGGGGCCCAACTCGAATTTCGGAATCCGCAACTCGGCCTTGAACGCGGCGGGCTGGAGAAGCGCGCCATCGATGCGCAACTCTCCCTCCGCGGATCCCGCATACGGCGCGGCGCCGGATTCCGAGGGCGCGATCCAATCCCGCACGCGGACGAAATCGAGGCCGGAGAAAGCCACGGTCGCGCTGCCGGGATAATCGTCTTCCAGCCGCCACTGCCCGTCGGCGTGAATGGCCGAGCCTGCGAAGTTCGAATCCAGATGGGATCGCAGCGTTCCACCCTCTGACGCGGCCGTCAGATGAGCGTCGCCGAAGGTCTGCCCGGCCAGGCGCAGGCCTTGAGCGGCGATATCGGCTTGGAGGCCGGTCACCGCGAAACCGCGCCGGCCCGGACGCCCCGGGCGAATATCCACGTCTCCTGCGACGCTTGCCCGAACCGTTCCGGCGATTCCGGGACGCGCCTCGGCGAGCGTGTGGATCTGGTCGAGCGGCATAGCGTTGCTTGAGACTTGTAGCTTCAAATGGCCGGTCGTGAAATCGCCGGCGTTGTGGCTATACAGACCCGAAAACTGCGCCTGTTTGGAGCCTGCGGCGATACCGCCAGCCGAGACTTCGAGCGAGCGTGTGGAGGCGCTCACATGGGCCATCAGCCGGTCGAAAGGCTCGCCTTCGAAGTTGCCCCCGGAAGCCTCCACGTCGGACTGGAGCAGGGGATTCGATACCGTCCCGGTGGCTTGCGCCGTGACGCTGAGCACTCCGGCCGGCGGGGATCCCTGCCATTCCACCAGAGACGCGACCTCCGCTAGTGGCGCGTTGCGGACAGTTGCATTGCCGAAGATGTCGCTAGCGGGCGCCGTCTGCCACTGGCGGAGCGCCACCGCT
Source organism: uncultured Solibacteraceae bacterium (assembly GCA_964457555.1). Taxonomy (GTDB): domain Bacteria; phylum Acidobacteriota; class Terriglobia; order Bryobacterales; family Bryobacteraceae; genus BOG-224. The sequence goes on from CAYWHA010000014.1 coordinate 99,077, forward strand.
GCCTGGAATTGCGCGTGGATGGCGCCAACCGCCAGCGTGGCGTTGTCCAGGCGAACGTTCTCGGGCGACGCAGCCACATCCGCAACCAGCGAATCGAAGCGCTTTCCCGAATAAGAGAATCCCGTAACAGCGATGTGCCCCGCGATCTTGGGATCGGCCATGGAACCCGTGACGGAACCATCGAAAGTCGCGGCCCCGTTCAACTTCAAAGGAACCGATGCGGCGCTTTCACCGACAGCCGGCAGAAGGTCGTTAAGATCGCGCGTCTCCAGGTGGACCCGCAGTTCGCGGCCCAGCACGCCGGAAAAATCCACGCGCGAAGCGGGCAGCGCGAGGGTAGACTGGCCCAGGTCGAGCGTCCCGCCGGCCGAATCGTAGCGGGCCGCAACCTGGCCGCGCACCGGCGCGCCGCCGGGTTCGGGCACGATCGTGAGGTTGGTGGAGATGCGCAGATCGCCGGCTTTCCGGAAGGAGCCTTCCAGCGTCACCGGCCCGGAGGCGCGGCCGTCCCAGGGCAGCGGCTCCTTGCTGTAAACGCCCACCACCCGGCGGGCCTCGAAGCCGGCGACTGCGCCGTCCACGTGAAAGCGATCGAGGTTCTGGAGGAATATGCCGCCTTCGAAAGTCCCTCCCAAGGCGGCCAGGGCAAAGCCCGTGAAGCGGATGTCGGCCCCGCGCACCGCTGCACGTTCGATGCGGATGTCCACGGGGATGCTGTTGGCGGGCGGCGCGTAAAACCCGGAGAGCCGCAAGCCGGTGACGTCGAGGCCCGCCGGACCGGCCGAAACCGCGCCCTCCGCGCGAAAGCCGCGCAGCCGGATGTAGGCGTCGCGGTACTCCACGTTGGCCGCGTGCAGGACGCCGGTAGCCGAAAAGTTCCCGGCGCCGGTCCAAACCGCATGGCCGGTGACCTGCGCAGTCCCGCTCTCAAGCAGCTTGGTCTCGAGGACGCGCCCCACATCGGCCTGCGAAGCGCGGACGTCGTATTCGAGCGTCACGCGCGGCGCGGCCAGGTCTTCCACCGCGCCGGAAATGCGGAGTTCGGTAGCGCCCGTCCGCAACGTGGCTGAGGCGATGCCAATCCTGTCTTTCTCGATCGTGACGTCCGCGGCAATATCCACGGGCGTGGGCGCGTAGCCTGCGAAGTTCACATCGAGCGGTTGAATGGCAATGTTGCCCCGGTAGCGCCGGCCGGCCCGTTCGTAGCCCAGGTTCACGTTCAGACCGCGGCCGCTTATGTCGAACGGCGTCCGGCCGTGCGACTCCACTTCGAAAACGCCGTTTTGCAAGCGAAACCGGCCGATGGCCAGGTCAAGCACGGTCTCCACCGGAGGCCGCGATCCCGTCGTGGCAACCTTTGGTTCAGGCAGGTTCGTGCGCCCGTCCGGGTAGACCGTCAGGTAGATATGGGGTTCGGTGACTTCGAGCGCAGCCAGGTCCACCTTCCGTTTGAAAATGGAAACGATCTTCAGTTCGATCGCCACCGAAGCGGCATGGAAGAACGGAGGCCTGTTCGCCGGTTCGGTTCCGTGAATAGTGAAGCTTCCGGCTTCGGCGCGCAGGCGGCTCCAGTCGAGCGTGACCTTACCGATCTCCACGCGCCCACCCGTTGCCGTGGCTACCGCGGCCACCAGTCTCTCCCGCACCTGTTCGCGGAACCAATCGCTCCGCACCGCCAGCGCGCCGGCCAACGCGAGTATCACGGCCAGCGCCGCCGCCGATCCGGCCACAATGCCGGCGATCCGCCCGCGGGTCATTGGAACACCTCGTCGTGATAGACGATCTCCGTCCGCCCGCGGACCTCCTTCAGCCACTCGTTGAGTTGCTGGTCCACCATCGGCCCGGCGAGGGTGTCCTCAATGCTCTGCCGGTAGTCGTCGAGCATGACGGTGGCGCCGGGATGCGCCGCTTGCGCGGCCGGCTTGACCACCTTCTCGAAATAGTCCTCGATCTGCCGGTCGCTTACCTGCACGCCAAGCCGGAAACGAGCATCGATGAACGACAGCAACCCGCGCTGCCAGAGCAGTTCGTCCTTGACGTCCTGGGCCGTGATGCCGGCCGCGGCCAGCGCGCGCTCGAAATCCGCGGCGCCTTGAAAGTGGTCGCGCTCGAACTTGTCCAGGACCCGGACCACATCCGCCGCGGAGGGCATCGGGTAGCGGTTGGTCTCCAATTCCCGGCGGATCAACAACTGCTCCACCAAACGGTCCGCGGTAGCGCGTTTCGCGGCCGGGCTGAAATCCGCCGGCTTCCCATCGAGGAACGCCGTGACGCGGATTTCGCGGTCCAGATCGCTGGCCGTGACGACGCGGTTGCCCACCGAAACCGCGATGCGGTCGACGATTTCGCCATGCAGAAGGAAGACGACCGCAAACGCCAGAAGTACCCGTTCCGAGCCGCGAACGTAAGAGAGTGGTTTCCCCTCGCGCTGTCGATCCCTTCCCATCAGAACGTCTGTCCTATCGAAATGAAAAACTGAATGTGGCCCGAGTTCTTCACCTGGCACAAGTTCGGAGCGTTGGGCGGACAGGGGTTCAGGCCGGCGTTCAGCAGTTGCTGATCCGTGCCATTGAACCCGTAAAAATCTGGCGAATTGATCGCGTATGCCACGTCCGCTCGCACCGGTCCGATAGGAGTTCGATAACGGATTCCGATCCCCACCGCATGCACCATGTAATCGAAATCCTGGAGGTTTCGCTGGTCCGTCCGAAAGGAGAGATTGCTCAGACTCGAATAGATGTTGCCGCAATCGTGAAACAGCACCCCTCCAATATCTTCGCCGATCAGCGGGAAACGCAGCTCGGTCTGGTTGAACAGCAAGGCCGTTCCGCCCAGCGGAAATCCGCTGCCGGTGTCCCGCTGGCCAGCCTGGTTTTCGGCGAAGCCGCGCATCGACGTTCCCCCGCCCCCGAAAAACCGCTCGGGCAGCGGAATCGCGTCCAGCATACAAGTGGCATCGCCTGGGGCGCAGCGGTAGTTCAGCGCATGGATCTCTCCGAATTCCGTATTGCGCGCCAGCACCAGTTTCCTCCCTAACGGGTAATACGTGGAGTTGCGCACAAGGGCGCGGGCGAAACTGCGCTCCGATCCGAAGATCCGCTCGGAGAGTCCCAGATCCAGCGTGCTGTAGATGCCCCGGTGCGGTTCCACCGGATCGTCGCGGCGGTCCTGCACCAGGTTCAAGGACGGAATACCGACGCGCACCGGCTGCGACAACTGCCCGATCAAATACTCCGTGACCTTCAGGTCGCTCACGCTCACCTGCCGATAGCTGAAGCGGTAGAACATCGTGATGGTCTTCGAAAATCGTTGGGATACTTGCGCCGACACCTCTTTCCGCTTGGAATTGAACGTGACAATGTCCTTCGAATATTCGTACAGGCCCGTAAAGGAGAGGTTGAGGTTGTCGCGGCGGAATAATCGCGGCCAGGAATAGGTCAGGATGGCCCGCTGATCGATCGTGGAAACGCGCGTGCGCAGGCTGAGGCTGTGCGCCACGCCCCAAAGATTGCTGCGCGTGACGTCGAGCGAGACGCGCGGCGAGAATCCCGTGGCGCCGGCAGGCTCGTCCAGGCATGTATCGCAGCCGCCGATTCTCCCCAACTGCGCCCCGAAACCGTATGCCACGGAGATAGGCCGCGCTTCCTCCAGGTTATAGAGCACGTACTTGTTGGGAGTTTCGCCGTCGGGATCTTGAATGGCCGCGTCCACTTTCGCGAACACGCCCAGATCGTACAGCCGCCGCTGGATGTCGGAAACCGCCGTCGGGGAAAGCGGATCGCCGGGATTCAGCGTCAGATTGCGGTTCACCAGGCTGGGCCGCGTGATCTTCAGTCCCGTGACCACCACCTGGCGCACGAACTGCGCCTGCCCTTCCGTGACGGAGTAGTGCAGATCCACGCTATTCGGCTGCCCAGCCGGCTTGGCACTCCACTCGAAGGTCGCGTTGGGAAAGCCCTTGTCGAAGTATTGCCCCAGGATCACGTCGCGGTCCACGGCCACGTCGTACTCGCTGAAGGGTTGGCCGGGGATGGAACTGAGACGCGCGCGCAGACTCGCGTTATCGAGGTGTTCGATGCCGTCCACCGCGAGGCTCGCCACGATGGACTGCTGCCCTTCGTCGATATCCAGGAATACCGCGATGGTGTCGGGCTTGCCCTGATAGGATTCCACGAGCCGGTGCGTGACTTTGACGTCGCGGAAGCCGTTCGACTGGTAGAGACTGGCTATCGAAGCTTCATCCCGGCTCACCAGGTTCTCGCTGTAGCGCCCGTGCGGAAATTGCAGAAAGTTGGCGGTCCGCAGCAGCAGGCGTTCGCGTACGGTCTCCGAGTCGAAGTACTTGTTCCCGTTGATTCCGATATACCCAAGCTTGTGGCGCGGCCCGGTTTCAATCAGGAAATCGATGGAGGCCCTGTCGTTCGCAACCTGCTGTTCCTTGAACTGCACCTGCGCGTCGAAGTACCCCTTGGACTCGAAATAATCCGTCAGCGTGCGCGCGCCCTCCACCAGCAGATCGTGGTCTACGGAGTGTTCCTCGAACACGGGCACGTAGGCCTGAAGCTTCCGCTGCGAGATCTTGGCGCCGATGGGGTTCAATTGGATGCGCGGCCCGGCGTCGATCCGGAACGTAGGAATCGCCTTGTTGAGGGACGAATCGTAGTGGATGGATTCGAGCGATACCTTGGCTTCGAGGCGGTTTTCTTTTTGGAAGAGCTTGCGCACGCCGTCCATTCCCTGGCGAACGCGGGTCTGGGTGACCGGCTTCCATGTGTGGATTAGCCAGCGGCGGTACTTGGTCGCGGTCAGAAGCCTCGCCGGGTCAACCTTCGCATCCCCCAGAAAGATGGGAGGGCCAATCTTGGCGCGGCGGCCGCTGTCCACCTTGAACCGGATGTTGACTTGTTGGTAGGCTGCGTCGCTATCGAAGTCGAGCGTGGGGGTAATCTCGCCGCTATACAGGCCATTGCTTTCGAGCAGGCTCCGCTGCCCCGCCACGGCCTCTTTCAGCAGCGCGTCCGAATAGGGAGCGCCCAGATCCAACCGCGACGCATTCCCCAATTGCCCCGCGTTGGGCGGGCTAGAAATATTTCCGGTCAGCGAAACGTCGCCGATGAACCAGGCGTTCTTGGTGAGAAATGTGACCGTCACGCCGTCGCCAGTGGGCTTCACGTCCACTTGGATATCGGCGTAGCGTCCCGTGGCGTACAGGCGCGCGATGCTCTCGCGCACGTCCGCGGCCCGTAGCGGCGCGTGCGCCTTGAGCGGCAGGATCTCGGAGAGTTCCTCCGGCCCAAGCGGCTGCGTGGCGGGATCGAATTGGATCGAAGCCACGCCTTTCCCCTCGAACTTCTGCTCCTGCGCCTGCGACGCCAGTGGCGCGGACGCCAGGAGCAGAAACGCCAGGAGGCCACGGGCTGACAGCGGGCGCACGAAGTTCATCATACCGTAAGTGATTCATAGCAGGTTTGTTACCATCGAGATGATGAATACGGCCGACTCCGAGCGCTACTCGCGGCAGATCCTGTTCGCGGGCATCGGCGCACGCGGGCAGGAAGCCCTGGGCCGCTCCCACGCCGCTATTGTAGGTTGCGGCGCGCTCGGCAGCTTTCATGCGGCCGCCCTGGCTCGCGCAGGCGTGGGATCGATCGCCATTCTGGACCGCGACTACGTCGAGCCTAGCAACCTCCAGCGCCAGTGGCTCTTCGAGGAATCCGACGCCGCCGCCGCGCTGCCTAAAGCTGTCGCCGCCGAACTGCGGATTGCGGCCATCAACTCCGGCGTGCGCGTGCGCGGCATCGTCACGGACCTCACCGCCTCGAACGTCGCCGAACTGCTGGGGGAGGCGGACCTGATCCTCGACGGCACGGACAATTTCGAAACCCGCTACCTGCTCAACGATTTTGCCGTGAGCCGCGCGAAGCCCTGGATCTACGGCGCCGCAGTGGGAAGTTACGGCGTCACCATGCCCGTCGTCCCGGGGCGCACGGCGTGCTTTCGCTGCGTCTACCCCGATCCCCCTTCCGGCATCCAACCCACCTGCGAGACCGCCGGCGTGCTGAACGCCATCGTCGCTGCGGTCGCGGCCCTCCAGGTGGCCGACGCCCTGAAAATTCTCTCCGGCCACACGGACCTGGTCGCTGCCAGAATCACCACCATCGACGTTTGGGAGGGCGGCATCCGCCAGATCGATCTGCCGCCGCCCGACCCCGAATGCCCCTGCTGCGGGCAGCGCAGTTTCCCTTACCTGGAGGAATCCGCCCTCCAGCCGGTGCGTATGTGCGGCCGCAACGCCGTGCAGATTCACGAACGCCGGCGCCCGATCGACCTGCTCGAATTGAAGGCTCGCCTGGAACCGCTGGGCGAGGTTCGGGTCAGCGAGTTCGCCCTCCGCTTTGCGATCCCGCCTTACGAATTGACGGTCTTCCCCGACGGCCGCGCGATTATCAAGGGCGCCGGCGACACCGGCCTGGCGCGCAGCCTGTACGCGCGCTATGTAGGTTGAGAAGGTGGACCGTTTCAGCGCGCCGCGCTGGTCGCCGTCCGCGCCCGGCCCTCCGCCGACTTGATCCACTCGCCTGCGACCTGTCTGGTGGCGACGTTCAGCCGGTTCCAAACGTTGATCGTGGCGATGGCGACCACCAGGGCCGCAAGCCCTCGCTCGTCGTAATGCCGGGCGGCCTCGTCCCAGATCTGATCGGGCACTGGATCGGCTCGGTCGCTAAGGCGTGTGACAGCTTCGGCGAGGTCCAACGCGGCGCGCTCGGCGTCGGTGAAATACGGGGCATCCCGCCAAGCCCCCACCGCGAACAGGCGCTCATCCGTCTCGCCTTCTTTCTTAAGCATGCGGGCGTGCATATCGACGCACACACTGCAGCCATTGATTTGGCTCGCGCGCAGTTGGATCGAGGCGATGTAAGCGATCTTCCAAGGTGGCCAAGGTGGGGCAGGCGATTCGCCTGCCAACGCGAGCGAAGCTCGCCGAAATGCGAACTCGGAACCGCGAATGCGAACTCCGAGACGCGAACGCAAACTCCGAACCGAGCCGCGAACGTAAGAGAGCGGTTTCCGCCGAGATGCTCCGAATCACGCCACCAGCGCTTCGCCGCGTCCCCGTTACCGGGCGCTTGGAGTTACGCCCGCCCCGCTCTTCCGCACTCTGGCCACCTTCCCGTCCCGCAATGTCGCGTCCACCGTGCCGCCGTTCCTGCTGTAAGAAAATGTCTCTTCACCAGGTCCGGTCGTCAACTTCAATGACGGAGGCCCAAATCGGCGCAAGACTTCCTCCTGCCCCATGCCTTCCTGGATGCCGGAGGGATCCTCAAACGAGACCGCCGCGTGCGTTTCCGCTGGTGCTTGGCTCGCCTGAGTGCCCGCGGCAGGCGCAGTTTCCCGGCTCGCCCCGGCAGCGCTTTCAAACGGCCTTACCGCTATCGAAGCCCCTCTGAAATATTCCGGGTGCTCTTTCTGAATCTCCTTGCCAATCTCCCCTCCGAGCTGCGCTCCCACCTGAGTTGTGCCGCCCACAATTTCACTTCGGATGGTGACCATCTCAGCATCCAATTTCTGCTTAAGCTCATTAGACAGGGTTGGCGGCGAAGATCCCCCGATCCTATGCCCGCTAGCGATCAACTGCCGGACTTCATCGTCGTTAAAGTGCTTTTCGTACACGCGCACGTAGACGTCGATGAAGTCCTGGATATTGGTTCTTGCCAGCATCCGTTTGGCCCACTCATCGCCGAATCTCGGGTCGCAACCGGTGCATAACTTCAACATATTGGTCTTGCCCTCGCCGATCAGTGGCGCAAGAGAGTTTTGAATCGCAACCCTTATGCCGCTTAGTTCAACAAGCTTGACCACATCGGCATGTAACGTGGCGTTGGCGGCTTGAAATCCGCCGCGCGGTTGCGCGTTGGCGAGGGCCGCAACCGCGAGCAGAATCGCGGCCTGCATTCTCCCGGAGATCTGCATTTACGTCCTCCGTTGTGACGTTCTGTTTAGAACGGCTCGTGCGGCAAAGGCGGCGGCACGGGAGTGATCTTTCCCCAGCCTTGGTCCTTCGCGGTCTTCATGTCCTTCACCAACTGATCCGGAAGCTTGGCGTTGATTTGCGGCCGGCCCGCCTGATTTCCCAGCGTCCACGCGATGGCCGCCACCGTCTTCGACACTACCTGGATCTCTTTGTAGTCGATCTTCTCGGGCGTGTCCGTGGGACGGTGGTAATCCGGATGCAGCCCCACCGTAAAGAACGCGATGGGAATTCCCATCTTCGCGAAGTTGTAGTGGTCGCTGCGGTAGAAGATGCGCTGGCCGCGCGGTTGCGGGCCTAGATTATCGTGCGTCGCATCGGGCGCCGTCGTGTCATAAAAGTGGTTGATGACCATCTTCTGATAGCCATTGTTCACCGTCTCGATGGTCTTCTCCAGATCGTCGCTGCTCACGTTGGGGCCTACCACCAAAACCTCTCCCGGGTTCACCAGGTAGTGGGTCGGGTCGGGATCGGTATAGCCGGGTCCCTTCGTTCTGCCGATCATGTCGATGTTCAAATCGGTCACCACCTTGGTGAGGTCGACCGGCGGGTACTGGGTGAAAAGTTGAGATCCCCATAGACCCTTCTCTTCGCCTGAGTCCCACATGAAGATGATGGTCCGCTTGGGCCGCATCCCCTTGCGCGCGCCCTCCGCAAAAGACCGCGCCATGCCGAGCAGGCCGGTGCATCCGGAGCCATCGTCATCCGCGCCGTTGTTGATGTTGTGGCCATCCGGAAGCGGCGCGCTGAAGCCGATATGATCCAGGTGCGCGCTGATCACCACGTATTCGTTCTTGAGGACCGGATCGGAGCCTTCGAGTATTCCAATCACGTTTTCGGTGTGACCAGGCTCGCTATGGACAGCCACTTTGAGGCTGATCTTCTTCTCCGCGGTCATGGCGAACGGGTCCTGCCTGGTGTTCGCCAGGGCGGTTGCAAGAGCTTGCGCGGCGGTGATTTTTTCGCCCTGGAATATGGCATTTGTCATAGCCAGGCCGGCGGTGATGCCGGGAACGCTGGGACACGCGGCAGGCGCTTGTTCCGCTGGGACCGTGAAGGTAGGCCCATTCAATGCCGCCGCGCCGCCACGCCCTGCTCCGGCGGAGGGGTTAGCCAAGGTAGTCAGTTGTTGCAGGTTCGCGACCGTCACCACCGCGAGGGCCCCGTTCTTCGCGGCGGCTTCCTCGGGCGTCATATAGTCGGTGCAGTTCTCGCCGAGCGGGTTCGTCGCCGCGGCTCCGCCTCCGCCGCCACCCGCGCCCGCTGCTCCAGCGGCGGCCGGCGCTGCTACGTTCGCAGCGCCTGTCGTGGGCGTCGTTTCCGCCGCCGCGCCGCCGCGCCCGCCTCTGCCGCCGCCCGCTGCCTGTTGCGCCGCAATCTCCGGCGGCACGCCTGCCACCACCACAATCTTGCCGTGCACGTCCAGGCCGTCATACGGGTTCAGCTTGGTCTTCGCAACCGTGTAGCCGTTTCCCACAAACACCAGGCCCGCCGAAACGTCGAGCGCTTCGAGCGGCGCCCCGCCCCGCCCTCCGGCGGTGGTCGTCCAGTCCTTGCCGTATTCGAAATCCGTGGTCTGCGGCCCGGCCGGCGCCGCCGTGTCACCGCGGGCCCCGCCGCCTCCGCCACCGCCGCCGGCGAAGCCGCCGCGTCCTCCGCGTCCTCCGCGTCCGGCCGGCGCCGTGATCGACGCCTTGCTTTCTCCCGGCACGACCGTCTTGGAGACCAGTTCCATGGGCGCGAAGTACGGCTGCAGCGGACCGTTGGTCTTCTCCGTGCTCCCTCCGGGCTTCAGCCCCCACTCCGCCAGATGGCTGGCGACATAGAGGGCGGCGGTATCGAGTCCGCGCGACGGCAGGTTCCGTCCCTCCAGTTCATCGGAGGCGAGGAAGTAATCGTAAATCTTCATCTCCTCCTCGGTGATCGAATCCGCGTTGCCATAGCCAACGGGCGCGGCGGCCACGGTCTTGGCGGTCTTGGAAGCGGCTTTAGCTTGCGGCGCGGAGTTCCCCGCCCGCACCGTGACAAACAAGGCGAGCGAAAAACCGGCCAATAGAATAGTGCTTACAGCGATTCGGCGCATAGGTCTCCCTGGGAAAGCGTAAGCACCATTAGAACACCTTGCGCCGCAACGTCAAGCCAGGATCGACAGGTCGGGATGCCGCGGGTGGTAGTGGACCGTCACCTCACGGTCGAGCAGACGGGCGCCGGCGGCTTCGGCTTCGGGTTCGTCGCGGAACAGCCGCCGTTCGAAGCCCCAGTACGGCTCGTCCCCGAGGTAGTACTTGTAGCCGATCGTAAGAATGTAACGCTGCACCAGGGAGAGCTGGTCCTCCCGAACGTTGGTAGACCTCACCACCGCGGCGACGGCCGGCCCCGTGGCGATGGCGTGGCGCTTCAGCGCGCGAACGGCCAATGCCAGCACGAACACGAGCACCCATGCGGCGGTCCACCAGAGCATAAACCGAAGTTCCTGGCGGCCCAGCCCGCGCCTCCCGTAGCGCTCACGCCGGTAGTTGACGTAGTTCAAGAGCGCAGACATTGTCAACCAGATAAATGGGAGCAACCGTGGCCCAAGGCGATCCCAATGGATGATTCGTCCCGGTAGCATTTCGCCGCCTCAAAAGAGGTTAGCATGCGAAACCCTCGTCGGGCGGCGGGCACAGTACCGCCGCCGGTCTCCGCCGGCGGTGTTCGTCAGCCGGAATCAGAAACCTGCGTCGCTAGTCCTCTTGGTTATTGCGGACGCGGCGGCGCGGCCGGCGCAGGCGCGGGCTTCTCGCCCGGCTTGGCGGCTGCCTTCGTCGGGCTGATCAGGATATGCGCGTTTCGCCCCTCCATGCGCGGCTGGCTTTCCACCGTGCCGTAGGAGGTCAGGTCCTCGGCGAAGCGCATCAGGAGTTTCTTGCCCAGGTCGGCGTGCGCGATTTCGCGTCCCCGGAATTGCACCACCGCCTTGACCCGGTTGCCTTCCGCCAAAAAGCGTATGGCGTGGTTTTTCTTGAAATCGTAGTCGTGGTCGTCGGTGTTGGGACGGAACTTCAGTTCCTTCACCTGCACCACGTGCTGCTTCTTCCTGGCGTCGTGCTGTTTCTTCTTCTGCTCGTATTGGTAGTGGCCGAAATCCACGGCCTTCGCCACCGGCGGTACCGCCGTCGGCGCAACCAGAACCAAGTCCAGGCCCAACTCCTGCGCTTTGCGCAGAGCCGCCGCCGTAGGCATGACTTCCGTGGTTCCGTCTGGAAAGACGGCCCGTACCTCACGCGCCCGGATGGACTCGTTTACGTTCTCTCTGCGGTTCTGCCTGCGAGGGGGATAATTTCTGCCTGGATACATTTAGATTATGCGTTGGCTTCGGGAGTGCGAAGACGTGCGGACAGGGGCGGAGCGCCCGGTTTCACTCTCAGGTCGAGAGCCGGAATGGTGCGGATTTGGGGCAAGCGTAAAGTACGTCAGTTTTAAGTGTACACCAAAACCCGCGCCGCAAGTCAATTCGACTGCGAACCTGGAGGTGCCTTCCAGTACACCGCCGAGATGCGGAGATTCTTCCTCGGCGTCCTCCGCGTCCTCGGCTTCCTCTGATCCCAAGCTTTTGTCCGCTGCCTGACCCCATAACGACCCCACCCGGAACCGCCCGATAGGTTACCCTGAATGTTTTAAAAGGACACAACTTTGCTAAAGGTCAAAATCACCGCTCTGGGGTGCTATACCCCCCCGCGCCTGCTCACCAATCGCGATCTCGAAAAAATGGTTGAGACCAACAACCAGTGGATTCTGGAGCGTACCGGCATCCATGAGCGCCACATCGCGGAACCCGAAATGGCCACCTCCGATATGGCCGTAGAAGCCGCCCGCTGCGCGCTGGCGCAGAACGGCGTGGATCCTTCCGAGCTGAACGCCATCGTTGTGTGCACCGTCACGCCGGATCACTTGTTCCCCTCTACCGCATGCCTGGTGCAAAACCGGCTCGGCGCCAAAGGCGCCTGGGGTTTCGACCTGATCGCGGCGTGCTCCAGTTTCGTTTACGGACTGACCGTGGGCGCGCACCTGGTGGCCGCCGGAACGCACGGCAAGGTTCTGGTCATCGGGGCCGACACCATGAGCCGCATTATCGACTACACAGACCGCGCCACCTGCATCCTCTTCGGGGATGGCGCCGGCGCCATGCTCCTCGAACCCGTCGCGGATGGCGAGGACTGCGGGTTCATCGATTTCCTCGGCGAAATCGATGGCTCCGGCGCCCCGTTTCTCCACATGCCCGCGGGCGGCAGCCGCATGCCGGCTTCCCATGAAACCGTGGACAAGCGCTTGCACTACGTGAAGCAGGACGGCGGCCAGGTATTCAAGTACGCCGTTCGCAAGATGTTCGAATCCTGCCGCGACCTGTTGCAGCGCAATGGCTTCACCGGTGACGACGTGGCCATCATGATTCCCCACCAGGCCAACATCCGGATTATCCACGCCGCTGGCGAACGGTTAGGCATCGCGCCAGAGAAGGTCCTCATCAACATTGACCGCTACGGGAATACCACCGCCGGCACCATCCCGCTGGCAACCCGCGACGCCATCCTGCAAGGCCGTCTGAAGAAGGGCGACCTGGTCCTCTTCGCCGCAGTCGGCGCGGGCTACACCGTCGGCGCCAGCCTTTGGCGCTGGGCGTACTGAGGCGCCGGACTCGGTGAACTAGGCCCCTGTCCGCCAGTATCGGCTCCATCTGGCGAGGCACGGAAAAACGCGACCACGCATTTTCGCCCTCGGGCGAGCGGTACATCCCGAGGCGGCAAAGAGGGGCAAATCCCCTTTCCAGGGTCAAAGTACCAGATCCCCGTTTCTTGACCACAATCGTCCATTTGTCATGCTTTGCATATACAATAGAAGTGCGGTGTTCGATTGGGACGAGAACAATCTGCGCAAGATCCGGGCGCATCGGATCAAGTCGGAAGAGGTGGAACAGGGCCTGTCGAACAGCCCGATCCTGATCTATGAGCAAGACGCGCAGGGGGAACCGCGTTACGTTTACTACTGCGAAAGCGATACTGGCCGACTGCTGGCCGCTATCGTGATCGAGCGTGGCGAGCAGATCCGGGTCGTGACTGCGTGCGATCTGGATGCAGGGCAGAAGAGGGACTACCTGGCCCGGCGGGTGCGAGGGGAGTGAACCTATGAAGAAGAAACCGATTGACATGCCGAAATTCGCGAACGAAGCGGAGGAGGCGGACTGGTGGACCAGTCGCGAGGGTCGCGAGTTTGTAAAGCAGAAATCCGCCGAGCTCCTGAAGAAGGGGAGCGCGCCGAGGGGGTCGCGCCTTGTGGGCCAATTGAATCGGACGCCGACCGTTCAGATAGCGTTGCGATTGCCCGAACCGGACATAACGAAGGCGCGGGAGATTGCTTCGCGCAAAGGCGTGGGATACCAGACCCTACTCAAGATGTTGGTGCACGAAGGCTTGGGCCGCGAGGCGCGAAGACCGTGAAGGCTGGACTTCCCCTAAAATGCGTCTGTTTGAATGTATAAGGGCGCGGATGAAAAAGGGTCCTCCTGAAG
>CAYWHA010000015.1:0-106660 GCA_964457555.1 uncultured Solibacteraceae bacterium
TGCCCGTCGTCGGGTGCGGCCATGCTAACGAATTCACCGCGACAGGCCACTAGTGTATGGATACGCGCGAGAACTTCGGAAGTTCCGCCCCTTATTAACTACTGTTATGGTACGCGAACAAACTCATAAACGGGGTTTAACGGGAGCAAGCCAGAATCCCGTGTCCACTTGGCTGCGCCCTTCAGCGTTCGGTTCTAACTGTCCGTTCGGTGCTATCGAGTTCGGTATCCTGGCTCATCTGAGTGGGCGCATCGACTGCCGCCTGCGCTGAACGTGCGTGCATGAAAGTCGTCTGCTAACATAGCTTCTCGTTGACGAAGCCAGTTGCATGGCGGATGCGTGTCCGGTCCGGAGAAGATATGAAGCGCCGGTACTTCTTGTGTGGGGTGGCGCCGCTCGGGGCCCGCGGGGCGATCGCCCAGAATGCGCGAGCCACGGCGGCGAGAGAATCTGAGAGCAGGCGGCGGGTCGAGCAGGCCACTGCGGCGGCCATGGCCATGCAGCGCCGCGATTGGGAGCAAGGCATCTTCGCTCGAGCCATGCTCGAAGCGGACAACCGCGAAGCGGTTGTTTTGCTGACCAGGGCGGCCATCATTCAGCGGGTACGGGACGGACGCCTGGCGGTGGTGGTGAGCGGCAGCCCCACGGACCCCGCGATGGGCGGCGAAGCCTATGTGCGAGCCGCCGAGTGGACCGGGGACCGGCAGATTCAAGAGGCGGTGCAAGGGCTACTCGAGTGGATCCGGAGCAGGGCGCCGCGAGCCACGGATGGCGTGCTCTATCATTCCTTCGGAGGACCCGAAATGTGGTCCGACGGGTTCAACTGCGCGCCGCCCTTCCTTGCCGCGATGGGGTTTTACGACGAGGCGCTGGCGCAAATCGAAGGCTATCGGAAGCGGCTTTGGAACCCGGAGGCAAAGCTTCTCTCGCACATTTGGGACGATGGGAGACAGCAGTTCAAGGACAAGCATTTCTGGGGAGGCGGCAACGGCTGGGCCGCAGCGGGTCTGGCCCGCGTGATCCGGCGACTGCCGCGTGAGCGCCGCCCCGACCGCGAACGCCTGGCAGCTTTTGCGAAGGACATCGTGGATGGCAGCCTGGGGCGCCAGCGCCCCGACGGACTGTTTCACAACGTGGTTGACCAACCGGACACTTTCGTTGAGACGAACCTCGCTCAGATGCTCTCATTCGCAATTTATGAAGGGACATCGGGCGGCTGGCTTCCCGAAACTTATCGAGCGAAAGCGGACCGGATGCGAGACGCGGCCCGGACGAAGATGGACGCATCCGGGTTCGTGCAAGGCGTCTGTGGGGCGCCCGGTTTCGATCATCCGGGAATTTCGACGGAAGGTCAGTCGTTCTGCATCATGATGGAGGCGGCCGGCGTCAAGGCGGTGGCCCGCGGCTAAAATCGGAACTCAAAAAGGAGAAGTGGTATGCCTGTTAGAAGACTATCCTCACTGCCCGTGGTTGCGGCCGGACTTGCGTTCATGGCTGTGTCTCCGGCGATCTTGGGCCAGAACACGCCCACAGCGAAGCCATCCCAAGCGACGCCGCTGATGGGCCTGCTGGACCGTTTCACCGCAGCCGGCGTGCCGGCCATGGGCCCCGCTGAGACGGAGGTGGCCCCTCGCAAGTGGGACCAACCCATACCGCCGGGCCTGCCGGGCAACGGACGGGCCCAGCACCCAATGCTCTACATCGGCGAGGGCTACAACAAGATCCTTCTCGTCAATAAAGGCAAGATCATTTGGACGTATTCCACCGGGACTGGCTGGGAATACGACGACGTGTGGATGCTCTCCAACGGCAACGTTCTTTTCAGCCGCATGCAGTACGTCGCCGAGGTCACGCCTGACAAACAGGTCGTGTGGCGTTACGACGCCCCCGAAGGGACCGAAATCCACACCTGCCAGCCAATCGGCTTGGACAAGGTGATGTTCGTCCTGAACGGCCTGCCGCCCAAATTGATGGTGGTCAACACCAAGACCAAGGCCGTCGAGGTGCAACACGACCTGCCGGCTCCCAGCCTGACCGACCGCGGGACCGTGCACGCGCAGTTCCGCCGGGCGCGCTACACGGCGCAGGGAACCTACCTGATTCCGTTCCTGGAGATGGGCCAGGTTGTGGAATACGATAGGGATTTCAAGGAGGTCTGGAAGTACCAGATTCAGAGCCCTTGGGCCGCCATCCGCCTCAAGAACGGCAACACGCTGATCACCGACGAAAGGGACATCCTTACGCGTGAAGTCAATCCCAAGGGGGAGACGGTGTGGGAACTCAGGCTGGGCGACCTGCCGGAGGCATACCGCTTCATCAACACGCAGAGCTGCACCCGGCTGGCGAACGGCAACACCATCATATGTTCGCGCGGCGATGACGGAAAGGGACCCCAACTTGTCGAGGTCACCCCGGACAAGAAGGTCGTCTGGGTATTGCGAGATTGGGCGAACCTTGGCCCCGCGACCGCCGTGCAGGTTCTGGACGACCCCGGCATCCCGGAAAACCCCGGGGAATCGCAACACTGAGCAAGTGCTCGAAACGCGAGACGATATGAGGCTCATCGTGAAACTTCGGACTCTGCTCTGCGCTCCTCTCGTGTGTTCTCTCGCCCTGGTAGCCGGCCAGGTGAAAGTCCCTCCGGCCTCAACCACCGCTATTACGGAAATCCCGCATTTGCGAAAACAGGGGACCGCCACTCAGATGATCGTGGACGGCAAGCCGTTCCTCTTGCTGGCGGGAGAACTGGGCAACAACACCCCGAGCAGCCTCGAGTACATGAAATCGGTGTGGCCCACGCTCACCAAGACGAAACTCAACAGCGCCCTTGCGGCCGTTTCCTGGGCCCAGGTCGAACCGCAGGAAGGGAAGTTCGACTTCAGTGCGCTGGACGGCGTGATTCAGGGCGCCAGGGCTAACAACCTGCGTCTTGTGCTCTTGTGGTTTGGAAGCTGGAAGAACGGCGAGTCCACCTACGCGCCCGACTGGGTGAAGCGGGACTTCAAGAGGTTCCCTCGCACCCAACGCGCCGAGGGTGAAAGCGCCGAAGTGCTCAGCCCTTTCAGCGATGCGAACCGGGACGCCGATGCACGAGCTTTTGCGGCGCTGATGAGGCGCGTCAAGGCTGTGGACGGCCAGCAGCACACCGTCATCATGATCCAGGTAGAGAACGAAATAGAGACCTGTGACCGCTCGCCCGCGGCCCGGAGAGCATACGAGGGGCAAGCGCCGAAGGAACTGATGGACTTTCTTCAGGCGCACAAGGACGCCCTGGTTCCGGAGCTTCGCCAGGTATGGGAGGCGGCCGGATCCAAGACATCCGGGACCTGGGAGGAAGTGTTCGGGCACAGCGCCGCCGCGGGTGAGATCTCGATGGGATGGGCCTTCGCGCGTTACGTAGGCCGGGTGGCCGAAGCGGGCAAAGCTGAATACCCAATTCCAATGTACGTGAACAGCCCAGGGTCCGGATTTCGGAAAGGCCAACCCCCAGCCTGTCCGTGCGGCGGCGCCCCGATGCCCGACCTGATCGACGTCTGGCGCGCCGGGGCTCCGAAAATCGACATTTACTCGCCGGACATTTACGGCGGCGACTATCCGCTGATGTGCGCGCGCTACGCCCGCTCCGGGAACCCGCTGTTCATACCTGAGACGCGGGGATTTCCGCCGAACAACATGGCGGCCCGAATCCTCTATGCCTTCGGACGCCACGATGCGATCGGGACCTCGCTCATGGGGGTGGAAAGGCCACCGGCGCCAGACACCGAGCTGACCAGCGCCTACGACGTAATCCGCCAACTGGCGCCTCTGATTTCGGCTCACCAGGGCGATGGCACGATGTCCGCCGTTACGCTGGCCGCTGGGGACCCGCCGCAAAAGATCAAGGTTGGAACTTGGACTCTCGAAGCCTCATTTGTGATGCCGCGCGCTCAGCCTCCGGCGCCTCCACCGCCCGCGCCCATCTGGAATGCGGCGGCGATTTTCATTCAGACAGGTCCTGAAGAATTCTATGCCGCGGGCACGGGCGTGAACGTGCGTTTCATTCCCAACACGCCTGGTCCTCCGCTCGCCGGTTTGGCCACCGTGGAAGAAGGCGTTTTCGTAAATGGCCGCTGGGTTCCAGGGAGGCGAATGGCGGGCGACGACACCGGATCGCGCAGCGTGGTGCTGCCGAGGCTGCATGACGAGCCAATTGAGCATCCAGCCGTGTTCGGGCCAAGTCAGAAGGGCATCCAGCGCGTGACGCTGTACCGCTTCGAATAGGGAAGTATTCATGAAACTTCGCACTTTATTCTGCTACGTTCTGATGTGCGCTCCGACCCTCGTCGCGGGTCAGGGAAAAGCCACTCCGGCCCGAACCGCCGGCGCCGCGGAAATTCCGCATTTGCAAAAACAGGGGACCGCTACGCAACTGATCGTGGACGGCAAGCCGTTTCTGGTGCTGGGGGGCGAACTGAGCAACAGCAGCGGCACGAGCCCAGAGTATATGAAGCCGCTGTGGCCCAAGCTCGTCGACGGCAAGCTCAACACCGTCCTGGCGGGCGTCTCCTGGAACCAGATCGAACCGCGGGAAGGGAAGTTCGACTTCAGCGCGCTCGACGGCATCATTCGGGACGCGCGGATTCACAACCTGCGCCTGGCGCTCTTGTGGTTCGGAAGCTGGAAGAACAGCTGGTCCAGCTACGCGCCCGACTGGGTCAAAAAGGATTTCGAGCGCTTTCCGCGCGTCCAGATCGCAGGAGGCAAGAGCATAGAGGTGCTCAGCACCTTCAGCGACGCGAACCGGGACGCCGATGCGCATGCCTTCGCGGCCCTGTTGGGGCATGTGAAGGCAATCGACAGCCAGCAGCGCACCGTCATCATGATCCAGGTGGAGAACGAGATCGGCCTGCCGTCCGAGCCGAAGGAGTACCGCGACCGTTCGCCCATCGCCACCAAAGCGTACGAGGGACCCGTTCCAAAGGAGCTGATGGATTTCCTGCAACAGCACAAGGACACACTGGTCCCTGAGCTTGGCGAGGTTTGGAAGGCGGCCGGCTCAAAGGCTTCCGGGACCTGGGAACAGGTCTTTGGCCCGGGCACGGCAGCCGCTGAAATCTTCATGGGATGGAACTATGCGCGCTACGTCGGCCGGGTGGTCGACGCGGGCAAGGCCGAGTATCCGCTGCCGATGTACATGAACGCGTATACCCACGGGTTCGCGAAGGCGGGCGAACCTATACGCAACAGCGGCACGCCCATGCCCGACCTGATGGACGTCTGGAGAGCCGGAGCGCCGCGCGTCGATTTGCTCGCGCTCGACGTTTACGGCTCCGACTTCGCGTCGTTTTGCGCGGATTACAACCGATCCGGGAACCCCTTGTTTATACCCGAGACGAGGGGATTAGCGCCGTACGGGCTGGAGGCCCGGGTGCTCTACGCTTTTGGACGCCATGACGCCATCGGCGTTTCGCTGATGGGAGTGGAAAGACCGGCGGCGACTCCCGACCCTATTCTTACCGACGTCTTCGGCTTAATCGGGCAACTGGCACCCCTGATTGCGAAACACCAGGGCGACGGCAGCATGTCCGCCGTCCTGCTGGACCCGAAAGGCCCGCCTCAGAAGATTTCGGTGGGGAACTACACGATGGAAGCCGCGCCTCAGGGTCCCCCGCGCGGGGCGCCGCCATCGGAGAACTTCTCGGCGGCGATCTTTATTGCCGCGGGGCCCGACGAATACTACGCGGCCGGCACGGGCGTAAGTGTGAAATTCTCGACAAATCCGCCGGGACCCGAGTCGGTAGGAATCGGCACGGTGGAAGAAGGCTATTTCGAGAACGGCCGTTGGGTTCCCAGCCGGCAACTCGCGGGCGATGAGACCGGGCAGGGGCAGAACCTATCGTTACGGACTCATCCGGTGGATCGGCGCCCGGACCGCTTTGCCGGCATCCAGCGCTTCACTCTGTACCGCTATCGCTGAACTAGCTGCTTGCTGGCGCAAAAACTGTGTTTTGACGGGCGTCACGCGGCGCCGGAATAGGACAATAGGATGAGAAAAACCCGCAGTTTCCTGGCTATCGTGTTCGCCTTTACCGCTCTAACCGCGCCTGCGCAGGTGAAGGAGCGGCCGATTCCCCGCCTCGTCAAGAAAGACGGGCGCTGGGCGCTGTTTGTGGATGATGCCCCCTACTTCATTTTGGGCGCGCAAGTGAACAACTCGAGCGGATGGCCCGCGGCGCTCCCGAAAGTGTGGCCCGCCATCGAATTCATGGGCGCCAACACCGTCGAAATTCCGGTCTACTGGGAGCAGTTCGAGCCGCAGCAGGGCCGGTTCGACTACAGCGTGGTCGACACTCTCCTGGCTCAGGCCCGGACCCATCGGCTGCACCTGGTGCTGCTCTGGTTCGCCACATGGAAGAATGGCAACCCGCACTATATTCCGGAGTGGATGAAGCTGACGCCGGAGCGCTATACCCGGGTGGTGGACGGAAACGGCGTCCCGGCGGATTCGCCATCGCCATTCTGCGCCCCCTCGCTCGACGCGGACACCAAGGCCTTCGCCGCTTTGATGCGTCACCTCAAGGCGGCGGACCCGCAGCGCACGGTGCTGATGGTGCAGGTGGAGAACGAGCCGGGCACGGGCGGCGATCTTCGCGATCATTCGCCGGAAGCGCAGAAGCTCTTCGAGAGCCCGGTTCCGGCCGATGTCATCAAGGCCATGCACGCTCCATCCCGATCGCCTTCCCCAAATTGGCAGGCGGTCTTCGGCCCGGACGCCGGCGTCTGCTTCCACAATTGGTCGGTGGCGAAGTACATCGGACACGTGGCCGCCGCCGGCAAGGCGGCCTATCCGCTCCCCCTCTATGTGAACGCCGCGCCGGGAACGCATCGCTGCGCCGTATTGCCGGAACCCGCCCAACCCGGCGCGCCGGCCCGGTACGAGGATGGCGGCCCGAGCAACAACGTGGTTCCGATCTGGAAGACTGCCGCGCCCGCGCTCGATATGATCTCACCCGACGACTACGCCACCGACTCGACGGGTTATCTAAAGGCGCTCGATATCTACCGCCGCGAGGACAACGCTTTGTATGTGCCGGAGACCGGAGGCAGCCCACGGTTTTTCTTCTTCGCGCTTGGCCACCAGGCTATTGGCTTTTCGCCCTTCGGGATAGACTTTACCAGGATCAAAGCCATTCCGGACTCCGCTCGGCCGAAGGACGAATTGCTTACTCCGTGGGCGCGCACGGGGACCAAAGAGTTCGTCGCTCCCTTCGCGCCTACCTATCATTTGATCGGCCCAATGGCACGCGAGGTCGCCAGCCTTAATTTCGAGGGCAAGCTCCAGGCCGTCGCCGAAGAGCCCGGGAAGGTCGAGCAAACGCTTCGGTTTGGAGCTTGGGACGCCGTTGTGTCCTATGGCATTTGGACACGATATGGCCGCCCCGCGGGTAATCCTCAACCAATGGGAGGATCCCTGGTTGCCCAACTCAAGGACAACCAGTTTCTGGTGACCGGATTCTACTGCCGCGTCGATTTCCGTCCCGCCGCGCCGGATAAGCGCCGCCAGTTTCTGCGCGTCGAAGAGGGGACCTATGAGAACGGCGCCTTCAAGTTCCTTCGCCTCTTGAATGGCGACCAGACCGATGGAGGTCTGGATTTCAGTTCCGAGCCGCTGGTTCTGCGCGTCTCCGTGGCGAGCTACTGAAAACACCAGCGCCGCGAGAATCGCGGAGCGGCGGTGTGACATGCCTTCATGCGTAAGGCGCGGCCATGGCCCCGGGGCAATCGCGAGACTGACTATTCGTACCGATAGACCGTCACTCGCATCACGGTATTCGCCCGCAGGCTCAGAATCTCCCCCTGCCCCGTGTCGTCGCCTCCCAACTGCCGGACCACGACCCACTTGCCGTCCACGAACCGCCCCTCCTGCACATCGCCGAGCCCTACCGTCGCGGGTCCCGGCGAGTTGGGCGTAAACGCAATCCGCATCCCACCCGAACCAGCGCACATGAAGAACTCGTCCGGCCCCGAAGCGACCAGAATCGCGTTGGCTTGCGCCGGCCCTGGCTGCGCGCCCTGGCCGCCGCGTCCACCCGTCTGAGCTTGTGGCGGTCCCGTTTGTGCCGCCTGCCCGCGCCCGGCTGGAGCGGCCGGCTCCGGCGCGATCGGCGCACGGCCCCTGCCAATGTAACTGAGGTTGAGCGTGTAGTCGCCCAGCCGGACACTCTTCGGCGCGTCCCCCTGATTCATGAGTACTGTCGCAATCGTATCCTTTCCCTGTTGCGCCAGAATCGCAGGCGCCATCTCCGAGAGCACGCGGTAGGCCGCGGCCAGCTCGTTATCCGGCGCTACGCTCCGCTCGATGCCGAACGGCGAAAACCCGATAGCGTTGTACTTGCCGACGGCCAGAAACGCATTGGCTGCGTTGGCGCTGGTCTCAGGAACGAAAAATGGATTCCCGTTTCGCGTGAACCTTTGGGCGACCTCGTCGAAGTACTGCAAATAGAGGTCCGGCGCGAGGATGTCCACGGCCGGCGCGCCAGCGCGCCAGATGTCGTGCACCTGCGGCAACGGCCCACCGCTCGGGTACGTCCCTGGCCACGCCATATTCGGCTGCTGCAGCCAGGCATTCACGTACATCGGGATGTTGTATTCCGCCTTGCCTTGCTCTACCACCTTGTTCACGTACTTCGCATAGTTCCAAGCCATGAAGAACTCATCCGCCGGCCAGTGCAGCTTGCGCCAGCCGCTCTGGTACTCCTCCTGGCTCAGCGGAGGACTGTTGGTTTGAATGGGCATGTCCACGCTGTCGGGTTTGCCCGGCCCGAAAACTTCCTCCCACGTCCCGGAGGTTTTGGAGCCATTGGCCGTCCAGACCTCTTTAAGCTCCGGCGCCAACGTGTCCTTGTGCTGCTGGAGGTAGTCCATCAGTTCCTTCGGCACAGGTCCGGCGAATGCCTGGTTGGCCGCATCGGAGCGGTCGCGCGAGTCACGGAGCACGCCCACCTCGTTTTCCACCTGGATCATCAGGACGGTGTGCCGCGGGCCGTCCACTTCCTTGATGTGGCGCATCAGGGCCCGGAAAGCCCGCGCATCGGCGTCGCGGCTAGCGTTGCCAAACGTGCTGAGCAGTTCGATGCTCCTGCCCCCTTTGATCCGGATTCGCGGGTACTTCTTGTAGTCCCGCTTCACCCACGTTGGCGCGTAGCTGGAAAGGCCGTTTTTCCAACTCCCAAACCACAGAAACACGAGCTTCAAATTGTTGCGCCGGGCCTCCTGGATCAAGCCGTCCGTCAGCGCAAACTCGTACTTGCCTTCCGCCGGTTCCATCTGGGCCCAGGAGATGGCGGCCAGCACGCAGTTCATGTTGCCCGCCACCAGCCGCGGCCAGATCGGCTGCATGTTCTCCAAACTGGTCGCCGTGTTGTTCCCCAACTCTCCCGTCAGCGCCAGAAAAGGCTTGCCGTCCACAATCAACTGCGTCGCCGTCCCCTGTTTCTGCAAGTGGGGGATTCCCGATGCGGCCTGTCCGTAGCAGGGGGCCGTAATCGCCGCGGCGCAACACGCCAGCGCGATCCGTGCGATGGTCATCGATTTCATGTCAATAAACCCCAAGTGAAACTCGCAATGCGATCGGTTCGGTGCGAAGGTTGAGGCCGTTGTCGGTTTCGTCGCCGTTCAGGATGCGAATAAACTTGAAGGCCCCGTTTTCGTAGGTCCCCTCTTCCGCGCGCATGAACTGGCGATGCTTATCCGCCTGCGTCTGCCGGAAATCGACGCGGCAGGAGGATCCAGCGACCAGGAACTGGTTGTCCGAGAGTTGCGCGACCAGCGCCCGTCCGGTTGGGTTCGCTGGAGTCACCGCGGCCTGCGCGCGCCCGCCCCGCCCGCCTCCGTAGGAGACGATCGCATTCCACGCCCCGAAATGCATCGTTTGCGTCGGCGCACCGGCTTCTTCCGCGACGGCCTGGAGCTTGCCCTCGTAATTCAGGCGGGCGACATCCCGCATCATCGGGCCGATAATCCTATAATTCTGCTCCGTGGGGGCGAATTGATCCTGAGGCCCGGGCGCCGCGGCGGTTGGAACTGCGGCGGGAGAACCGGCCTGGGGCGCCGCGGCCGGGAGAATCGTTGGAGCAGCGGGCGGAACGGAGGGAACCGTGCTGTAGTCCAGGCCGAAGGGCGAGAAGCCGATGGCCTGAAGGCCGAGAGCGGAGAAGAAGAACCGCGAAACCTGCGCGCCCCCGCTGGTTTCGGGGACAAACAAGGGATTATCGTCACGGTGGTAGAGGTCCAGCACTTTCAGGTATGCGACCGGATCATTCATGTAAATGTCGGGCGCTTCGATATCGATGGCCGGGGCCGCGACTTTCCAGATGGGAATCACGTTATCGGTGGGCCCGCCGGCTTCATAGCTTCCGGGTGCGCCCGGCTTGATGGGATCGCGCAGCGCGGCATTGGCGTAAAGCGGCAGCGCATAGACCGCCTTCCCCGCCGCCGCGACCTTCCCTACGTATGTGGCTACGGCCCAGGCGTGGAAGTTCACTTCGGCTTCCACCCCGAAGGCATCCGTCCAGTTCGCCGGAGCGCCGGCCGGCTTGCCCATGGCCTTGAGCACTTCCGGCGGAACGGGCGCTTCGAAGAGCTTTTGGGCGGCCGGTGAATAGTCGCGCGTCGAGCCCCACGTGCCGGACTCGTTCTCCACCTGCACGATGATTACGGTGCGCTGCGCATCGAACGCCTTCAGGTGGCGCATGAACGCGGTGAACGCCCGGATATCCAGCTCCTGCGACGCGGTGCAGAACGGCGAGGGCGAATCCGCCGGCCGCCCGTTCTTGTCGATCAGGTGGAAGTACTTCGCCGGGTCCGCTTTCATCCACTCCGGCGTGTAGTGCTGGCTGCCGTTTTTCCAGGTACCGAACCATAGCAGGTCGAGGCGCACATGATGTTCGCGCGCCTGGGTGACGATGGTATCGACCACGGAGAAATCGAACTGTCCCTGATGGGCTTCGATCTGCTCCCAGTAGACGGGTATTTCCAGAGTATTGGCATGGAGGTATTCGATAGCGGGCCATACCTTCGGCAACATGCCCGGCCAGCCGCTCGAATTATGCGCCTGGGCGCCCAGCATCAGGAACGGCGCCCCATCCACCATCAAGGCGTAGCGCCCGTCCTTCTTCACCACCTGCGGGATGGGCCGCTCCTTCACCGGCGGTTGCTGCGCCGCGGCGCCAGAGATCGCCAGAAGAGCAACGAACGTGGCCAGGCCGAGGCCGTTTGCAACATGCACGATATTCATGTCGGACGAAGTCCTTTCCGTTGAACGAGTTGTTGGATCGCGATCTACAATCCCACGCCGATCGCCTGTTGAAGCTTGATGTCGGCCGAGGAGCCTCCCACCATCAGGTTGACCTTCTCGTCCTCCACCACCCACTGTTTCTTCTGCTCATCCCAGTAGGCCAGGTCCTTGGCCTTGAGCGGGAACAAGACGATCTTCGTCTCGCCGGCCTTCAGGGCGACGCGTTGAAAGCCTTTAAGTTCTTTGATGGGCCGCTCGACCTTGGATCCCATGTGCGTCACGTACAACTGAACCACCTCCTGGCCGTCCCGTTTGCCGGTATTGCGAACGTTGACGGTCACGTTCATCTGGCCGTCTTTGGCCATATGCGAGGAACTGGGGCGAAGGTTCGAGTAAGCGAACGTGGTGTAACTCAATCCGAAGCCGAATGGATACAGCGGCCGACCCTTGAAGTACATGTAGGTCCGCCCATTGCGGATGTTGTAGTCCATCATGGGCGGCAAATCGTCGACCGATTTCACCCAGGTTTGCACCAAACGCCCGGCGGGGTTGTAGTCGCCAAAGATAACGTCGGCTAGAGCGTTGCCTTCTTCCTGGCTGTTGTGGGCCATGTGCACGATGGCGGGCACGTTCTCCTGGGCCCAGTTGATGGCGAACGGAAAGCTGGCCTTGAGCACCACGATGGTCCGCGGATTAGCCTTGAACACGTCCTTGATCAATTGTTCCTGCGCGGGTTGTAGGTCGATGGAAACCCGATCGATGCTTTCCTTGCCCTCGCTGGGGTCGCACTTGCCACCGTACGACATGGTTTCGCAGGTCGGGTGGTTGCCGACCACAACGATGGCGACATCGGAGGCCTTGGCCGCTTCGGCCGCCGCATTGTTGTCGTTGTTGAGGGCGAAATTCACCTTGACGCCATCGCCGACTTTGTTCTTGATGCCGTCGAGCGGGGTAATCGAATAGGGGTACGAGCCGCTATACCAGTCCCAGGCGACGTCGTTGGACCGCTGGCCGATCACCGCAATGGACCTCAGCTTGGACTTGTCCAAAGGCAGCAGGTTGTTCTGATTCTTCAGCAGCACGATCGCTTCTTGCGTCACCTGGCGGGCCAGCAGCTTGTTCTCCTCCCTCGCCGGAGGCTCCACGCCGTCTTTGATCTTGGTGTAGGGAACCATCTCGGGAGGATCGAGCATTCCGAGTTGAATCATCACCCGAAAGCTGCCTCTGATGACTTCCTCAATCTCCGGCATGGTGATGATGTTCTTCTGGAGCGCCTGATTGACGGCGTCCTTGTATATGCCGTCGAGAAACTGGTTGATGCCCACTTTGATGGCGCCCGCCGCGGCCGTGGGCAGGTCCGGAAAGTACTTGTGAGCCCTCACCATGGCGTCGAGAGAACCGGCGTCCGTGGTGATGATGTGATTCACGCCCCACTCCTTGATGGTGATGTCCTTCAGGATCGGCTGGGCGGTCATGGGAATGCCGTTCATGCCGTTGTACGCGGCCATGTAAGAGCGTGCTCCCGCTTCGACGCCCATGCGGAACGGCACGGAGTAATATTCGCGCAAGAGCCGCTCGTCGAAGTTGGAGGACGATCCCATGCGGCCCTTCTCATTGCTGTTGGCCAGGAAGTGCTTCAATAGCGCGGCGGTCTGCCAGTACTTGCGATCATCGCCCTGGAGGCCGCGCACGAACGCGGCGGTCAGCGTGCCATTGAGGTAGGCATCCTCGCCGTAGCACTCTTCATTTCTGCCCCAGCGGATGTCCCGGCCGAGGTCCGAGTTCGGCGCGCGGACAATCAGGGACTGGGAGCCGCCGCGGCTGTACTTCGCGGTTTGGTTAAACCAGCGCGCTTCGTAGCCTTCCTCGGCGGCCGCCTTCTGGAGAAGATCGGCGTCCCAGGTCTCCCCAAGCCCGATGGACTGAATGAAGGTCGTCGTCGCTGTGCCATTGGGAGGTTTGCCTCGTGACAGTCCATGTAAGCCTTCTCCCTGGTTGTAACCTTTGATCCCGAGGCGGGTCAAAGTGGGACCGGGGCCGCCGCGCCCGCCGCCAAGGTAGTAGTTCGCGCCTAGAACGTCGACCTTCTCGGCCGGGGTCAACAGGGAAATGATGTTCGTGACCCTTTCCTCCATCGGGAGGCTGGGGTTCTGGAATGGATACTGATACTGCGTTTGGGCGGGCGTCTGGGCAACCCCGGCAACGATCCCGAAACCCAAAGCGCTCAACCATACTGTGACTAGTTTCATGCCCGTTCCTCCTGTTAGAAGAACACCTTCCACTCGACGTCTTGACCGGTCGTCGATAGATAGTCCACGGTTGTCAGACTGCCGTCAGCCGCGATCTTCGGCGTCAGTCCCCCGGACAGTTCCACGCGCTTCGCGGAGAAGCCATCCGGAACATAAATACGCAATTGATAAGGGTCGCCCGCCACCGCGCGCGAAACGCCGTGAAGCGTCCGCTGCGAGCCATCCCAGGCGAGGTCCTTGATGTCGAACGCCATCTGCCGGACATGCCGGCTGGTCGAGATGAGCGTCGGGTGGTCTTGCTTCTCGACGATGCTGTAGATGTCGCAGTCGTACGCGTTCAGCGGGCGCGTCGCGAAGCTGCCCTTGAAAGTCCCAATCAGTTTCTTGCTCCAAAATTCATAGACGATATACTCCTTGTTCGGGTCCAGACGCAGGTCCTTCGCCGCATCGAGCGAGGTCGTGAACGGCCGGCTGCCCGCGCCGGTGTAATTGAATACGGCCAGAACGTTCCATCTTCCAAACGGCCGTGCCACGGGCATATTCCAGACGCGCGCCGGCCGCCGGACGAATAAATCCACGGGATAGGAAACATCCATGGTGGGCGGGCTGATCCGTTTCAGCAACTCAATCCGGTCGGCCGGATAGGGCACATTCAAGGCTTCCGATAAGAAAAGCGTATTTCCCGCAATCGCGTGAAAGTTGGCATCCACCTTGCCCTGGGCATAAGTGAAGTCCTGTTTGTCCGGCGCGGCGTACTTGAAGATATGGAATCCGTCGGCGTCGTTCCAGAAGACGCGGCCGTTGTAGAAAAACCGGTTCGCGGATCCCAGCACGGATTCCGTCAACAGTCCCGTGAATTCCTTTCCCGCCAGGGACGATCCCGGCTCCTCGTACCCTTGATCGGCATCCTCCGAGATCCGGCAGATGTCCACAATCCCGTAGGAATGATCGACGGGCTGCATATTGGAACGGATGACCATTCGCGGGGCCTTCTGGTCGATCGCCTCGCGCCAGAGCATTCCATCCGCGCGATAGGTTTCAAGCCCGCTCATGAAGGGATCGTACTGTCCCGGCCAGGAGTCCCACCAGTCGGCAAAATCCATCTCCGCCCGCCCGGTGCTCTTCTCCTGACCCGCGATCCACTGAAGAATCCGGTCACGCTCCAGCTTGACAGTCAGGGGATTGGAGAAATCGATCACCCGTTCGCCGCCGTACTTGACGGTGTGTACCGGCAGATAGCATTCGGCCGGATAATTCACGCGGGCGGGGCGGCCTTGAGTGCCTCCGCCCATGCCATATATCCCAAAGCTCCCCTGCGGACCGGGGCCGCCCATGCCCCAGTAGAAATCGACCAGGCCATTATCCTTGAAGAACTTCGCGGCGCTCGCGTTGTTGCCTCCCGACATCCATCCGTGGAAGCGGCTGTAGTCGTTCGCTACCCACTCCCGGTCGTCCAGATCGATCGGCCGCCGCTGCTTGAGCCGTATGTCATGGGCGATGGCGATCAGGTCCGCCTGATGCTCCATGGCGCGAAGCGCGTCTTGATTGAAGTCGATAAGCAGCTTCTCTCCGGCGAAGCTCTTGCCGGGGGGTACCACGATCTTGTAGGCGCAATATCCCCGGACGTACATGCGGTCGGCGGCCTTGGCACCCCAACCGGACCTCACATCGAACCGGGCGGCTCCCTTGAAGGCCGTCACATGTCCCATCAACAGGCTGTTGCCCGTGTCGGCATCCCGAATCACGTGATTCACCTCGTAGGTCTTGGTGGCAATCAGATTTATCACGGATAGGAGATCGTATAGGTCGCGGTTGCGGGAGTGAGTTCCAAGCGAAATCCATTTGTCCTCGGCCCCGCCCAGGCGCGCATCGGCGGAGGCAAAATAAGTCATCTCGCCGACGTCGACCGCTTTGCCCGTCCTGTTCGTGCGGCCCAGGCTGACCAGGATGTCGTTCCCGGTCCTGCTGACCGAGAGGCGATACTCGAAATCGAGCTGCCCGGGTTTCTTCCCGCGTAGCGTTACCGTGGTGAACGATCCGAGACTGTTGGAGTCGTTGTTATCGACCGAGGATGTCACGGCCCAGCCGGCTGGATCGTCGCCAGGAAGAAAATAGACGTCGTTCAGCACCATTGGCGTCCCTTTGACCTCCGCCGACCAGCGGCAGGCCGTTGGGTCAACCGTGACCAGCAGGTTCCCGGCGTCCATCTTGATTCGCGTCGCCGCATGGACCGGCTGGAATGGAAAGAGAGCCAGCGCGGCGAACAATCCCGCCGCGCTTAGGTCGGTTTTCTTGTACATAGTTCCCTTTTCGCTACCCTACAACTTCCACCCCGCCCGGTAAGACGGAGTGACGTATTGACTTGCCTGAGCGTCGTTGCTCACCCGCATCGCGCCGGCGTCCCATTCGAGCGTCTTGCCGGTGCGGAGCGCCAGAGTCCCGAGTAAAGCCACTTCCGTGAGCTGACAGGCGAACTCAATCGGCAGGGCGGTGGGCACGCCGGCTTTGCAAGATCGGGTCCAATCGGTATAGTGGTCGGCCCTCTCGCAGCGCGGCAGTGTTTTCGGAGGCTGCTGGAAATCCCTGAACTTGCTTTCGGGCAGCAAGAGACCGCCAGGCAGCCCGCGAGCCGCAGTCCCTCCGCTGAGAGGCCTTCCGAACGGGGCAAAAGGGTTGCCGCCATAGTAGCTGCTCATCAACTTGCCTTGGTCGCCCACGAAGAGAACACCTTCGCGGGGCATGGCCGTGCCGTGGTCAAGTTCGGCTGGCCGCGGCGGCTTAATGCCTCCGTCATAGAAGAACATCTTCAGCGGCGGCATCTCGCCTCGCGCCGGGTACTCCCACAAAATCATATTGGCGGAACCTTCGGTTTCCGGCGTCGGAGTCTCCTTGCTCATGTCTTCGTAACGGGTCGAACGATACCCGTAAATGAGCGATGGCGCCTGAAGCCGCAGTTCTTCGAAATACGTGTGGAGCGTGTGGCACCCCATGTCGCCGACATCGGCGGTCCCAAAATCCCACCAGGCGCGCCAGTTTGCCGGATGGTACGCCTTGTTGTAGGGCCGGAAGGGCGCCGGGCCGATCCACAGATCCCAATCCATTCCGGCCGGAGGCGTCCCGGCGCCGGTTGGGCGGGTCAACGAGCAGGGATAGATGGGGTGAAACGTCCAGATGTGAATCTCGCGGATGGGGCCGAGCACGCCGGTATTCAGAATCTCCGTGGTGCTCCGGGCATAATCGGTGCGGGAATCCTGGATGCTGCCCTTCGTGACGATCTCCTTAGCCGCCAACAGCGCCTTCCGTACCGTTCGCACCTCGCCGATCGAGTGGGCGACCGGCTTGGCGCAGTAGATGTGCTTCTTCATGCCGATAGCAGCCATCAGCAGAATGGCGTGCATGTGGTCCGGGACGGCGATGATCAGGGCATCGAAATTGCGGGACTCTCTATCGAACATCTCCCGGTAATCGTGGTAGCGGCGGGCGGCGGGATAGGCGTCGAAGACCTTGGCGGCGTAATTGTGGTCCAAATCGCAAAGGGCGACAATCTCTTCTTGCTTGCACGCTTCCAGATAATTGCGGCCCATGCCGCCGATCCCCACCGCGGCGATGGCCAGTGTGTCGCTGGGCGCCTGATAACCGGCGCCGCCCAAAACACGCCGGGGAACCACCAGCGGGGCCAGACCGGCCACAACCGCTCGGCGCGACAGCGCCACGTTCGGTCCTTCACCGAGTTTTGTCGTTAGCACACCACATAGTAAGTCCAACACTACCGTTGCGCCAGATCCACCGGTCGATTCCGCACCAAGTTACGGTAAAACGCCTGAGGTAACGTTACGTAGCGGTAACTGTACAGCCGTTTCGGGTCCGAATCGCCATATATAGGCTATAGTGCTAGTGATTTCAAGGAAACCTGCGTGAAGACCTTCTTGCTTGGCGCGGCATTAGCCACAGTCGCGACCGGCGTATTCGCTACGTTGTTGGCCGCCCAGGACCTACCGCCTTTGAACGACGGGAGCGGCCACGGCGACCCGCCGTTTCTATTGGAAACTGGCTGGAAGCCCCTCTTGAACGGCAGGAACCTCGATGGCTGGCAGTTCGTCGATTCCACCAAAAAGGGCCAATGGGTCGTCACCAGGGCGGTCGTTTGGGGCGGAACCTCGAATCCCACCTTGCTGACGGCCGTGCCTGGGTCAGGCGACCGCATCGTGAACACCGGCGTGGACCCCAAGGGTAACGCTTCCAACATATACACCACCGAGAAGTTCGGGGATGTCGAAGTCTATGTTGAGTTCATGGTCGCGGCGCATTCCAACTCCGGCTTCTTCATGCACGGGCTTTATGAGACGCAGATCTGGGATAGCTGGGGCTTCACGCCCCGGCTGGATACGGACCGGTGCGGTGCCATGTACCACTACGACGGCGGGCCAATCGGCGGAATCGACGGCGGGATCGTACCCATGGTGCGCGCAGACCGTCCCCCGGGGCAATGGCAGTCGTTCCAATATTGGTTTCAGGCCCCGCGTTTCGATGCCGCGGGGAAGAAGATTGTCCCCGCCAAGTTTCTGCGCATCCTGCACAATGGCCAGTTGATACACGAAAAAGTGGAAAGGCTCGGCCCGACCGTCGCTTCCATGAAGATTCCCGAGGCCGCCACGAACCCGATAATGCTGCAAGGCGATCACGGCGCCGTGGCGTTCCGAAACATCTACGTGCGACCGCTGCGCCTGCTGCCTGACCCGCCGGCTCCGGCGTCGGAACCCACCGGACAGGCCCCCATGCCGGCAGGCGGCAGAGGAGGGCGCGGCGCAAATCCGCCCGCCCCACCGGCCAAACAGTGAGGAGGAGACCGCTCTGATGAACACGAACGATTCGACCAAGAACCCGCTGTCCCGGCGCGCCGCTATCGCCGCCGGTCTCGCGCCGCTGGTGGTCCCGCGCCACGTGCTCGGAGGACAGGGCTACCGGGCTCCCAGCGACAAGTTGGCCATTGCCGCCGTGGGCGTCGCCGGCATGGGACGGAACTACCTAAACGGCTGTAAAGACGAAGCCATCGTCGCCTTGTGCGACCTGGATTTCGAATTTGCCGCTCCGGTATTCAAGACCTATCCATCCGCCCGCGCCTATCGCGATTTCCGCCAGATGTTCGACAAGGAGGAGAAGAACTTCGACGCCTTGATCGTAGCCACCCCGGACCATTGGCACTCCCATCTGGTGCTGGCCGGCTTGGCCATGAACAAGCACATTTACTGCGCGAAGCCCATAACCCATTCGGTCGCGGAGGCGCGAGCGGTAAAGGCGGCCGTGCTGGCTTCCAAAGTCACCACCAAAGCCAGCATTCAGGATTCCCGCACCAGTTACGCGCGCGCCACCACCGAACTCCTGCTGACCGGCGCCATCGGCCCGATTCACCAGGTCCATCTCTGGACTCCCACTTACAGTCCCAGCGGCCTGGCAAGACCCGACGCCCAAACCCCGCCCGACGGCATGAACTGGGACGAATGGTGCGGCCCGTCGCCCGCGCGGCCGTATCACAAGACCTATCACTACGGCAATTGGCGGCCCTGGTGGGACTTCGGCACCGGGACCATCGGCGACTTCGGCTGCCACACGCTCCAGATGTTCCACGACGAACTGGAAATGGGCGCCCCCGACTGGGTGAGCGGCGTCGGAAGCCAAGCCTTCTCGCTGTCCGGCCCGGTGCAGAATCCCGAGTGCATGAGCATCGCCAACACCATTCAATGGCACATTCCCGCCCGCGGTGCCAAGCCGCCAATGATGGCGTTCTTCTATGATGGCGGGCTGCTGCCGCCGCGGCCGGAAAGCATGCCAGCGGAGGTTCCCATGCCCGGCGGCGGCATCATGTTCGTGGGCGAGAAAGGCGTGCAAGTTTCCGCCTTTTATGGGGGCAACCCCTGGCTGCCTTTCGGCGCGCAACCCCGGCCGGGACAGCAGGTGCGCGGCCTGCCCGGCGGCTGGCTCCTGCCGGAGGCCCAATTCAAGGATTTCCAACAGCCGCCGGCGACGCTGCCGCGCTGCGAAAAACCGGATCACTACACCGAGTGGGTGCGCATGTGCAAAGCCGGCAAGAAATCCATCACGCCGATCGAGTTCGCCTGCGGACTGACGGAGTTCGCCCTGTTGGGAACGCTCGCCCTGCGCCGCTACGCACAACCCGTTGCGCCGCCAAGCGCCGGCGGGCGCGCAAACCGCGAGGCGAAAGTCCTGGCGTGGGACACAAAGGCCATGAAGATCGCCAACGACGATGCCGCCAACGGCTCGGTTGACCCGCCGTACCGCAAGGAGTGGGATTACAAGGCGTGAGCCTGCCGCGCGGCATGGCCGGCGTGGGAGTGAACGGCTACGCGATGGCCCAGTTCAACAACTTCAAGGTTGATCCTTTGAAACCGTGACGCCGGGTCTTTTCACTTCGCGCACCAGAACGAGCGAAGAATTAGCTGGGTCGTCCCGTACGATGTCTGTTCGGATCACCGCTTGAAAGAACTCCGGCAAGGCCCGCTGCCGGACCGGGTCGAACTGTCTCAGTAACTCTGCCACGCCCGCCGTGGAGGCGAGGAATTCGATTCCCGCCGAAGTCCCATAGGTGTCGAGTCCCGCGGAACTCACGATCTTGGTTCCCGGCGCGATCCCGGGCAGAACGCTGATCAGCGCATAACTGGCTTTCAGCGCCTTCGTTCCGGGGTCGGACTCCGAGACGTAGCATGCTTGCTCGCCGGGCTGTGGATTGGAGTTGACGATTTGGCCCTCGTTATTGCAGACTAGCGGCGTCTGGCCGGGATTGACCTTGTCTTGCAATTCGTTGGCCCAGGGGGACCCCAAGAAGATCACGTTCGCTTCCCGCATAGCATCGTATGTGAGCGCCCGGCTGCGAATCACCTTCAAGGGCCGGCCGGCTTCCGTGAATAGCTTCGTGAGGCGGTAGACGCTAAGTACTTCGCCAGTGCCCGTCCAGCTACTGCTGAAGATGAAATTGGAACCGAGCCTGACAATCTCGGGGTCTACATTGGCGTCGCCCGGCGAAATATTCACCGGCACGCCAACGGGAACGCTCACCGGACCCGAATACGGGAGGAGAACTTGATTGCGCGACGTCCGGAAGCGCAGGAACACAGGATTTGTGAACGAGATCACGCAGTCGAAATCGGGACGGAGCATGCCGCCCCAGACGGCCGAGAGCGGCAGCGCGCGAAGGTCTTCCCGCCCCACGGGCGCGCGGCGCCCAATCTCCATCCGGAAGGCGAGTGCGCTCGTTAGAACCCCTGCGAAAAACACTGCGGCGAACGCACCCCACACCAGCGCGCGCGGGCGTCTGGTTGCCGGCCCAGCGGGAAGAGCCGTCAATTCGCCCTCAGAACTACTGGCCCCAGGCGCCGGGACTCCGGCGGCAAACTGTTCTTGATGGCGCTGAAACGACGGGATGTAGCTTCCCTTGGGAATCGTAATCCGGAACTCATCGGCCGCGCCCTCGGCTTCGTAGTACCCTTCGAGGGTCTTGCGAAGCCGGTGTGCTTGGACGCGAACGCTGTTATCCAACCGGCTATCGAAACTGGCGGGACGCCCAAACACGTCCATCGCGATGGTCGATTCCTTAATGTCGTCGGCCGAGCCTTCGGCGCACTTCCGAATCAGATAATCCAGAAGTTGGCGCAAACTGGGCGACTTGCGGAATCTATCGGCCCGCAGCAGCCGTTCGAGGTACTGTGTTAGGTCCCCAATATCCGCCGCGGCGGGGAACTGCGGTTGAGGTACATTCATTTTCGACGTCCCCGGGACGGTTCTTTCAGCTCAGTTTAACACGATGGTTAGTTTAGTAAGTCGCGGATGTGTGTATGCTGGACAGCAGCCGATGGTCTTAAATGGAGATGGCGGCGATGAACCGACGGTATTTCTTGTGTGGGGCGGCGTCGCTCGGCGCGGACCGGGCGATCGCCCAGGATGCGCGCAGGGCCTCGGCGCAAGAATCCGGGAGCAGGCGGCGGGTCGAGAAGTCCGCGACGGCAGCCATGGCTATGCAGCGCCGCGATTGGGAGCAGGGCATTTTCGCTCAGGCCATGTTCGAAGCAGACAACCAGGATTTCAAGGAGGTCTGGAAGTACCAGATTCAGATCCCTTGGGCTGCCATCCGCCTCAAGAACGGCAACACGCTGATCACTGGCGAGAGGGACATCCTTACACGTGAAGTCAATCCAGCGGAGGAAACGCGGGGAGATCGCCGTCAAGAGCGGCGCCCCGATTGCTAAGAGGAAGGTCGAATGAAGGCGCAGTTCAGCCGCGGCCTATTTCACCGGGAGGCCCGATGCGCTGGCGAGCCGCAGTCGATTTTCAGTCGACATCGATAATGCCGCGGCGAAATGCCTCCGCTACCGCCTGCGCCCGGTCGTTGCAATCCAGTTTCGCAAAGAGATTGCTGGCGTGAACTCTGACGGTTCCCTCGCCTATGGTGAGATCGGCTGCAATCTCCTTGTTTGACTTACCCTTCGCGATCAGTTTCAGAATCTCCAATTCCCGCGCGCTCAAAGGCGCGTGCGGGAGACTCTCCGCCAGTTGGGCTGCGATTTCGGGCGGAAGCGGCCGTTGTCCAGCATGGACCGCGCGGATCGCATCTACCAGATCCTGACCCTTGACGTCCTTCAGAAAGTACGCCCTGGCGCCCGCCTTGAACGCCCGCGAGATGTTCTCGTCTCCGGCGTAAGTCGACAACACAATGATCCGCGCGCGTGGGAACTTCTCGATGATTCCGCTAATGGCGCCGATCCCGCTCACGCCAGGAATCCGAAGGTCCATTAGAGTGACATCGGGCTGGTATTGCTCGAAGTCTTCGATCGCCTGCTTCCCGTTTGCGGCCTCCGCCACGGTGACCATGTCTTGCTGGCTGTTGATTATCGCCTTGAGCCCAACCCGAACGACAAAATGATCTTCCACAATCATGATGCGAATTTGCGATGCCTGGCCCATAGCCTGTTTCCTTCCATTCCGCCTCTCTAGGCCGAGAGCGGCACGATGATCAGCACTTCGGTTCCCTCACCGGGCGCGCTTCGGAGCGTGAAGCGCCCGCCGATCCTCTCGGCTCGGTCGCGCATGCCGGTCAATCCGTAGTGTCCGATTCCGAGCGGGATCGCTGTCTCCGCATCGAAGCCGCGCCCGTCGTCCCGCACACGCAAGACTAGGTCCTCCCGCTCGTACCTCAACTCGACGTCGATCGCCTGGGCATGGGCGTGTTTGATCGCGTTTGCCAAAGCTTCCTGGAAAATGCGCAGAAGATTCTTCTCCGTAACCGCGTTCAGCCGCTTCGGAGCGCCCACCACCAAGACGGAGGGCTGAATCGCGGAGTTGGCTGCCATTTTCCTGGCGATCGCGGGCAGCGCCGTGGGCAGTTCTTGCTTCTCGATCTCGTCGGAACGCAGATCCCCGACGGCGCGCCTGACTTCCGCCAGGCTGTACCGCGTCAGGTTGCAGGCCTCGTCCAGCCGCTCCCTCAAACCCTGGGGAATCTCCTCCAACTGCATGGTCAACGAATCCAACTGCAGCGCGATGCCTGCCAGATTCTGCGCGAAGGTGTCGTGAATATCCTGCGAGATCCGGTTGCGCTCGGCCAGCACCGCGGAATAGCGCGCCTTCAAATCATGCATACGGAGTCTGTATATCAGCCAGGCCAACAGCAATGCGCCCAGGATGATCGCGCCCAGGAACGCTCGGGTCTGATACAAATGCGGCCTAAGATAGAACCCGAACGACGCGCCGACTTCATTCCACGATCCGCTAACGGTCCCGGCGATCACACGAAAAAGATACCGTCCGGGACGCAAGTTAGCGTAGTATGCGAATCTCCTGCCGCCGGCGTCCACCCAATCGTCGTCGGAACCTTCCAGTATGTACTTGAATCGGACTTTTTCAGGGTCCACATAGCTGAGGGCGGCATAGTCGATCTCCACCTCTCCGGCCCCCACCGAAAGACTGGGATCCCGGTCCAGCGGTTGCGGCTGCCGGTTCACGCTGACGCCCTCAATATGCACCGGAGGGATGTACGAACTGGACGTTAGGCGGCTGGGGGCGACCACCACGACGCCCATCAATGAACTGAACAACATCAGACCGCCGGTTGTCTTCCATGCAATAGGCTGGTTGCCGACGTTGCAGGCGCGCGTCTTCATCCCGTCGCGCACGCCATAACTTACCGAGGTGACCTTCCTGACCCGCCCGTCCGCGAAGTCCGCCAGTTCGGCTTTGCCGACCTTAAAAAGACCCTGTGCGGAGCTGAACCAAAAGTTACCTATTCCATCATCTAGAATGCTATAGAGAAAATCGACCCACAGGCCCGATGCCGAAGTATAGGAAAAGAACTTTCCATCCTTGCGCCTGGTCAGCCCGTTACGGGTGGCGAACCACAGCGTACCGTCCTCGTCTTCGTAAATCGCATAGACGCGATTTCCCGCCAAACCTGTGCCGTACCCGTAATTGGTGAACCTCCCCTGGCAAAACCGGCTTACGCCGGCCCCAACCGCGCTGATCCAAAGCGCGCCCTGGCGGTCGCGCAATAACGCGCGGATTCGGTTCCCGACCAGTCCGTCCTGGCTGCGATAATTTCGGAAAGCCTCCCCGGTCCACTGGTATAGCCCATCCCAGTCGGTTCCGACCCACATGCCGCCGAGAGAATCCCTGTAAATCACAGTGATCAGGGAAGACGGCCGCCAGCCCGGGAAATCGCTCAAGCGTCCCCCTTCCAGCAGCAGCAGGTCCCTGCCGGCCGCAACCCAGAGCCGGCCTTGCGGGTCTTCCGCGAAAGACCTCACGGGTCCTGAACGCTCTGAAGGGAGGTTTGTATGATCGACCAACTTCTCCCCGCGATACCGGCTGAACCCATTGGACGCTCCCACCCAGACATCGCCACGCCGGTCCTGGTAAACGCATCGCGCGATGTCGTCGGGTGCGCCTTCCGGAACGGGCAAGGTTGAGATCTGCTTCACGCGGAGACGGCCCAGGCCGTTCGATTGGAGTCCAACCCAGAGGCTGTCTTCCCGATCGAGATTCATGCTGTACACCGTGCCAAGGTCCGTTTTTTCATCTTCCAGGGGTAACGGTTCGAATCGTCCGCTCCGCAGCCGGTAAATCGTCCGCCCCAAGGCTGCCCACACGCCGCCGGCGGGGTCTTCATAGAGCGCCGTAATGGGCGTGCTTGGGCCGTGTTGCGGCTTGAATATGCCGATCCTGCCCTCCTTCCAGTTCTTGATCAGGCCGTTACTGAACCCAATCCAGAACGAACCATCGGCGGAACAGATCAGTTTCTCAATCGATCCGTCGCCTTTCCGGACGAGCCCTCCGAGCGGTTCGAAAAGGCCGTCCGAGCGGCGAAACACCTGCGAGCTCGTGGCCACAAATACGTCGTGCGCAGAGCGTGCGCAGATGGTATCGCGGGTGGCCGTGGCGTCTCTATCCGGCGACTCGATGCGGATCAAACGCCCGCGTGAATAGCGGCTGAACCCGCTCGCCGTGGCGATCCAGAGATCTCCGGACGCGTCCTTGTCGATGCGCGTAACGATATCGTCGGGCAGGCCGTCCGCCGTCGTGAAGGTCTTGAACCGTCCATCCTTGAGGCGGGTCAAGCCGCCTCCATAGGTTCCGATCCAGAGCGCGTGCTCGTCGTCTTCCTGCAGCGCCCAGACCTCGTTATCCTTCAGACTTCCGGTTTCCACCGTGAACGCGGTGAAACTGGCGCCATTGAAGCGGACCGCGCCGCCATCGGTGCCCAGCCAGATGTAGCCGTCGTGGGTCTGCGCGATGCACCTGATCCTGGATTGCGGCAGGCCCTCCGCCTCGCGCCAAAAGTCGATGCCGTAGCCCGCGGACGCAGCCGGCAAACCCGATTCCGTGGCGCTGGCGGGCGGCGCCGGCAGCGCCAAGAGCCAGCCCAGGACCAGATATCCCGCGGCGATGCCGCGCGGGCGCCAACCGCGGACCATCCTGCGTGACGGGATCATATCCAGCATCTCAACAAGCATACCGCCAAGCCCGACGTCTTCATCCTATGCAGAAAGCCTAGTCCTATATATGCGATTCGCACAACTTACGGTATGAGGAAAGACTGATGACAGTGGCAGGCGCATGCAATAGAATCAACCGCAATGCGAATCGGACTTGAATTGGACGAGTCGCTGTGAGTTTGTTTGGACCGCAAAGGAGAAAGCAGATGTTGAGATTCGGGATAAAGAGAACAGCGTGGGCGCTGGCCGTCGCGTGCGCATTCGCTACCGTAGCGCTGGCGCAGGAGGAAGGTTCCATTGTGGGAACCGTCAAGGATCCGAGCGGCAAAGTGGTTGCCGGGGCGACCTTAAAGGCCTCCGACCCTGTCCACGGCCTGACGCTGACAGCCACCTCGAACCCGGAAGGGGATTTCATCTTTCCGCTGGTCCCGCCTGGAACCTACGCCTTGAACGTCGAAATGTCCGGGTTCAAGAAGGCCGAAAAGATCGATGTTGTGGTGCCAGTGTCCACCAAGGTCACCGTGGGAGACGTCCTGCTCGAAGTGGGCGGCCTCACGGAAACCGTGACCGTGGCAGCCGATGCCGGGCAGCTTGAGATTCAAGACTCGTCCGGCGAACGGTCCGACCTAGTGACCAACCGGCAACTCCGCGACATCGGGCTCAACGGCCAAAACATCGTCGATATGATGAAGTTCATTCCCGGCGTCAACGTGAGCGCTCTGGTGGCGAACGCGGCTTCCACCGTGACCAACATCACTGGCAGTTTCCAAGTCAATGGTACGCGCAGCCTTGAGCACGAATACACGCTCGACGGCATCACCAACCTGAACCTGGGCAACAACACCGGGGCGCTGGTTTCGATCAACCCCGACGCGGTCGAGGAGGTCAAGATCCTCACGTCGAACTATCAGGCCGAGTTTGGCAGATCCGGCGGGGGCCTCATCGCGCTGACCACGCGCGGCGGCACCAACGAATATCACGGGGGAGGCAGTTACTTCCGCCGCCACGACAGCTTGAATGCCGATACCTACTTCAACGATCTGCGCGGCGGCTCAGCCAATGGGTTCCCCCGCCCCCTCTACCGCTATAATTTCTACGGGTGGAATTTCGGCGGCCCGGTCTACGTCCCGCACGTGGTCAAAGGAAAGAACAAGCTCTTCTTCTTCGTCAGCCAGGAATATTACAGCCAACTCGTGCCCCAGACCTCGTCGAACAACATCCGCGTTCCCACGGCCGCCGAGCGCACCGGGGACTTCTCGCATTCAGTGGACGGCAGCGGCAAGGCGATCACCATCACCGATCCGACCACCGGGCTCCCGTTTGGGGAGAACATGATCCCAAGCACCAGTCTCTACGCCCCCGGCCAGGCAGTCTTGAACTTCCTGCCCCTGCCCAACACCACCGTGGGAGGGAACGTTTACAACTACACCTCCCAGGTTCCCAGCGCCTACCCCCGGAACGAGACCATCCTTCGCGGCGACTGGAATATCAAGGGCGATACCCGGCTTAGCGTGCGCTGGGTTTACAACCACGACGATCAACAATTCGCCTATGGCACGACCACGGCTACCTGGAACTGGCCGCTCACCATCACGGACCGGAGGAACGGCCCGGGCAGCGTGCCCAGCATTTCGCTCAGCAATAACTTCGGACCAACCTGGGCGAACGATTTCGTTTTCGGAATTGGCCGGGGCGGCGTTACCATCGCGCCGGAGGGCGACGCGGCCACCCGCGCGACATACGGCATTGACACGCCGTTGCTCTATCCCGGAGCCAACACGTCCAACTTAATCCCAAGCCTGACTTTCGGTGGGATCGCGAGCGTGGGCAGCGCTATCAGTACCAGCGTCTTCGGGCCTTTCAATCAGCGATTCCTGATCTGGCAAGTCATGGACAGCGTCACCAAGGTTCACGGCGGGCACGTGATCAAGTTAGGCTTCTATTTCCAGAGCGCCTCGAATGCCAGCAACAATCAGACCCACGTCGAGAGCGACATCGACTTCACGACCAACGCCTCCAACCCGCTCAATAGCGGCAACCCCTTCTCGAATGCCCTGCTGGGCGTGTACAACTCTTACACTCAGGCAAACGGGAAGCCGCTTCAGAACTACCTCTACCGCGACGTCTCCTGGTACGCGCAAGACACCTGGAAGGCCACCCGGCGCCTGACGCTGGACTTGGGCATACGGTTCTCCTGGTATCAGCCGGTTTACAACACCAATGGAGATGGGGCCTATTTCAATCCCAACGCATTCAATGCTGCGGCGGCGGAGCGCCTTTACAGGCCGGTTTGCGTCGGCGCCGCGACCTGCTCGTTGGGGTCGGCCACATACCGGGCCATCGACCCGGCCACCACGGGCCCCGCGACCTTGGCGGACACCCAGCCCGGCTATTACGTCGGAAAGTTGGTGCCGAATGTCGGCAGCATTAGCAACGGGATGGAACTAGTCAGTCAGGGGTACCCGACTGGCGGCGTCAAGACCCGCGCGATTCTGCCACAGCCCCGTCTCGGCTTTGCGTATGACGTGACTGGCAACCATAAGACCGTGGTGCGCGGCGGTTTCGGAATCTCAATCGACCGGTACGAGAGCGGCGTCACGGGGTTTGGAGCCAGCAACGCGCCGTTGGTCCTGCAGCCCACCCTTCAGTATGGCTATCTGCAGAACATCCAGCCAGGCGGGAGCGGTCTTCTGTCGCCGTTGTCAGTCACGGGCGTGACCGAAAACATGAGTTTTCCGCACATCTACTCCTACAGCATCGGCGTGCAGCGTGAACTCGGAGCCGGTACCGTGATCGATATCTCTTACGTCGGATCGAAATCGCGCGATCTCCCCCGCAAGACGAATCTGAATACTCCGCCTTATGGGACAACCTTCACCGCCGCGGCCCAGGACCCGACCAAGTTCGCCAACGGAGTGATCCCGGCCACCGAACCTAACCTGCCTTCGATTTACTCAAGCGCGGGGCTGAGTTTCAGCGGGGCGGACATTCTAGGCACGGACTTCCTGCGGCCCTACCAGGGGTACAGCGACATTACGTGGTACGTTTTCGACGCCCAGGCGAATTACAACTCGTTCCAGGTGGCCCTCAATCGGCGGATATCGAAGAATGTCACCTTTGGCGTTGCGTATACTCTCTCGAAGACCCAGACAACCATTTCGGACGATGGCACGTTTACCAGGCTTGTGAATCCATCGCTCGACTATGGGCTTGCCGCTTTCGACCGCACGCACTACCTGGTCGGGAACTTTGTCTGGGATGTGCCTAGGGGCAGCCGGCTTTTCAAGGATAATAAGGTGGCGGGCGCGATCTTGGACCACTGGATCTTTTCCGGAGTCACCACGCTTGCATCCGGGCAGCCAACCGATGTCAGTCTCAGCATCTCCGGCCAGGATCCGGGGACCCGTCTGCTGGGCACCGTTACCAGCGGCAATCTCTCGGGGCAGCAAATGCGCTTCCTGTTAAATGGCAGTCCCCAAACCGGCTCGACGATCAACATGTCGGCCCTGGTGGTTCCGGGTATCAACGATATCGGCCCATACCCGCGCATGTACCTGCGCTACCCCTGGATCGTGAACCAGGACCTCTCGGTGTTTAAGAACATCCCGTTTAGCGGAGACGGGAAACGCTACTTGCAGCTGAGAGTGGAGGCGTTCAACGCCCCCAACCATCCCCAGATCTCCGGCTACAACCTGACCAGCAACGTGACCAACGGCGCCGGCCAGACCGGGAATGCCATATTCAGCAATTTCACCGGCCTTGTGGCTTCGAACAACGTGCGGCCGGCCGGAAGCACATCGGTCCTTGGGACCTACTTTGGGGAGCCTAACGCGGCGCAGAACATGCGCGTCATTCAGTTGGGCGCTAAGTTCTACTTCTGATGTCCCGGCGCCACCGCGCTTGACGCCTATCTTCGGGAACCCGGCGCCGCAGGCGCCACGCCCGTCCGCCAGCTGGTCGCCGGGTTCCTCTTCTGAGTTGTTTCAGGCGCCCTTCACGCGCGCTTGCGTTACCGCTTTGGCGCTGGCATATAATGGCTTCAGAATCGGGGGGACTTCGTCCATGCACAACGCGATTTCGCGTCGGGAAATGCTTGCCGGCCTCGGCGCATCCGGTTTGCTTCTGTCGAAAGCGGCATCGGCTATCACCGCGCCCGCGCCTGTCGCGCCGGTTGCGATCGCGCGCTGCAGAACGTATGAACCCTCGGAACTGACGCCGGTTCTCAACGGCATGTTCGATAAGTTGGGCGGGCTGGGACGCCTGGTCCAGGGCAAGACCGTCGCCATTAAACTGAACTTCAACGGCGGGCCGACCGTCCGGCTCGGGCATCTGCCGTTGGGAGACACTCACTGGCCCCACCCCAACCTCCTCGCCGCCGCCATGCACTTGATGGCGCGGGCCGGCGCGCATCGAATCCGTCTGGTGGAGGGGGCGGCGGCGCCACGGACGGATCCTTTCGAAGAGCACATGCTGGACGCCAACTGGGATCCCCGGCAGTTCCTCCGCGCCGCGCCCCGCGTGGAGTTCGAAAACACCAACTATGCCAACGCCGCCAAGAAATTCACGCGCCTTCCCGTGCCGCACGGCGGCCTGCTGTTTCCCGCCTATGACGTCAATCGCTCCTACGCGGATTGCGACGTCTTTGTCACCATCGCGAAGTACAAAGACCACCCCACCACCGGCGTCAGCACGGTGATGAAGAACCTGTTCGGCCTTACGCCCTTGACGGTCTATGGCAACGGGGCCGGTAAGTGGGAAGACAATGACTTGGTCTACGGCAACGACCGCATCCAGATCCTGCATCGCGGATCGCGCCAGCCTGCCATGGATGCGCTTCCTGAAATCGAACCTTCGTCGCCGCGCGACGACGGCTACCGCGTCCCCCGCATCATCGCCGACCTGACCGCCGCCCGCCCGGTGCACATGGCAATCGTAGACGGCGTCAAGACCATGGCAGGCGCCCAAACGCCCGACCCTTGGTGCACCCCAGTCGAGCCGGGCGTCCTGATGGCTGGAACCAACGTGGTCAACACCGCCGCTGTGGCCATAGCTGCCATGAATTACGATCCGCGGGCCCCGAAGGGCACGGTCCCCTTTGAACGGTGCGATAACAAGCTGCTGCTGGCCGAGCAACTTGGCGTGGGATCGGCCGACCCCGGCCGCATCGAAATTGCCGGACCCGCCATTCGGGAAGTGACATTCGATTTTCGCGCCCTGCGCGAAAAGCGACGTCTCCTGCGCGGCAGCGCCCCTCCGGCTAGAACCCAAAGTTGAAGATCGTTCATGCTCACGCCCGAAAGCTGGATT
This sequence comes from uncultured Solibacteraceae bacterium, assembly GCA_964457555.1. Taxonomy (GTDB): domain Bacteria; phylum Acidobacteriota; class Terriglobia; order Bryobacterales; family Bryobacteraceae; genus BOG-224. Next base: position 30,828 of record CAYWHA010000015.1, read on the forward strand.
CCATTGCGCTGGCCGTCCGCTTGGGCCGATCCTGCGCTGCTCGGGTTGCTCGAAGGAACTCCATTCAACTGCCTGGCAATCGAGTGGAACGCGGCTCTCGGTCCCGTCGCCGCCAAAGCCCGCGCGGCCGGTCTCTCCCTGATAGCCGTCGGAGACGACGCAGTTCGTTCGGCGGGCGCCGCCGCCGGACTGGCGCCCGTGCCCGATGACTTGCTCATCGCCTCGGATTCCGTCTGGCCGGCCATCGCCAGCCCGGCGAACGGCGCCGAGCCATCCGGTCCCACAGCCAATCCGTGGATCGATTCCAACGGCTGGCTTCTGCGGCTTGCCAGAGCGCGCTCGCCTCGCAAGACCGTCTGGCTGACGTTCGAACCGCCCGGCCCGCCCAACGTCGTGCTGCTCGAATCCTACCTGCGCGCCCTCGCCGACGCCGCTACGTGGGGCGGCCGGTGGGTGGTCGCTCCCGACTCCGATTTGCGAGGCCGTCTGGCGCGCGGCGATGCGAAGGCGTTGGCATCCTGGAAGGCCATCGGCTCCGCCGTTGCGCTTTTCGAGCGTCGCCGCGACTGGAACGCTCTGGAACCGCTGGGCGTGGTCGGGGTGGTTTCGGATTTTGTGGGACCCAACCAGACCATGAGCCAGGAGATCTTGAATCTGCTGGGCCGCCGCAACCTGGCTTACCGCATCCTCGAAGCGCCCTCCGCCGCTACTGCCCCCCTGGCGGGCTTCCAGGCATTGATCTATGTGGATGAAAGCGCGCCTCCGCCGCCGTTGCGCAGCCGGCTGTTGGCCTTTGCGCGACAGGGTGGGCTGCTCATGGTCCGCGCCGGATGGGAGCAGCCGGATGCCAAACCCACCGACATGGATCACCCGCGGGTGGATGTCCGCCGTACGGGCAAGGGCCGGCTCGCCATCTCCAAGACCAGCGATCTGGACCCCTTCATGATCGCGCGCGACGTTCATATGCTGCTCGGCCGGACCTACGACGTGGCGCGGTTCTTCAACCTCTCGGCGTTTCTTTCCTACTGCGCGGCTTGGCCAGGCTACCCGCTGGAGGTCGTGCAAATCGTCAGTTTCGCCATTCGCTTCCCCAATGACGTTGCCACCGTCTGGGTTCCCGGCAAGTGTACTTCCGCGCGCCTCTGGAGTCTCGCCAGCGACGGTCCGGCGCTAATCGAAATGGTCGCGGAAAACGGCGGCACGAGTCTTCTTCTGCCGCCTGTACCGGTCTATGCCGGCATCGAACTCCGCCGCTAGAGTCCTGCCTTGTCTTAGAAAATGTAATTCGATTGGGTCAAGTAATATGCAGCCAGCCGCTGCTCCTCGCAGCAGGCGTCGATCTGAGAGTTGATCCGGTCGAATGCGGTGCGCACGCCTGACGGGTTGGCGACGCCTACGGCATGATTTCGGCGAGTTTGGGGCGCAGCAGCCGTGCGTAAGTTCTGGAGAAGAACAGCGCGATGCGCAAGCCCTCGGAATGCGTGCAATGATGTTGTGAAGCCGGAGGCGGCGAAGGTCGTAGGTCATCTTTCCGAGCGGGTAGTCGGCCTGGTCAAGGCCCAGCATTTCGGCCAGCAGGGCGCGCATCCTTCTACCTCGGTGTGAAGCCTCGTTAGTATTGGTAAATCTGCAAATGGACTGCTTTGGGAGCGCCGGCAGCCAGTCGAAACCCCTGGCCGGACTCGCCCTTGATGGCCTTGTTCGGCGCATCGTAATTCAGCATGATGTCATCGCCGTTCAGGCGCCGCCCCGGAATCCAGCGTCCGTCCACGTACGTGCCTTCTTCCAGTTTCGCCACCGCGGCCGCCGACCCGCCCGGGCCATTGAACGTAGCTTGTAACCCGCCGCCCAGGATGGTGTAGTCGTCGGGTCCGGTGGAAATCACGATAGCGTACGAGGACGTTTGCGCAGCGCCGGCGCCAGGCGCGCCTCTGCCGCCGCCAACCGCCGGTGTGGCTGCGGGTTGCCCGCCCGCCGCGGTCCCAGCCGTTACCGGCGGCGCCGGCTGCCGGGATCTCCCCATGGAGAATGCGAATGAGTAGTTGCCTAGTTGGACCGTTTCCGCGGGGTGCTGAGCGCTCAGCGTGACCGCTTTGATCGTGCCTTTAGACTGCGCCTCCAGAATCTCCGGGGCCGCCTGCGCCAGCAGCGCGTATGCTTGCGCCAACGGCGTGGCCGCATCGGCCTGGCGCTCGATTCCAAAAGGCGAGAACCCGATTGCGGCGTGATTGCCAATGGCCGTGAACAGATTCGCGGCGTCGCCGCGGGTCTCCGGAATCCACAGCGGATTCCCGGACCGGTCGTAGCGCGCGCACCATTCCTCGAAGTTCGGGAGGTAGATATCGGGCCCGATGGTGTCGATGCCCGGCGCGCCCTGCTGCCACACATTCAACTGTATTGGCAGGGCCCCACCCGCGGAATATCCGCCGATTGACTCTCCCAAGTCCACGTTGATGTACGCGGGCAGGGCATACTCGGCCTTGCCGGCTTTGGCTACCTTGTCGACGTAGAGAGCGTAATGCCAGGCCATGAAGATCTCGTTGGTCATGGGGTGGTCGCCGAAAACCTCCGTCCAGGTTCCGGACGTCTTCCCGCCGGCCGCTTGCCAATACTCACGAAATTCCGGGACCAGGTTCTCCTTGTTCTTCACCATGTAATCCACGAGTTGCCTGGGGACTTGGGCGTTGAAGGCGGCCTTGGCCTCCGGAAGCTGGTCGCGCGTGCCTCCAGGACAGCCCACTTCGTTTTCCACCTGCATCATGATCACGGTGTGGGCTTCGCCATCCACTTCACGGATGTGGCGCATGAGCGCGGCATAGGCGTTGGCGTCGGCTTTCCAGTTAGCTTCCTTGAAAACCGAAAGGTAGGTAATCGATTGGCCGTTCTCCGCCAGGAATAACGGATACTGCCTGGGATTCTTCTTCACCCATAACGGCGTGTAGGTGGAATCGGCGTTCTTCCAGCTTCCAAACCACAGGAAGATGAGGTGCAGATGGTTCCGGCGGGCCTCCCGGATGGCGCCATCCACCAGCGAAAAGTCGAATTGGCCCGGCTCCGGCTCGACCAGTTCCCAAGTGACCGCCGCCAGGACCGTATTCATGTTGGCCGCAGCCAGCTTGGGCCAGAACGGCTCCATGTACTCCATGCTGGACGAAGCCGAGTTAGTCAGCTCACCGGCCAGGATAAGAAACGGGCGGCCATCCACGATCATCTGGGTGGCCTTGCCGCGCTTCTCGAGATGCGGAATGGAAGAGGTGGCGGCGGACTGGGCATCCGCCATGACGATCCCAAGCAGCGCGAGGGCGCTGGGCAGCGCGTACCGGAGTATCATTTGCAAACACCATAGCGCCGTGCACGACGCAGCGCAAGAAATGCGCCGTTCTTCCAGCTTCAATTCAGGCCTGTTTCTCCGCCACTGGTGTTATACTCGCCGTTCGGCCAGCCGGCGCGCCATCTTCATGGGAGCCGATTGCGAGTGCGCCTGACTGGGCTGCGTTCGGCATCGAGGAGATGAACATCATGTCGCCTAGGTTTATCGCAATCATGACAGTGACGATAGCGGTGCTTTGGCCGGCGGCAAGCTTCGCCACGGCCGTTCCCACGCCACCCTATCCGGGCGCATCGCCCAGCCTAGCCTACCAGGTCACAGTGGACGGCCAGCCCGTGTTCGCCTATCGTTATCCAACATTCAACCAGTTCAACTGGATGGACTATGCCAGCTTCAGTATGACCGGCAAGGTGCGCGTCACCATTACGTCGCTCATCAGCGAGCGCGATGTGCGCACCTGCTACATCAGGCCGCTAGCCTACAACATCCAGCCGCGGATCGAGGGCAATACGATAAGTTTCGATCTCGACAGGCCGCGTTATCTGGTGGTCTTCGTCAACGAGGAGCCGCTGTTCTCAAGCACCGGCCTGATGCTTTTCGCCGACCCGCCCGAAGCCAACGCTCCTAAACTGGGCGATCCGAATGTGGTCAACATCATGGACTACAAGATCGACAATACCGGCAAGGCCGTCGAGACCGCGAAGATCAACCAGGCTATTAGCGACGTGTCCGCCAGGCCCGGCGGCGGCGTGCTCTTTTTCCCGAAAGGCGGCGTCTATCTGACGGGGTTGGTGATCATGAAGAGCAACGTGAAGTTTTACGTCGAGGCCGGAGCCGCCATCAAGGGGTCCACCAAGAATGCGGACTACGTCTTGCCGCCCGCGACAGGGGCGGGCGGAGGAAGGGTGCAGCGGGCGCTGTTCGTCTTTAACAACGTCGAGAATGCCGGCATCATGGGCCGGGGAACCGTCGACGCGCAGGGCTATCCGTGGTTGTGGAACGATGTTCAACCCGACACGGGGGATGGGCGCGCCAGAACGGCGGAGGGATTGGTCAACGATCCTCATGGGAATGGCGTCAAGGGCTACGTCGTCAACAACTGCAAGAACGTCACGTTCCAGGATCTTTTCCTCCTCCGTTCCTCGTATTGGACCGTAACCGTCAGCAACACCGATGGTTTCACCAGCCGGAACATCAAGCTTATCAGCCGCAAGCAGCAGTACCACGACGACGCCTACGACCTGACCGGCGGCAGCAAGCATATCCTAATTGAAAACGGGTTCGCCATGACCATGGACGACGCTTTTGCCTTTTACGGCGGAGCGGGCGTAGGCCTGGAAGACGTCGTGGTGAAGAACTTCGTGGATTACGGCTACACTTCGGCTTTGGTCCTCGGGTATGGAGGGATTCCCGCCGCGAAGCACGTGCGTTTTGAAGACGTGAATTTCATTTCGACCCAGAACAAGTTCGCCATCTGGATTCAATTTACGCCCGCGTACTTTACAGGACGGGGCTATCCCAGCCGAGCCAGCAGCAAGCAGGCCTTGGACGATTTCCACTTCATCAACTGCACGTTCGAGCACGATGGCGGGCAGATCTACGTCGACGGCGGGGATTCGCCCCTTACGAACTTCGTCTTCGAGAACTGCACGTTCTACACTCCGAGCCGACCCGCCAAGATTACCGGGACGAACATCGCTCCCATCTTGTTCAAGAACGTCAAGCTGAACGGGACGCTGGTAAGGAGCATCGCCCAGTTGACGCGCGCCGGTTGGGAAATCTCCGCCCCGATGAAATTCGAAGTTACCGGCCAACCGGCCGCCGGTGGCCGCGCTCCGCACGCGGCCAAGATGTGACGCCGGCCCCTGGCGCAGCTACGCCTGGTAGTCCCACTCCTTGCGGTAGGGCGTGCTGACAAGGCCGTTGGCCACATCGTCATTGGTAAATCTCATGGCCTTTGAGTCCCACATGAGGACTTTGGAGCTTCGGTAGTAGGTCCCTCCCGAGATAACACCCGCCGGGGGCCGCGCCGCGGGATCGTGCACGTGGCCGTCGCTCGATGCGGGAATCCACACGACCGCCGAGTCCGACCGGCCGGAACTGCCAAACCCCGTTACACCGGGTCGCGGCGGCGGAGTGCTGGGGCGCGCCGGGGGCGCACTGTACCGCCGCAGCGTCGCGGTCCCAAGCAGGGCAAACTCCGTGAGGTCGCAGCCGAACTCGATCGGCATGATCGATTTCTTGCCCGCTTTGCAGGCCCGTATCCACTCGGCGTAATGGTCCGGCCTCTCGCACCGCGGCAGGTATGGCTCGGGTTGCTTGAAGTCCTTGAAGCGGCTCTCCGGAAAGAGCCATCCGCCCGGCAGCCCTTGCAGCCGCTGTCCCGGCCGGGGCCCGGTATGGTCCGGCAGCGATGGGCTCCCGCCGTAGAACGCGGAAACCTGCACGCCGTTATCGCCCACGAACATCATGCCCCGGCCCGGCATCCCAGTCGCGGCGGGCATGCTCAGCGGCCGCGGCGGCTGCAAACCCCCATCGTAGAAGTACGCCATCATCTCCGGGTGTTTGCCGCGCGCCGGGAAATGCCACTGCACGTAGTTGGCGATGCTCGCGCATTCGCTGTTCTCCACTACCCCGTCCAGGGAAAAGGACTGGCAAGCGTCGGCTGCCACCCAGTCCGGCGCTCCCATCTCCAGTTCCTCGTGGAACACGTGCAGCGCGTGACAAGCCACGTCGCCCAGGTTGCCCGTGCCGAAATCCCACCAGGGGCGCCAGTTCCCGTAATGGTAGATCTTGTGGTACGGCCGCGCCGGAGACGGCCCGCACCACTCGTCCCAATCCATCCCCTCGGGTGGCTTCTGGGCCGCCGCCGGTCTGGCCAGCCCGCTGGGGCAGTGAGTGCCGGTCCAAAAGTGCGCTTGCCGTATTGGCCCGATGGCCCCGCTCAAGAGCAGCTCCGTGGTAGCCCGCGCGGGAGAAGTGCGCGAATCCTGAAGGCTCGCCTTGGTAGTAACCTTGGAGGCCAGCGCGGCCGCCTTGACCCTCCGGGCTTCGGCGATGGTGCGCGTCATCGGCTTGGCGCAGTAAATGTGTTTGTTCATCGCCAGGCCCGCCAGCACAAGGTGAGCGTGCCAGTGATCCGGCGTGGCGACAATCAGCGCATCGAAGTTCTTCTCTTCCTTGTCGAACATCCGCCGGAAGTCTTTGTAGATTCTAGCTCTGGGATAGAGCTGGAACACCGCCGCGGAGAACTCGTGATCGAGATCGCAAAGCGCGACGATTTCTTCGCTGCCGCAGCCGGCCACATAGTCCCCGCCCACACCGCCCACGCCTACGGCTGCAATCGTGAGCTTGTCGCTGGGAGCTTGGTAGCCCGCGCCGCCCAACACATGGCGCGCCACCACCAGCGGCGCGAGGCCGGCGGCCACCGCGCTACGCCGGGACACCGCGCCCCGGGGCGATTCGTTCTGATTCATGATCTGTTCTCGCTTTCCGTCCACCAACGATTGCAAGTCATGCCGGATCCGAATGCCGGGCGACGGTTACATATGCCCGTCGAACGAAAGCTCGTTGTCCCATTCCGTGGTGGGCTCGAAGAGTCCGCCCTCGTGCAGATTCGCCCTGAGAACGTCCATGTTGATCTCAAAGCCCAGGCCCGGGCCGTCCGGCACCGCGAAGTATCCTCTGTCGATAATGGGATCGTTCGGCTTATCCGTCCTTCTCACCCGGTCGAGGAAATGCGGAACGTCGGCCATGTGGTACTCGCACGCCAGGAACTGATCGCCGGCGGCGGCGGCATGCGCACTGGCGAACAGCGTAATCGGGCCGTTGTTATTGTGAATACAGGATGCAACGCCGTACTGCGTGGCCAGGTCGATGGCCTTCTTGGTCTCGAGAATGCCGCCGAGATTGGCCAGATCCGGGTGGATGACGGAGATAGCCTGCTTTTCCAGGAGTTCCCTGAAGCCCTCGGCCAGGTACACGTCCTCGCCGGTGCATATGGGCGTCGTGCAGGCGTCCTTGAGTCTCCGAAGCTGGTCGGGGTAGAACCACGGCACCACGTCTTCGTACCAGGCGAGGTTGTACTTATCCAGTCTGCGCGCGAACTTGATAAAGGTTTCAATGGGATAGTGACCGTAGTGGTCCGTGGCGATCGGAATCTCATAGCCCACAATACTGCGAACGGTTTCACAGTAGTCGGCCAGCCAATCCAGCGCTTTGTCGGTGAAAAACGTAGCAGTGAACGGGTGCTCGCCGTAGGGGTTATAGGCGCCCATCGGGATCTTAGCGCCAGCCGGCGCCGGCCTCGAATCGGCGAAGCCGCCCCACACCGGCCGGTTGGCCGTCGGGTCGGCGGCGGGGCGCGTATACATTCCCACGGTGCTTCCCTGCGTGTGGGTGACCTCGTCTTCGCCGCCGGCATGCAGGTCCATCTTGCAGAAGGTCCAACCGGCCGCGATCCGTTCCTTCAAATGTTGGCCCATGGTTTCCCCAGTGGGTCTGCTGGTGGTGTCGCAGTACAGGCGGACACGGTCGCGCATCTTGCCGCCGAGCATCTGCCAGACGGGTACATTCCAGGCCTTGCCCGCCAGGTCCCAGCAGGCCACCTCGATGGCGGAAACACCGCCGCCATCGCAACCAAACCCTCCGTGCTTCTTGATCTTGCGGAATATCTCCGCAACGTTGCAGGGGTTCATTCCGATGATCCGGCTCTTCAAGATCAGGCCGTGCGCTTTGCTGCAATCGTAGCGGATCTCACCGTATCCGGAAATGCCCTGGTTGGTATCCAGGCGCATCAGCATGGACCGGTCCGAATGGGCAATGCGCATGTCGGTGATCTTCAATGCCGACGGACCTGAATTCGTGTTCACATTGCCGTTGATTTGCTCCAGGTCGGCGTTGGTGACCAGGCTGCCCGCGGCGACCGCCGTTGTGGCGGATGTCGTCCCGGCGATGAATGTCCTTCGGGAAACGTTGGGTTTCTGAAGCACCGCAATCCTCCTTCCACGTTCTCTCTTCCAAGCCTCTCACGGCGTACTCATCTTCAACGATGAGGGACTGCCACGAATCGACAATCGCTCGTGACGTGGCAGGCGTATTCTGTAACACTTCAACATCAGCGGGCCCGCGGATGCAAGTCTCCCTCGATCATAGCGGCATCGGCTTCAGCAATAGACTCATCCGGCGCTGGCTGCGGTCCGGGGCCGCCGGCGGGCGGGCTTTCAGGCGGCTAAGATACGGTAATGCACACACGTGTCAGAAAGAGTCTACTGCTCGTCATGTTGTTCAATGGCTTCGCTTCCGCCGCGTTCGCGGCATCGGCGATCGCCACACGCCTGGACGACCCCAAAGCGGTTTACCTGATTGCATCCGAATTCGGCGCGCACGCCGACGGGCTAGGCGACGACAGCGCTGCACTCCAGGCTGCCATCGACAAGGCTGAAAACAACGTTCGCGAAGGTATCCTTTTTGTACACTCAGGACGGTACCGGCTGACGCGCACCGTCTATGTATGGCCGGGGGTGCGCATCTTCGGGTACGGCGCAACGCGCCCCGTCTTCCTGCTGGCGGCCAACACGCCGGGTTTTGAGAAAGGCGTTGGCGTGATGGTGATGTTCACCGGCGGGCGCCCCCGCACCGGGGGCCGAGGCTTCCGCGTACCGTTTCCGCCGCCGGATAGCGTGCCGCCCAATAGCGCGATCTCCGACGCCGGCGCAGGCACCTTCTACTCGGCCATGAGCAACATCGATTTCGAGATCGGCGACGGCAACCCGGCCGCGGTCGCGGTCCGCTTCCACGTCGCCCAGCACGCTTATCTCAGCCACATGGATTTCCATATCGGCTCCGGTCTGGCCGCGCTCACCGAGATCGGCAATGAGGCCGAGGATCTGCGCTTCTATGGCGGGCGTTACGGCATTCTGACCGATAAGACCTCGCCCGCCTGGCAATTCACGCTGATCGATTCGGAGTTCCAGGGGCAGCGCGAGGCCGCGATTCGCGAGCACGAGGCCGGGCTTACGCTCCTTCGCGACACCTTCCGCGACGCGCCAAGCGCCATCGATATCGATCCGCAGTACTCCGACCAGGTGTGGGTCAAGGACAGCCGCTTCGAAAATATGTCGGGCGCGGCCGTGGTCATCAGCAACGAGAAGAGTCCGCTCACCGAGATCGGTTTTGAAAACGCCGTATTGAAGGACACGCCGGTTTTTGCGCTGCTCCGCGAGAGCGGGAAGAGGGTTGCCGGCAAAGGACCGATGTACCGGGTCAAGAGCTTCAATTACGGGCTCATCGTGCCAGGCGAAGGGATGACCGGCGCCACCGGCATGCTCTACGACGCCGCGCCGCTGAGCGCCATGCCCGCGGCGCTGCCTCCGGCAATCCCGGCGTTGCCGCCAGCCGAAGAGTGGGTGAACGTTCACTCATTGGGCGTCGCCGGAGACGGAACCACGAACGACACCGTTGCGATCCAAAAGGCAATCGATCAGCATCGGGCGCTCTACTTTCCCAGCGGGCATTACGTTGTCAGCGACACGCTCACGTTGAAAACGGACACGGTACTCATCGGGCTGCACCCCACCATGACTCAGTTCGACCTTCCCGATGGCACGCCCGCCTATCGGGGCGTGGGATCGCCTCGAGCCGTGATTTCCGGGCCTCCAGGCGGCTCGAATATCCTGAGCGGCTTCGGGGTTGATGCGGGCGGCATCAATCCTCGCGCTGTGGGCGTGCTGTGGCGCGCGGGGGCCGCTTCCTTGATCGACGATGTGCGGTTCCTGGGCGGTCACGGCAGCGGGACGAATCCCTATAACAACGATCACACGGCCGACCCCGATCTGCACAAACGCTGGGACGGGCAATATCCCAGTCTCTGGATCACGCAGGGCGGCGGCGGAACTTTTGCCGACATCTGGACACCGGACACCTTCGCTCAAGCGGGATTCTATGTCTCCGACACCAAAACGCCGGGCCATGTCTACGAGCTTTCCAACGAACATCACGTTCGCAATGAGATCAAATTCGATCACGTCGAGAACTGGGATGTCAACGCGCCGCAGACGGAAGAGGAGGCTGGCGAGAGTCCCGAGGCCTTATCGCTGGAATTAGATTGGTCGAAGAACATTACCATCGCTAACTACCACGCCTACCGCGTCACACGCTCGCGCGTGCCGTTTCCCGCCGCGATCCGTCTCTATCACTCGTCGGACATACGCTTCCGCAATGTTTATGTCAACGCCGAAAGCGGATACTCGACATGCGACCAAAACGGCTGCGGGACCTTTCTGCGCGTCAGCAAATATCCCTATGATAATTTCATTGAGGATATGACCCATCATCTCGAGACGCGCGAACGGCTGTTTGCCGTGCTCGATGTTCCCTCCGCGCCGCCCGCGCCAGTCCCCGGCGACGCTTCCGCCTTGCTGGAGCCAGGCGCGAGAGTCCGGAAGCTGGAGGAAGGATTCTTTTCCATCGCCGGCGCGGCCGTGGATGCTTCCGGCAAGCTCTATTTCGTCGATCGCCATGAGCAGCGGATCTATGGCTGGTCGGCGGCCGAAGGACTCACCATCGAGCGCGATAACCCGCTGGACGCCGTGAACCTGGCGTTCGACAAGGCGGGTGACCTGTTGGCGCTCTCTTCTGCCGGACCGGAGGGAACGGTGTATTCCTTCCGTCCCGGATCGTCCAAGGACCAGATCGCCACGCTGACGCCTGCGGAAACCAAACCGCGGCCGGGCGCGCGGGCCGTTCTGCCTGGCAATTACTGGAACAACGGCGAGTTCAAAACGCAGTTGGACTTCGACACGTTTGTCTACAAGACACTGGCGCAGATGTTCGCTGAAGATGTCACGACCCCGGCAGCCAGGCAATACGTCTCGCCGGACGGGAGTATCTTCCTGCCCGCGGGGCGCGTGTTCCAGCAGGGCGCGGCGGACTCCACCGACGGCTGGCGGTTCTCCGATAATCTCGACGCTTATGGCTTCGTCACTGCCCTTCCCGGCGAACATATCTATGTCAGCAGCACGTCGGAAGACGCCACTTACAGAGCGGCGGTGAACGCCGACGGCTCGCTCGGCGATTTGCAGCTCTTTGCGAACCGCGGCGGCGAGAGCGTCGCCGCCGACGTGAAAGGCAATGTTTATGTCGCCAACGGACAGATCTTCGTTTACGACCGTGGCGGCAGGCAGATCGGGCGGATCGACGTGCCCGAACGTCCGATCGATATCGTCTTCGGGGGCGCCGATCGCCGCACCCTGTTCATTCTTGCCCACCATGCGCTCTTCGCGGTGAGGGTGCGCATGTGAACGGCTCCCATTGTGCCACGCGCGCCCGGGCCATACAATGAGCTTTCGAAACTCCGAGATCTTACAAGGAGCCGACATGTCCGCGCATCGCGTTCTTGCCGCAGTCTTCGCGTCCGTCATGATTGCCTTGGCCCTCCTGATCCCCGCCACCGCCCAGAGCCCGGCCGGCAAGTCCGGCCCGCTGCCATATGCCTGGAAGAGCGTCCAAATTGTGGGCGGCGGTTTTGTGGACGGCTTTATCTTCCATCCCACCGCCAAGGGCGTGCGCTACGCCCGTACCGATATGGGCGGCGCCTACCGCTGGAACGGTCAGACCAAGCGCTGGGAGCCGTTGCTCGATTGGGTGTCGTACGAGGACTCCAACCTGATGGGCGTGGAGAGCATTGCGGTAGATCCTTCCGATCCGAATCGCGTGTACCTGGCCTGCGGCACGTATACCAATGCCAATACGCCCAACGGCGCCATCCTGCGCTCGAGCGACCGCGGCAAGACGTTCGAACGGACCAACGTGCCTTTCAAGTTCGGCGGCAACGAAGACGGGCGCGGCAACGGCGAACGCATGACGGTGGATCCGAACGATGGCAAAGTCCTCTATCTTGGCACGCGCCAGACCGGCCTGTGGAGAAGCACGGACGGCGCGGTGACATGGAGCAAGGTGGAGAGCTTTCCCGACGTGACCGAAGCGCCGCCCGCCGGTGGAGCGCCCGCGGGAGCTCCCGGACAACCCGGTCGAGGCGTACGCGGCGATGGAATCGTGGTTACGCTGGTCGATCCCCGCAGCGGCTCGAAGGGCAGGACCAGCTCCATCATTTACGCCGCCGTCTCCCTGATGGGCCGCGATAACCTGTTCCGCAGCACGGACGCCGGGAAAACCTGGCAGCCCGTGCCCGGCCAGCCCACCCAGTACCGGCCTACTCACATGGTGATGGCATCCGATGGCACGCTCTACCTTTCCTACGGCACGGCGCCCGGACCGAGCCGCATGACTGCCGGCGGCGTCTGGAAGTTCGATGCCAAGTCCGGCGCGTGGACCGAGATCACGCCGGTGAAGCCCGACGCCTCGAAGAACGAATCGTTCGGATGGGCCGCGGTCGCCATGGATGCGCACAATCCCAACGCGGCCATTGCCAGTACTTTCGGCCGGATGAACGGCGCCGGCGGCGAGGACGACATGTTCCGCACCATCGACGGCGGCAAGACCTGGAAGGCGGTGTTCGGCGGAGGAGGCGGCGGCGCGTTCGATTTCAGCCTGGCGCCGTATACCGCCACCACTCCCATCCACTGGATGTTCGATATTGAGATCGATCCGGCGGACTCCGAACACGCCATGTTCACGACCGGGTACGGCGGCTGGGAGACTTTCAACCTCACCGATCTGGATGCCGGCAAGCCCACCAAGTGGAGCATCATGGCCCCCGGCATCGAACAGACGGCGGTGCTCGATATGGTCAGCCCAACCCAGGGCGCGCACCTGCTCAGCGCGATTGGGGACTACGGCGGGTTCGTGCATTGGGACCTCGACAAGCGGGCGCCGGAAGGGGCTTCCAGCCCGCCGGTGTTCAACAACACGAGCGGGATTGCCTGCGGCGCCGGCAAGCCCGAGGTGATCGTACGGGTGGGCGTGTGCTCGCACCACCACCTGCCAGGCTTCAACATCAGCTATTCGCTCGACAGCGGCAAGACCTGGCAGCCGCCGGCCACCCAGCCTGCAACCGGGCAGCAGGGAGGAAGAGGGCCGAGCACGGGAGACGTCGCGGTTTCTTCCGACGCCGCTACCTGGGTTTGGATTCCGCGTGGCAGTCCCGCGTTCTTCACCACGGACAAAGGCGCCACGTGGACCGAGTCCAAGGGCGTGCCCAACGGCACGCGCATCATTGCGGACAGCGTGAACGCGAAGAAATTCTACGGCATGTCGCTGCTTGAAGGCAGGCTCTTCCTCAGCGCGGACGGCGGCGCCACCTTCGTCGAGCAGCCATTTACGTTACCCGGCGGTCTGCCCACGCGTGGCGCCGGCCGCACCGATGGCGGCGGCGGCCAGGGCCATCTCTACGCCACCCCGGGCAGGGAAGGCGACATCTGGCTGGGCGCAGCGGGTGGCCTCTACCACTCCACCGACGCAGGCAGGACCTTCACCAGAATGGAGGGAGTCACCGAACTGCACGGCTTCGGTTTCGGCAAAGCCGCACCCGGCGCCAGCGACCCGGCCCTATACATGGCCGGGGTCGCAAACGGCCTGCACGGCATCCTCCGCTCGGACGATTGGGGGCGCACCTGGACGCGCATCAACGACGACCAGCACCAGTGGGGCCTGGTGACGCAAGTTACCGGCGACCCCAAGCTCTACGGCCGGGTTTATGTAGGCACGTTCGGCCGGGGTATCCTGTACGGCGATCCCGTGCGGAAATAGGGGTGAGCGCGCGATCGGTTGGGCGTATAATCGACACCGGGCCAGGGGTACTGGCGGAAAAGGTATCCGATCATGCAGCGAAGAACGTTTCTGCATACACTATTGGCGGGCGCCGGAGGCGCCGCTCTCGGCGGAAAGGTGGCCCGCGCGGCCCTGCCGAAGATGAAAATCACCCGTGTCCGCTACTATTCTCCTGGCGCGCAAGGGCGCGCCGGGGCTCCGAGCCTCACCTCAACTGCAAACGTCATCTGTATTGACACCGATGCTGGCATTACGGGAATCGGCGAAGGCGGAACGAAGGACACGCTGGAACACTGCGCCTCCGCGCTCATCGGCCAAGACCCCGGCAGGATTGATGCTCTCTGGCAAAACATGTTTCGCGGGGCCTTCTACCCCACGGGCCTCGAGAAACTGCATGCGCTTGGCGGTCTTGATATGGCTTTGTGGGACATCAAGGGAAAAGCGCTGGGCGTGCCGGTTTACGCGCTTCTGGGCGGTCCCACACGCGACTTGTGCGAGTGCTACGGCGGCGGCCCGGCAAGGACCACGATCCGTGAGGCAGCCCGCGCATGCATGGAAGCCGGTTTCAAAGCCTTCCGGACCGAGGTAATCGGCCCAGGACTTTCCGAGACGGGAACGAGTTCACGCGGGTCCAAGGACTGGAACCCGCACCAGGCGGTGCTGGCCACCTTCAAGCGCTGCCAGGAAGTTCGCGAGGGTGTGGGGGAAGAGGGCGACTTTATTTGCGATTTCCACGGCAAGCTGGACATGCCCGACGCCGTCACGCTCGCCAATATGCTCGAACCTTTGCGGCCCTATTTTTGCGAGGACCTGGTTCGGAACGAGGCCCTTCCCCTGTACAGGACCATACGACAAATGGTCAAAGTGCCACTCGCAACAGGGAATGCGGGCAAGCTTGAGATCAAAGAACTGATCGAGGAACAGTTGATCGATTACGCGCGCGTGAGGCTCCCGAACTGCGGCGGAATCACGGAGTACATGAAGATTGCCAGCATGTGCGAGACGCACTTTGCGGGGTTGATCCCAGAAGGCACCGGACCGATTTCCACCGCCGCGGAGGTGCATGTCGCCGCCGCTACAAGCGTGCCATTCCTGTTGCAGGTTAGCGGCGCCTCCACGCGGCCTTACCTGCCTCAGTGCTATGACTTCCGTCAAGGCAAGGTCTATGTGAATGAGCGGCCTGGTCTGGGCGTCGAGTTCGATCCCAAAGAGGCGACTCCGATCGCGGAAGTGACTCAGCCCGGAAATCTCGGAGGCATGTTCCGCCCAGACGGGTCATATACGAACTGGTAGGCCGCAATTCCAGCGTTTGCGAACCATGTAAGCTGATACTTAGCCGCGGCCGGGGCTCCGGCGCGATGGCTGCATCGGGATGGAGAGCCTTCTCGCCCGCCCTGAAGCAGGAGGAGTGCCCAAGAGATGAACATCACTTCCGCAGTGTTGTGCTCCGCGCTGGCCGTTGTTGCCGCCGCGACGCTCCAGGCCCAGGCCGGCGTCCATCCGCTGCCGCGCATCGTCGAGAAGAACGGACGCTTCGCCCTGTTCGTAGACGACGCCCCATTTCTGGTCATGGGCATCGAGGATCTGACCATGGGCGACTGGCCCCCGCGGCCAACCGTGTGGCCCGCCCTGGAGTACATGGGCGTCAACACCGTCGAGATACCTGTTTACTGGGAGGATTTTGAACCGCAGCCCGGACAGTACGACTATGCGGCGATCGACAGGCTCCTGGCCGACGCTCGCAAGCACGGCGTTAGCCTCGTCCCGCTCTGGTTCGGGACCTACAAGAACGGCCATCCGCACTATATGCCCGACTGGATGAAGCTGGACCCCGTCCGCTATCCGCACGCGCTCGACCGGAACGGCCAGGCAGTGGACTCGCCTTCACCCTTCGCGGCCGCTTCGCTCGAGGCCGACAAGCGCGCCTTTGCCACTCTGCTCGGACACCTGAAGGAAGTCGATCCACAGCGCACCGTGATCATGGCGCAGGTGGAGAATGAGACCGGCAACTGGAACTCGGTTCGCGATTACTCCCCGGCCGCGCAGCAGCACTTTGCAGCGTCCGTTCCACCCGAGGTGCTTAAGGCTATGCATGTGGGCGCCACTTCTCCGCCTCCAAACTGGGAGCAGGCTTTTGGTCCCGATGCGGACGAGTACTTCAACGCCTGGGCCGTCGCCAGGTATGTGGGGCAGGTGGCCGAGGCGGGAAAGGCCGTTTATCCGTTACCCATGGTGGCCAACGCGGCCCTGCGCGACCCGTTGCACCCCGGTCCCGCCGGACTGCCCGGCGCACCCGGCGCCTATGAGAGCGGTGGCCCCACTGACAACGTGCTGGGCATCTGGAAAGCCGCGGCGCCGGCCATCGATATTCTGGGGCCCGACGATTACCAGAACAATCCCGCCGCTTATCTGAAAGCTCTCGATCTGTATCACCGCAGCGACAATCCGTTGTACCTGCCGGAGACCGGTTGTCCCAACTGCGCCCGCTTCTTCTTCGCGGGCCTTGGCCTGCAGAGCATAGGATTCTCAGCCGCCACCGATGTGACCGCTCCGGCCCTCCTGGGCGCTCAAGCCGGAATCCAGGCCGCGCAGGCAGGCAATCCCGGCGCGTGGGAAACCTATAAGCCGATGGATGACTTCCTGACGTCCTGGGGGATGAACTTCCGATTGATCGGTCCCATGCAGCGCGAGATTGCCCGGCTCAATTTCGAAGGCAAGCTCCAGGCCGTGGCGGAAGAGGAGGGACGGGCAACGGAGATTCTGCCTTTCGGAAGCTGGAATGCCGAGGTCACGTTCGGCGCGGCGCGCCGCGGCTCCACGCCGGCGGCGAATCCGGCTCCGGCCGGGCGCATGCTGGTGGCGCAGCTTGCCGACAACCAGTTCCTGGTGACGGGATACGATTGCCGCATCGACTTCCGTCCGGCCGGCACGGAGCAGCAAAAAAAGTCGCAGCACATCATCCCGGGAACCGATGAGACGCCGTCGGCTCTGATCGACGGCAAATGGCAGCACCGCCAGTTTCTCCGCCTCGAGCAGGTGACCTGGGAGAACGGCGCCTTCAGGCACGTTCGCACGTGGGGCGGACGGGGTGGTGAGACGAACGGCCTCTACTTTGGCGAGGCGCCGGTCGTGTTGCGCGTCTCGCTCACGACCTATTAGATTAGAGGACGCGCCCAGCCTCCTTTAGTGCGGGAAACGCAAGTGCGCATCGAGCGGAACGACGGCGGCGCAGCCTTTCCGGCGCCGCCGCGAACCGGGAGGCCGGACTAACGAGTCGCCGGCGAAAGGGTCTGCGGGATTTCCAGCGAAAGACCGTCCACGACTTCAACCGGTTTGGATTCGATCATGACGGTCGCGGGCGTCAGCCCTTCGCGCGTGGCAGTCACCGTGAAAGTCCCCGGCATCAGAGTCGCGCGCATGGCCACGCGGTTGATGCCGTCCTCGGTGTTCAGGTATAGGTTGTTGGTGGAATTCGTGTTGCCGGAGTTATACCCGCCGCGCCAGATGGCCGGACCGGTGGCGGAAACGGCCCTCCCCGTTGAGTTCCAGGTGAAATCGACGCGGCCGTCGTCGGTCGGACAACGCTCGCCATTGGCATCGACCACTTCGAAGTCGATCAACGCGATATCTTCGCCGTCGGCGCGCAGGCCTCCAGGAGCGGTGTGGACCGTGAGCTTGATGGCCGCGGGAGCGCCGGCCGTCTTCAGTTCGTGCTGCGCCACAGCGTCGCCACCCTTGTAGCCGACGGCCCGGATCGCGCCGGGTGCGAACGTGATGTTCGGGAAGGTATACAGATAGCCGTCCTCCGGCTGGGTGACCTTGCCTCGGGAAGCTCCGTTTACGAAGAGCTCCACGCTGTCCACATTGTTGGCTACGACATACATCGTCTTGGTCGTGTTAGCCGGGTACGTCCAATGCCCGATGATGTGGATGTCCGGCTTTTCGTTCTGCATCACGCGTTCGGCGAAGTACGCTTCCTTAGGCAGGCGCACCGCGTCAATCTTGCCGCTGACGCGCGCCACCTCGCTCGAATCCTGCCGGCCGTCGGCGCCGGAATCGATGAAATAGATCGATGCGTACGCGGCCCACTTAGAGTGCGCCGGCTCGGTGTTAGAAATGCGCTCCGACCAGAACGACCAGTAACGCTTCACCTGCGCCAGCGCGAACGTCTCGGAGTTGTAGTCCCACGTATCGTTCGGCCCCTTCTTGAATCCAAAATAGGGAGGCGAATAGTCGTCCCAGAATCGTCGGGCTCCTTCATCGCGGAAATCTTCGGTCTCTACCAGCGGCGCCTTGTCGCGGACCTGGGCGCTATAGGGCCCGCCTAGCATGGTGCCGAACCACTCGGTAGCAGCCGTCGCCCCTGGATCAGTCAGCGAGCGGCATCCCATAACCCGGCCGCCGTGCGGGTCGAATTGCTTACGCAGGTCCACCATCTGCTGCATCTGTGACGCAGTGACTCCGGTATTCCCGGCCTCCCAGAACAGCACGCTCGGGTTGTTGCGGAAGTAAATGATGGTGTCGCGCATGACTTCCACGCGTTGCTCCCACTGCCGCCCCTGGGCATCCTCTTCCTTGTCGCCGGCGGGCGCGACTTCCACGATGCCGAACCGGTCAAACGCTTCGACATCCACCTTCTGCGGCGCTACGTGCATCCAGCGCATGTAATTCCCGTTGCTCTCGCGAAGCATCTGCGCCGTGAAGTCGTGCATCCACTCGGGGTAGCCCGCGCCCACGCCGGCCCATTCGTTGCTGGTACGCTGAGCGAATCCCTTGAGATAGACAAACTTGTCATTGATATAAACGCCGCCCGTGCCTGCGCCCCCCTTGAATTCCGTCTTGCGGAACCCGGTGGTCAGCTTGTTGACATCCACAACTTTCCCATCCACGGTCAGGATCGTGTAGACATTGTACAAATAGGGATCGTCGGGGCTCCAGAATCGGGCATTCGTCAACGGGCCTTTGGCGCTCAGCACGGTCTTTGCGCCCGACGCTATTTCGGCGTCCGCGCCCTGGAACGTGGCTCGCACCACGCCGTCCTTGTCCACCACCGCAACTGACAAGGTCACGTTCGCCGGCGGGACCCGCCGATCACTCGTGGCATTGTGCACCTGCGATTCCACCGTCACGTCGCAGCTGTGGGCCGCAATATTGTAGTTGGTGCAGTAGACATAGGCGCCCGTCGTCCCCAGGCCGTAGTACAGCGGCAACGTCTGGTAAATCTTCCCGGTAATGTGCAGCCACACCCGCCGGTTGATGCCGCCGAAGTCGGGGTTGAAGTCGTTGGCGTTCCATCGGAAGGGCGTGTCCGTGGCTCGCTCCTTGTAGCTTGTGCGGTTGTCCACCTGCACAGCCAGCACGTTGTCCTGGTCGCCGAAGAGCGCCGCGGAGGTGATGTCCACGCCGTAGCCCGTTATCCCGTTCTCATACAGACCGAAGGGCTTTCCGTTGAAATAAATGTCCCCAGCCTGGCGCATGCCCTCGAACTCGATGAACACTTTCGAGCCCGCCGCGCCGGCGGGAAGCCTAAAGTGCTTTCGGTACCAGCTCAAACCCTGATACTTGCCGCGATCGCCGCCGCTGTGGTCGATGATCACGCGGAACGAATCGACATCGTTGAATGAATGGGGGGTGCTGACGGTCTCCCACTGGGAGTCGTCGAACGTGACCGCCTGAGCGCCGGGTACGTCCTGGCGGATGAACTTCCAGTCCGAATTGAAACTGTACGTGATCCGCGGCGACGCGGGTGGCGCGTATCCCGGCTCAGCCGCCGAAAGCAGATTAGCGGAGGCGAGAGCCGTGAAAGCAAGCAGCGGCAGGACATAGTTCGATTGCATGCGAGCCAGTTTAACCGATGCACGCCGGACCAGCAATCGTCGGGAGGATGCGCTTGAATGTATAGACCTTCGAGCCGCGTGAAGACGTTGATAGGCACGATCTCGAAGCTGCCCGAGCGAGGCCCGATCTTCGGCAGCACCGTCATGTCGTATTTGACTTCGCCGACAGCGGCGCTCCCGATTCTTTTTCCCTTTTCCCCGATCCGGTTGCCCAGATTGGGAAACTCGCTTCGGAAGCCTGCGTAGAGCCTTGATGGAAGAGCTCATGTCGAGCTAAGACAGCAGTCCGCGCTATTCGTACTCGACCCTAACGATTACCCGCAGATCGTCGAATGCCAAGTTCAGCTCCGCCGGCCACAATTCGGGGAAAAGGAAGCCGGGCCATGACCTCTGACGCCTTGAGCCACTCTGACGAGGGGCGATGCCGGTGGTTCCAGCGTCGCCGCCAACCAGCGGATCGCTGGACCATAGCGCACTTGTCGGCACTAATCAAGCTACGTGAAGATCAGTTAGCGGCGCTCACGCACACCTATAAGGGCAATAAGTGAATGAATTTAATTGGGGTTAGCCGTATCATTGCACGCCTACTGCACAGAGCTGCTTTTGGGGCGATAATTAGGCGAAGACAATTTGACGCAAGTCCTTGAAAATAAATGGCGGGGACGACGGGGCTCGAACCCGCGACCTCCGACGTGACAGGCCGGCGTTCTAACCAACTGAACTACGTCCCCGCAATGTCACGCAGATATCTAGATCCTAACACGGCGAAGACGGCTGCTCCAAATTCCGGCAAACGCTTTGGTATGTTGTAAGCATGAAGATCCGCCTGCTTGCCTGTCTCGGGCTCTTTTCCGCCGCCCTGGCCCTGGGGGCCAGTCCGCCGACGCCGCAGCAGGCCCGCAAGTTTATCGACGACGCGGAGCAGAAGTTGCTCGTCCTGAGCGTGGATGCGAACCATGCCGACTGGATCAAGTCCACCTATATCACGGACGATACGGAGGCCGTGGCCGCCAAACTGGATCAGCGGGCCATCGATGCCACCGTGGATTACGCCAAGAAATCGACGCAGTTCGCCGGCCTCAAGCTCGACCCGGAGACTGCCCGCAAGATCGCGCTGCTGAAGCTCTCCCTGACCCTCGCCACGCCCTCCGATCCCAAGGAGAGCGAGGAACTCACCCGTATCGCCGCGGGCATGGAGGGCGCATATGGCAAGGGCAAGTACTGCCCCAGCGGGCCGGAAAGCTGCAAGAATCTCGACGATCTGAGCAAGATTATCGCCGAGAGCCGCGATCCCAAACAGCTTCTCGATGCCTGGACCGGCTGGCACGCAATCGCGCGGCCCATGCGCCAGGATTTCGTGCGCTATGTCGAACTGGCGAATAAGGGCGCGCGCCAACTCGGCTTTGCGGACAACGGCGCCATGTGGCGCTCGAAGTACGACATGCCGCCGGACGCCTTCGCCAAGGAACTGGACCGGCTCTGGGAGCAGGTGCGGCCGCTCTACGTTTCGTTGCACGCGTATGTCCGCGCCAGGCTGCGCGAGAAGTACGGCGACGTGGTTCCGGCCAGCGGTCCCATCCCTGCCGACCTGCTGGGCGATATGTGGGCGCAGGAGTGGGACAACATCTATCCCCTGGTTGCGCCGGCCGACGCAGATCCCGGCTACGACCTGACCGAACTTCTCAAGAAGCGCAACGCCGATTGGCGGCAGATGGTGAAGTACGGCGAAAGCTTCTTCGTCTCGTTGGGATTCGCACCGCTGCCGCAGACTTTTTGGGAGCGCTCGCTGTTTCTGCGGCCCCGCGACCGCGACGTGGTGTGCCACGCCAGCGCCTGGGATGTGGATGCTCTCGACGATCTTCGTCTGAAGGTGTGCATTCAGGTCACGGGCGAGGACTTCCTCACGATTCACCATGAGTTGGGCCATAACTTCTACCAACGCGCCTACAACAAGCTGGCCCCTTCGTTCCGCGACAGCGCCAACGACGGATTCCACGAAGCCGTGGGCGACACCATCGCCCTTTCCATCACGCCCGAATACCTGGTCAAGATCGGCTTGCTCGACCGCGCGCCGGACACTTCCAAGGACATCGGCCTGCTGCTGCACAAGGCCCTGCAGAAGATCGCCTTTCTGCCGTTCGGGCTGGTGATCGACCAGTGGCGCTGGAAGGTGTTCTCAGGCGAAATTCCTCCCGAGAAGTACAACGAAACATGGTGGCAGCTTCGCGAGAAGTATCAGGGCGTCGCGCCGCCGGTGGGGCGCAGCGAGGCCGATTTCGATCCCGGCGCCAAGTATCACGTGGCCGCCAACGTGCCCTATGCGCGCTATTTTCTGGCCGATATCCTTCAGTTCCAGTTCCATCGCGCGCTGTCCCAGGCGGCCGGATGCAAGGACCCGCTGAACCGCTGCTCCATTTACGACAACAAGGCGGCAGGCGCCCGTCTGAGCTCCATGCTGGAAATGGGCGAAAGCCGCCCCTGGCAGGAGGCGCTCGAAAAAATCGCGGGCACGCGGGAGATGGATGCCTCGGCGATTCGCGATTACTTCGCGCCGCTTGAGAGGTGGCTCGACGCACAGAATCGGGACAAGCCGGTCGGCTGGTAGGCGGTTACGCGCTTACAAATAGAAGCCGTCCGTCCGATGACCCGGCCAGTCTAGCGCCGCCTGCGCCTGCATGTCCGCGCACAAACGTTCCAAAGCCTCGGATGCCTTCGAGAAGCTGAACGCCGCCTGGTTATTGGGCCCATAGACTTCGGAAACAAGGGCGCAAAGCTCTTGTATCCGGGCTCGGGATCTGCGCAACTCGGCGCCCAATTCCCGGTGCTCCTCCAGAGTCAACGGGATCGATTCTGCCGGACGCATTCTCAGTCTGCGATTTTAGCATGGCGTCGTTGAGTTGCTACAATCGCAGTGATGCCCAACGAGATCTACGCACGATTCGATACGTCGGAAGGGACCTTTAAGATCAAGCTCTTCGCCGAGCATGCGCCGCGCACGGTGGAGAATTTCATCGGTCTCGCCGAGGGAACCAAAACCGGCAAGCCGTTCTACGACGGCACTGTGTTTCACCGCGTCATCCCCAATTTCATGATTCAAGGCGGAGACCCGGAGGGAACCGGGCGCGGCGGTCCCGGCTATCAGTTTGCCGACGAGTTTCACAAGGACCTGAAGCACACCAAACCCGGCATCCTCTCTATGGCCAACGCCGGGCCGAACACCAACGGCAGCCAGTTCTTCGTCACCGTGGCCGCCACCCCGTGGCTCGATAATCATCACACCGTGTTCGGCGAAGTGACCGAAGGCTACGATGTGGTGCTCAGGATATCGGAAGTGCCGCGCGGCTCGCAGGATCGGCCGAAGAAGGAAGTGCGCGTCAATTCCGTCAAGATCGAGCGGTAGAGTGCGGCCGCTCGCGCGCCCATGAGACTGGCCCTATTCGGCGGCACTTTCGACCCGGTCCACGACGCGCATTTGGCGATTGCCCGCGCCGCCGCCGACAGGTTCAGCCTGGACCGGGTCCTCTTCGTGCCTGCCGCGCATCCGCCCCACAAGGCCCTCGCGACGCACGCCCTTTACGACGATCGTGTGCGCATGGCGCAACTGGCGTGCGCGGACGAAAGGCGCTTCGAGGTTTCGCGCCTGGAAGAAAACACGCGGCGCAGTTACTCCATAGACACCATCGAGAAGGTGCGGGCGGAGATGGCCGCGGATGGCGAACTGTTCTTCATTATCGGCTCCGACGCATTCGCCGAAATCCGAACCTGGCGCCGCTGGCAGGATGTGGCGCGCGCCGTCGAGTTCCTGGTGATCGGCCGCCCCGGCCACCTCTACGAAGTTCCGCCCGGCGTTCGCTTGGAGCGTCTCGATACGCTCGAGCTGCGCATCTCGTCCTCCGAGATTCGCGCGGCCTTGGCGGAGGGCCGCCTGCCCCCGGGAGTCCCGCATCCGGTTCTCGATTACATACTCGACCGCGGCCTCTACGGCGCGCGACGGTAAGCCCCGGCGTCCTGATAGAATGGGACCGGTCGAGCCGATTATGGAACTCCTTGCTGCCAGCCTTCTGGAATTGATCGTTCAAACGTCCACCAATTTGCCACCCGACGTACGCGCCGCTATGTCGATGGCCGCCGAAATCGAAACGCCGAAGACGCAGTCCGCGCAGGCGCTCGACATCATCCTCCAAAACGTCGATATGGCGAAGGAGGACGAAGGCGCTATCTGCCAGGACACCGGCATGCCGACGTTTGTGGTCCACACGCCCGTGGGCGTGAATCAGATTGCGATCCGCAAAGCGATCGAAGAGGCGGTGGCGGAGGCCACGCGGCGCGGCAAGCTGCGGCCGAATTCGGTGGATTCCATCACCGGCAAGAACAGCGGAAATAATCTCGGCCCCGAAACCCCGGTCATTCATTTCGAGCAGTGGGAACAGGAGGATATCGAAGTCAAGCTGATCCTCAAGGGCGGCGGCTGCGAGAACAAGAACATCCAATATTCCCTTCCGTGCGAGATCGACCGCCTGGGCCGCGCGGACCGCAATCTGGAAGGCGTGCGCAAATGCCTGCTGCACGCCGTCTGGCAGGCGCAGGGGCAAGGGTGCGCGCCGGGAGCGCTGGGCGTCTGCATCGGCAGCGACCGCGCGCACGGCTACGATCTGGCCAAGGGACAGTTATTCCGCACGCTTGACGACGTGAACCCCGACCCCACCCTCGCGAAGCTGGAATCCGAAATCATGCAGGAGGCTAACAAGCTGGGCGTGGGAGCGATGGGCTTCGGCGGAAAGGCTTCGCTGATCGGCTGCAAGATCGTGGCGGCTAACCGGCTGCCTGCCAGTTTCTTTGTTTCGGTGGCATACGACTGCTGGGCGTTCCGTCGCCTGGGCGTACGCCTGGACGCCGCTACCGGCGCCATCGCCCGGTGGCTGTACCGCGACCCGGCCCGCCCCGTGCAGCGCATGGCTCGCGGCGAAGGCTTTCCGCTGACCGGCCGCGAAGTGGTTCTCGAGTCGCCCCTTACCGAGGCTCAGGTTCGCGCTCTGAAAGTCGGCGACGTGGTTCTCATTTCCGGCGATATGTTCACCGGACGCGACAGCCTGCATTCGTACCTCATGAAGAACCCGCCCCCGGTGGACCTGAACGGGGCCGTCCTATACCACTGCGGCCCGGTGATGCTGAAGGAAGGCGGCCGGTGGACCGTGAAGGCCGCCGGACCCACCACCAGCATCCGCGAGGAGCCTTACCAGGCCGAGGTACTCCGGCGTTACGGCGTTCGCGCGGTGATCGGCAAAGGCGGCATGGGCCGAAAGACGTTGGCGGCGCTCCAGGAATGCGGAGCGGTTTACCTCAACGCCATCGGTGGAGCCGCGCAGTATTATGCGCGCACGGTAGAAGAGGTGAAGGGCGTGTATCTGCTGGAGTTCGGCGTCCCCGAAGCCATGTGGCATTTGCGGGTAAAGGGCTTCGCCGCTATCGTCACCATGGACGCCCACGGCGCAAGCCTGCACGCCGGCGTGGAGCAAGCCACCGGCGAAGTATTGGCCACGTTACCCCATCTTCCCTGACCTCCGCGAGCTCCTGTTCAACGGCGCCGGGTATCCAATTAAACAGAACTGGTCGAGCGCAAACAACACCACCGACTCCACCCCGCTCGCCAGCGCCAAGCCTCTCTCTTTCAACCAAGGCGTCGTGTAATCGCTGATTCCCACCAGGTGGCTGCTCTGCGCCGGCGGGAACCCAAACTGCCCCGGCAATGCAATCGAGCCACGCACCTCGTCCAAATCGCGGTCGCCCGTGAAAGTGAAGTTTTCGGTTTTCAGGCAGGTCAGCGCCGCGGCGGTCCAAGCCGCGGTCGGATAGTTGACCAGCTTATTCAATGGCGTGTCGTTCGTATCCACCGGGTACAGCGATTCGAAGCGCGCGTTGGGGTATACGGCCTGCACGAAAGCCATGATCGCATTGGTGAATGCGCCGATCAGCGTGGGCAGGAACGCGCATTCATCCGGGAAGTCCGTGGGCGGCGCGTTTTGGCTCGGAACGATCCCCATCGGCCGTCCGTATGCCGTCTGAAACGCGCTCTTGGTATACGCGTCGTAGAATGGCATGCCCGCCGCCGATGCGTTGTACCACCACTGGACTTCCCCGAATTGCAGGTACGGAACCAGACCCGCGGCGCTCATGAGGTTTGCCATATCCAGGTAGACCTGTTGCCAGAACGCCGTGCTGGCCGGCGAGAAATTGGTCTGAAGCGATGGCGTATTGAGCAGCGCCGCCGTGCCGTCCGGGTAGCATTGTGCGATCCCCGTCGCTGGTTGCGGGTCGCCATCCTGAAGCTCCATGGAAAACGCCGCCGCCACGTCGATTCCGTACCCCTTCAGCGCCGCGAAGTAGCTCGAGTGCCAGTCACGCGCCGCCCGGTTGATGCGCGGCGTCGCCGTCAGGTCGGTGCGCCACCCCGCCGCCCACGCCATCGTCGAGAGGTCCCCGTCTACGCCCCCGGCCAGCGGCCCGCTCGCCACTGCCGTCAGGTGCTGGCTGCCGCCCGTATCCGGGACGACGGTCATCCCGTTTCCAGCCGTCCCCATGGTGCGCGATCGGATGGTCAACACCGCCCCCGCCGCGCTCGCCTGCACCGCGGTGGCGCCGGCGTTAACCGCGAGCGCCAGCGCGTTGGCCACGCTCGCCGCCGTGTCCGCCATCAAGCTCATGTGTTGAAACAGCGCTCCACCGACGTTGACCCCGGTGTACAGGCCGAAATCCGGCGTACCCGCGAGCGTCACGGTAGCCGTAGCGTACTGCTGGCCGGGACACGCCAGTTCGTAAAACCACATCGCGCCGGCATAATGGTTCGCCCGCCCTTGGAAGCCGAGCTTGTCGATCAGCCAGGCGGTGCGCTCCGGTGCAAGGCAAATCGAGTGATACGTGTCCCAGTCCGTCGCCAGCGTCGTGCGCGGGGTGCTGGCGATGGTCGGCAGGTTCGCCGTCGGGTAGGCGATCTCGAAAAAGTCGAAATAAAAGACGCCGATTCCGGTCTGCGCGGCCGTCACGGTATGCTGACCCGCGTTGAGATCGGCCACCTTGATCCGGACCAGCAAGTCCTCCACGTCGTCGAACGCCAGATTCGCCGCGCTGGTCGCGCCGTCAATGGTAATGGAAATCGGCGCGCCGGCCCCGCCGCCGTTGTTGAACATGCGCGTTCCCAGGAACAGCGTGTGGCCTCCCGCCGCCGTGTAGGTGCACGACACGGACGATCCTGGCGTCTGCGTGGATCGAATCGACCCGCCCGAGTAGTTGCCCGTCACCGCCTCGTCCCACGCGCCCGAATAGACCACCAGGTTCGAAGAGTCTTCAGCGCGCCAGCTTCCAGGGCCCGCCACCTGATACGTAAGATTCGCTCCGGCCACCGTCCAGTTTGAGACCGTCACCTGGAATTCCGTTCGCGCGAAGTTGCCCGGCAGTTGATTGGGGGCCCAAGTCCACCTCATCATCCGTACCGAATTCGTCGGCACCTGGACCAGCGTCGTGAAAGCCGGCTCCACGTATCCCTGCAGATTGCCGAAATTAAGAGCAACATGCCACAGCGCCGTCGACG
This sequence comes from uncultured Solibacteraceae bacterium, assembly GCA_964457555.1. GTDB lineage: Bacteria > Acidobacteriota > Terriglobia > Bryobacterales > Bryobacteraceae > BOG-224. The sequence goes on from CAYWHA010000015.1 coordinate 58,306, forward strand.
TTCCCCCGCTCATCGTCTGCGAGACCGGCTGCCAGATTTCGGTCTGCGCGCCGCTCGCGTTGCCGTAAACCCCCACACGGTTTCCGTTGGCGCCGGCTGCGGCCTTGTACTGCAGCGTAATCTGCGCGCCCGATGCCGTGGCCGTCATGCCGGTTGCGGCGGTGTTCGCGGCGATCGCGTTCGCCAGCAGTGTGGCCACGCCCTCCAGCGTGTCGTTGTAGTACATCATGTGGGTCGCGTGCTGGCTCGATGGATCCACGCCGTCCGCCGCCGCCCAGGCCAGCTCCACGTAATCGTTGGCCGTTACCGCCCCCGTGAGTTCGAAAATCGCCTGCGCCGGCGTCGGCGCCGCGCTCCCCGTCGCGGGCGTCGCGTTCGCAGCCAGCGGCACCTTGTACTCCAGCTCGACGCCGTCCGATCCCGTCGCCCAGATCCGCAGGTACGGCCAGTCTACCGTCGGCCACAGCGTGCAGTCCATCGCCATGCAATTCTGACGCGCCTCATCGTAGGAGAGCTGCAGGCCGCTCAGGTCGCCGTCCGGCAGGCAGCGCAGCGCCGGGTGTTCGAAAACGTTGTCGCGGCGCCACTCCACCACCGCCCAATCGAATTGCTGGCGAAACGACCCCGATACCGTGAACCCGGTCGCGCTGGTCGCGCTCAAGGCCGCGGCCGCGCTCGGTTGATAGAAGTAGCACTGCAGGTCCCGGTTGGGTTGCAGCTTGGTGAGTTGTTCCGCCATGTTGGTCTCACATCCGGATTAGTACGGTCAGATCGGCCCCCGGATACGTTTGCCCCACCGAGAGTATCGCTAGACTAACTTGCGACCCGGCTGCCAGCGGCGCCAGGGTATTGCCCGCCACGCTATTGGACACCAAAGTCGAGGTCCCGAAAGTCAGCGGACAGTATAGGTTCCCGTTGACGTTCAACTGAAGTTGTATCGGCGCATCGGCCGCAGTACCCAGCACCGCATAAATCTCGCGAACCGCGTGCGAGGCATCCATCACCAGGGCTGGAGCCGCGTATTGGTCCACAGCCAGAAAGCCATCCACCTGAATCGTGTACTGTCCGCCGGAGGTTGTGCGCAGTCCCAAATCGGTGGTGTGGGTCAGGGCAATGCTGCCCATTGGGCTGCTTCCCTTATTGTTGGTCACGACTAGCTCGGCGCTTGCCACGCGTACATCCGGCAGGATTACCGGGAAGCTCCAACTCCCACTGTAAGGACTTCCGAAAAACTCGGGTGGAAACGCCGCGATCGCGCTCGTGCTTGCCAAATGGTAAACCGGCTCCGGCCCCGCCGTGTGCGCGGTTGCCGGGCTTCCATCGCATCCTCGCGTCACCTGATAAGTGGCGCCGCCGTTGAGCGCGGCTGTCACGCACATGACTTCCTGGTCGATCTGCAAATAGCTGCCCTTCTGCCCCGGCCCCGGCAGGCTGAGGTTGATCGTGGTGTCCGCCACTCCCACCGCGTTCGCCAACGTGATTCCCGGCGTGCCCACCAGTTCGTTCCAGTAGTACAGCGTCAGCGTGGCTGAGGATATCGTGCGCGTGTTCGTCAGGTTGGGGAATGCCACGCCGCTCAACGCCACGGTTCCGCCCTGCGCGCCGTTCCCCAGCCCGAAGAGCGGCTGCGGCGGAATGGCGGCGTCCCCAAGCCCGCCAATCTGCCAGCGCGTGACCGTCGAAATACCCGGGTCGCATTCCACGTTGTTCACGTTCGCGGCGCGCCCCGTAATCTGCGCCACCTCGCCCAACCAGTTCGGAATCGCGAACTGCGCCGTCGCGCTGGTGGTCGTCGCGCCGGGATTCCATCCGCTCACCGCCGCCACGAAGTAGCTGGTGGCATCCGGCTCCACCACCCACGCCGGCGATACCGTTAATGTGGTCGCTGTGTTCGATCCGATCGTCGCTTCCTGTCCCGCCCCGGTCCCCCGCGTGATCCGCGCCGTCATGCCGCGATACGCATTGACCGTCATGTTGAGCGTTCCGTTGCCCACCGTGTTGGCGGAGTACAGGGTCGCCGCGATCTCCGGCAGCGCTTCCATGCGCCAGTAGAAATTCGCGTGATCGAAATTGGGGTCCGGCGGCGCGATGTTCAGCGGCGGAAGCCCCGGGTCGGTAAACTGCCCCGCCATCGCCTGACTGCTCGCAATCCGGTACAATGCCGACGGAGACGCGCCGCGATAGACGTTGAAAGCCGCCGTATTGAGATCGAAGCTCAGCCCCGTCAGCGTAACGGCGCTTCCACTGCTGGCGATCCCCGCCGTCACCAGGAACGATAGCGCGCTTTCATTCCCCGCCGAATCGAGCGCCGAAACCGCGTAGTACAGAACCTGGCCGCTCGCCAGCGTTCCACCCGGCGCCACAGCCGCCGACAAGCTCACAAAGGGGATGCCCGGACCTGCCTCCGCGCTCGTGGCTGGTGGAACGTAGCTCACCGTGACGGTCACCTGGACCGAGCCGTCGCTGGTGACCGCGTCGGTCTCGGTCACCCCGAACTCAAGATTCCCATTCGCATCCACCACGCTGCCGATCAGCGGCCGCGGCACACCCATGCCCGCGTCGCTCTGCCGCCGCCCTCCCGTTGCCGAAGTGGGCTGCCCGTTGCTGTCTGCGTACCAGGCGTCGTCGTGAATCTGCGCCGTGATCGTCGTTACGCGATGGTTGATCCCCGGAGCGATTTTCAAAATACGGAACGGCTGCCGGGTGAATCCTTCTTTGAGGTACGTGACCGTGATAATGTCGCCCGGCCGCACTCCGAACGATTTCACGCTCGTTTGGAATTCGATGTACGTGTTGCCCAGCACCGATTTGTTCAGGTTCAGTTGCAGGATACGCCCTGCCTGGTCGTTGTTCGGAAGCCCTATCGCGTTCAGGCTCGCCGTAATCTCTTGCCCGCAAAGCGTTACATCGTCCGCATCGGCTACCGTGTAGCTATCTTGCTGGTAATCGTTCAGCGAGTCCTGGAACTCCACGCTGAGACTGTTCGGAGTGTCCGCCATGCTGCGCGAATATACCCGCACGCTCGGTGCGCCGCTCGGCAGCCGCAGGATTCCGGTAACGCCCGTGCTGCCGTCTCCAAACTCGTAATTCGGCCATCCGCCGTTGAGCGGCTCCGTACTGTTCGACCACGCCGGCTGCGTGGGCTGCTCGTTCGCGATGGTGTCCTCCACGCGAAGCTGCAGCAACCCCGCGCTGCTGTAAGTCAGTAGTAGCCGCGCCGTAATCCGCACTCCGCGCGCCACGTCGCCCGCGCTCTTTCTCGTCTTCAGCGCCATGTTGCACTGGAACTTGGCGAGCGATATCGCATTGCCGTAGATGTCCACCGCATCGATCTGCTGGTCGCAGTCCGCCGCCGCCGCCGCGAAGCTCGCAATGTCAATCTCCGCCGCGCTCCAGCCGAGCCGCCGCAAGATGTCCAGCAGAATCCACGCCGGATTGTTGCTGAATTGCGCGCCCGTCTGCACGCCATTCGCGTCGTAAATCGCAATTGTCAGTCCCTGCGCCAGCACCTTGATTCTGGGCAGCGTCGTCCCGTTGTTGATCTGGTTTGGAACCACCACCGAAAGGTACGCCATGCTTCCGTACGGATCGCCGCCCGGAAAGTTCGCGTCGAACTGCCCCGTGCGTTGCCCCAGGCTCTGCACGTTGTACCACCCCGTAGCCGTCATGTTGGCGCCGGGGATGCCCAGCGGAATCTGCACCTCGTTAACCAGGACGATCAGCGGCGCCTGCATCTCGCCGATCCCCAACAGGACTTGCATCCTCGTCAGATTGCCGTCGTTGCGCGCAAAAACGATGGGGGGCGCGTACCACGCCGTCCCGTACACCATCGGCACGAAATCGTTGTACAACGCCGTGTTCAGGCTGATCGCCGAGGCCTGCACGTTCCCCCCGGAGGGCCGCACCAGGATCGACGCCGGCACGAACTCCAGGCCCCCGAAATTTCCCCACATCCCTCGCGCCTGGCAGTCGCTCCGCGTGTATCCGCAGCTTGTGTACGCAACGCCGCCGTCCAGGTTCCCCGCGCCGCCCGCAATGTCCGCCGAGTACCCGCAGCGGTAGTACGAAGAGTATTGCCCGTTGCTTCCTCCGTCGATCGCTTCCGTGCGCTGTTCCGCGGTCGCCGGAAAATCCCACGGGCACGTCCGCTCGATCCGCACCTGCGGCAGCAGAACCCTCTGCAAGCTCATCCGGTTGATCGCCGTCAGCCGGATCGTCGCCTCCAGAATCTCGTCCGGCGGATTGCAGATTCCCTGGAACAGCGCCGCGGTCGCGCTGTCAGCCGTCTGAGTCGCCAGATTGTAAATCAGAAAACTCACCGTTAGCCGCGCGCCCTTAAAACCGATGGATTGCTCCATCTCCGAAAAGTACGAATCCGCGTTCGCTAGCACAATCGAGATCTGCGATAGCCCGTCCACCCCTTGCGCCGAGGCCGGCTGCATTTCGAAAGCGCTGTGTTCGAGCACCCGCGCCGCATAGGCCTTGCCATTCACGGTGATTCCGTGCGTGCACCAGCTTTCCGTATGCCCGTTCGCCAGCGTGCAATCGAACAGTAGAAGCGGCGCATCCGTGATCGCCTGCTCCGTCAGACTATAGATGGTTGACATAGATAATGTTCACCGTGCACGAATGGCGGTTTACGCCCGTGGTCGTGACTGCCAGTTGGTCGTCCCTCAGACGCGCGTTCTGATAGACTCCGCCGCTGGTGCTCGCCTGGTACACGGACGCCCCCGCCTGCGGTTCCGCTTGCATCCCGTATACCTGCACCTGAGCGGCGGCCGGAATTTGTAGCCCGAAACAAATCTCGGCCGCCGCCGCGTCTCCGCTCCCAACGGAGACGAACCTGTTCCATTGCGTTTGAACTGCTTGGCTCGCTTGGCCGCTCCCCAACAGCATCGTGACCGTCGTAGGCGCGGCTGCCCGCAGATAGACGCTCAGGCAGTATTTGTATCCGCCCGGCGCCGTGAGCGTTTGCGAGATCGTCTGCGGCGCCGCGCCTCCATTCGTCAAACTCCACGCTCCCGTTCCGCCGGTCGGGTCCGCAATCCCGCTGGTGATCGAAAGCTGGGGATCGCGCGCCCAGGCCGCCTGCCCCGGCTCCTCGCTCCATGCCAGCAAATTCGCCCCCGGGTCCAGGAACGTGAACCCGTTCAGCGTCCCTTGCGCCGACGCGAAGAACTGCTCCAGCGCCGTTAGCTCCGCGTCCGACAGACCCGTGTAGCTCAACGCCCAATCCGTCGTCGATCCCGCCGCGTCCGCCAGCTTGATCGAGCTTCCGTCCAACGCGGCGTTGATCGCCGTGCGCGCGCGCCGTTCGGTCCGGATCGGAAACTGGCTCAGCGCGCCCGTTCCAAGTTGTGGATACGTCAGCATGACGATCCTCGGTTCTCCATCACCCTCAATACCGTTGCGCCGTTCATCTCTCCGCTGGCCGTGGTTGGCAGCGTGTCCGTTTCCAGGCTGCAGCTTGGATAAACCGTACCGTCCCAGGGATCGGTGAATGCGAAGTTCCCAAACGCTCCCTGGTTGTCCTCGAAGAACTGCTCGATGGCCGCCATTTCGCCTTCGTCCAGTTGGCTAAGCGGGATCTCCCATCCGTGCAGCGGGCCGGCGCAGTCCTGGTAGCGTTGCTCCGTGCCGTCCAGGAAGCGTAACGCCTGGTTCTGATAGCGCACTTTCCGCATCGCCGGATACTGCATCGCGGCATTGGTTTTCAATTTGGGGAAGGTCGCCATGGCTATAGGTCGTTGACCACATCGTTGATTGAATTGGAATTGAGCATTGCGTTCTTTACCGCCGCTGCGATGTCCGCGCTATGGTCCATGAACCATCGCGCATCGAGTGTCTGGCCGTTCGCCGTGGTTTGCGCCGGCCCCGCCACCGCTCCCGCCCCGCTCGAAACGCTGCCGGCCGACCCTCCCGCGCCCGTCGAAGATCCGCCCAGCGCCCTTGCCGTTCCCATTTGGTCGTAGCTGACGTTGCTCAACGTCCCGCCGCTATCGGCCGCCTGAAAATCGAGTGACGGCGGCATGACGTACTTAGTCAGTGGCGCGGGTGACTCGGATCCCCCGCCGCTGAATAACCCGATCAACCCCCCAATCAACGGAATCAGACCGAGGCCGCTCTCCAGAACGGTCTTCGCCACTGAACCCGCCGTCGCTCCGCCCCCGCTGTTGCTTGTCTTCGACATAGCCTCGGCTTCGGTCCTTGCCGGCCGCGGCAGCGTCGATGGCGCCACCATGTCTGCTCCGGCCTCGCCTGCGCCGCTCGATTGCGATGCCGTCTCCGCCAGCAAGGCCGCCAGTTCTTCGGTCCCGGCCTTCGCCGCCAACGCATCGGTCCCTTCGCCGCCCGCAGCCTCTATGAAACTATCGAGTAACTTCTCTTGTATGGTCTTGGCCATTTCTTGTTTCCGTCGAAAGCTCGTTTTCCAGGATCGCGAACGCCTCCACTTGCCGGGCGCTCAACTCCGCGAAGCCCGTCCCTCCGACCCGCCGCCGCACCAGAAACTCCTCCACCAGCGTCAGGCTGTCTCCCGTGACATACGATTTTGGACAGGATGTGAGCGAGGCGCCCCTCCTCGCCCACACCAGCGGCGCGCCCGTCCCCTCCGGGTGCGCCATCCATCCGCATCGCCGCTTCTGTTCCAGACCGGATCTCCGGCAGGCGTCGCACTTCCAACCGGCCTGGTTGGAAAACTGAAAGTGGAAGGCGACAATTAGTTTTTTCGTTCCGCCTCGTCTAGCCCCGTCTCCGCCCGAACCGCGGCCAGCGCTTCTCGAAACAGATCCTCCGGCCCGGCGCCCGCCAGCGACTCCGGCGTGGCTGCCGCTCCGTCCACCTCCAAACCCACAACCTCCCGTAAACCCCAAGTCACGTAAAGCCGGTCGATCTCCTTCTGCAGCAGCGCCGCATCCATTTTTTCGCCCGCGCCGCCCCCCGCCTCCAGAAACTCCATCCGCCGCATCAGTTCGCGCACCTGCCGCATCAGATCCACCCGCCGCGCAAACGACATCTTCGCCACCGTGTACCGCACCCCCGCCGCAACCGCCGATTCCACCATCCTCACGCTCTCGTAAGTCATAGCCCCATCCCTCTTGACGCGGAGACGCGGACGCGAAGCGCCACAAATCCACCCTGCATTCCCGAACCTCTTATAGAGGTTTTCTCCGCGTCCCCGCGTCTCCGCGTCAAAGCCTTTCTCTGCTTACTCTCCGCGTCAAAGCTTGCCCTACCCGAACGCCACCGTGATCTCGTTGTCCACCGTCCCCTGCGCCCGCGCCCCCCGGAACTTCCACTGCAGCCGGTTCTGCCCGTCCTCGAATTCCGGAACCTCCGGGATCACGCTGTTCATGTTGACCCCCATCATCAGCCCTTGCGCTTGCCCCAACTGGAACATCACGCTGATGGGCGATTGCTGCCGCGCCGCCTGGTAAAGCCCGATGGTCGCGCTGTCGTCCATGCTGTAGAGTTCGAAAGCCGCCGTCACCGTGCGCCCCCCGGGCATGATCGCCTGCGGCAGGTTCGTCCCGAATTCCTTGGCCCGCGCGGCCAACCCGTTCTTCAGCGTTACCGTCCCGCCGGTGATCGTGAAGAACTGCGAGGGCGCGCCCAGCCACGCCTCGCCCATGTTTCCGGGCACAATCGAGTAGTCGAACGCGCCCAGCGCCGGCTCCGCCGGGAAGTTCGTCAATGTCCCTTCCCCGCTGCTGAAGCTGCCACTGTCCAGTAAATCCTGCGCGATCCCGCTGAAGCGGAATTCCTGATAATCCCCGTTCAACAGGATGTCCATCTGGTCGATAGCCCCGCCGCACAGCAGTCTCTGCACCGCCGTCGCCGGCGACCAGTAGTCGTAGACGCTCACACTCGGCAGTTCCGTCGCCGGTACGTAAGTCACCGTCGGCGCCACCGCCGTGCCCGCCCCCGGCAGAGCCGTAAACGGCGCGTTCAATTGCACCGCGGTCGCACTCGCAATCGCCGTCACGAACCGGATCTCGCCGCCGCAACTGACCGCTTGCCCCGCCGTCAGACCGTGCGCCGCCTGGAACACCAGGCTCCCGGCTGCCGTGCTCGAAGCCGCCGTTCCGCCCGCGAATTCCAGCGGCGTGCCGCCCAGCGCCGCCTGGAACAGCGGTCCGTACGCCGGCCCCGGCAGCGTATCGGGCGAGGGCGCGTTGCCCGAAGGCCCGGCCGCCGCCTGCTGCCAGCTCGTCAGAAAGGTTCGAAGCTCGAAGCTGGTCCGCCTCCTGCCGCCCGCCGGCAGTCCCGGAAATGTCCGGCTGCCGGTCTTGTCCTTCCGCGTGGTAACTTCCAGTTGCTGCTCCACCGCCAGCTTCAAGGCGGGAATCCGGTTCGCCGAGGTGACCGCCGATACGTTGCCGTAGGCGCTCTCCAATGCCGTGTAGAATCGGTTTGCGTTAGACGAAATGTACGAGGACATGTTAGTTGGTGCTCACTCCTATCTCGAGGGCGATCTTCGCCGTCTGTATGAAATTCCTGCCGCCATGTTTCACCGCCGCGAACGATACCTCGTATCCGCCTGCGTAAAACATCCCGTTGCCCCAATCCCCCCGGCTCGCGCTCAACGTCTCCGTCACCGCGTCCGTATAGAGTTCCAGGGCGTCTTGCAGACCCTCCAGCCGGTCGTGCGAGTGCCGCACCTCCACCGTCATCTGGGCCGAGCCGGAGAAGCTCCGGGACTTCTCCTTCAAGGCGTTCACCAACTTCTCGCAATACACGTTGACCGCCGGATAGGTGACCGTTTCGCTGCGCTCCATCAGGTCCGGCGCCACGTTTTGCGCGCGCACCTGCGCCGTGTTCAGCGCCGCCGGCGCGCTGTCCGCCGCCGAAAGCGCCGCCAGCGTCGCATTGGCCCCCGCCGGCGCGACGATCAGTTGAATAATCCGGTCGCTGATCGCGCTCCCTATCTTCTGTGTCATTAGCCCCTCCGCAGCACTCTTGGAACTGGCTTGATGTAGTTGGGAGCTTGCCCTTGTCCCGCCCGCCGGCCGGTCGTCGCCAGCGTCCCGGGTTGGGTCCAGGTCTGTGCGGTTCCGATCGGCGTCCCATTCTGCCGGAACATCGAATCGGGGCCGCCGCCCACATACACGTTCCATCCCTTCGCGTTATTCGGTGGATCCACCGGTTGTACCAGCAGCGTGCTGGCGACCGTCGAGACAGTAGCCGGCAAGGCGCTCGCCCCCTCCTCGCCGGCCTGGTTGGTCCACGCCATCGTCGCGTAGTAGGTCGCGTCCGGTAGCGCGGTCGGCGCGCCCACTACCGCCGTCACGGTGGGCATCGCCGCTCTGGGGATCGGATCGAGCGCCACTCCCGCCCCAATTTGAACCAGCTTGTCGTAAGCCCAGCTCGCCATCGAATGGAATTGGTCCCGCTTGCCCGCATACCGGTCGTTCAACTGGCTGTTGTATGCGTCGGCGTACACCATCTCCAGCGCGCGGTAGCTATGCCAGAGCCGCAGCGCCGGCGTCACCACCACGCGGCTGACGCTCGGCTGCGGCGAAAGCCCGAACTGGTCCGGATAACTCGTTCCCGTCAGCAGTACTTCGAGCCCCAGCGCCACTTCTTCCTGCGCCAGGGCCAGCTTTTGCGTCACGTCGATACTCTCGGCATTGGCTACATCCAGCAGTTGCGAATCCTGCGCCGAAAGATCGTCCATGCTCGATACGAGACCGTCCGTGAACAGAGCCATGTCCTTACGCCGAGTCCTTCAGGGCGTCCGCGACCCCCTTCAACTTGTTGAGCTCGGCCGTCGTCAGCACCGAGAACTGCACCCGCGCCGCCGCCGCTGCCTGATCGGCTGCCTGTTTCGCCACCGCCACCGACGCGCGGAATGCAGTCGCGGCCGCGCTAGTGGCCAGACTGGCTTCCCCTTCCACAATCATCTTCGCCGCGATGTCGCGCGTGACCTCCGTCAGCACTCCCGCCTTGCCGCCCTCGGACGTCTCCAAACTCACGATCACCGGATAAGGATCCGCGATGTTCGCTTCCGTCGTTCGTATCTTCTGGTAATAACTTGTCAGATCCATCTTCTTTCTCTCCTTTTTTAGTCGAGGGGACAGACGAATCTGTCCCAAGGCGCCGCCGCTGCGCGAGGGGACAGACGAATCTGTCCCAAGGCGCCGCTGTTGCGCCGCGTGGACAGATCCGTCTGTCCCCGGTCTGCCCCGGTCTGCCCCGGTCTGCCCCGGTCTGTCCCCGGTCTGCCCCCTACGTATTCACCTGCACGCCCGAAGTGTTTCTCAACACCGCGCACCCGTACAGCACGTCCACCGTGAACTGCTGAGCCAGCGTATCCGGCTGGTAGCTCATCACCACGCGCATCCCGAAGTTGCCCAGCTCCGCGTACTCCGCGATCGCGCCGGTCCCCGGCAGTGGCTGCGGCAGCCGTCGGATCACCAGGCCAAGCGCGTCCTTCGTGAACGCCATGTTGTGGGTCGTCACCACCGCCGGCGGCGTGCCCGTCTGTTGCACAAACTGCGAGCGGAACACGTAGAAGTCCTTGTACTTCCCAACCGTGCCGTCGATCAGCGCGTTCAAGCCCGCGGCCCCCGCCGTCTGGAACTCCTCGAACAGCGGAATCTGCCGCCATGCCGAGTAAGTCGCGGCGTTGACTACGATGTACTTCCTCTCGCTCGGTGGCACCATCGCTTGGAACAGCGTGGTTTCCGCCGCGTCGATGGTCGCTTCCGTGATCGCCGTGCCCGCCGTCCCCACCACCGGGTTCGAGTTGAAGCCCGCGTACAGGCTCAGCAGGTCGGTTTCGATCTTTTGCGCGATCGCCGCCACCGATGGCTGCATGTACAGCTTCAGCAGGTCCGGCACTGCCAGCACCCGGATTACGTCCGGTATCTGGAACGTCGCTTCCGCGTGCGTATTCAGCACGATCGCCGCGTTGTTCAGAGGCGGGTTCTGCGTCAGTACCGCCCCGCCGTTGTTCAGAATGTTGTTCGCCACCATCGTTGGCGGTATCGGGATGTTGACCGTGTCACCGGCATTCGCCAGCACCGGCTCGTAGTCGCGATTCACAAGGTTCCCCATCACGAGGTTCCCCACCAGTACCGGCAAAGCGTCCGCCGCCACCAGCTTCACAATCGCGCTTGCGACGTTTGTTGAGGTAATTGCTGCCATTCGTTCTCCTGTCTTTTCTTTCTGCCGGGCCTTTCGGGCCCGTACTGTTTCGTTTTCACAGCCCCCGTAGGGTCTGCGACGCCACGCGCACGATTTCCTCTCGTACCCGCCGCATCTCTTCCGCGCTCATGCCTGGCCGGATTTGGTCGAGAGACACCGTCTCCCGCCCCTCTGCCGGCGCCTTCAGGGTCGCCGTCATTCCGGTCCCCCCCGCGATCCGAGCCGGTAGAAACTCCGGGTTCTCCGCGACGAAGGCCGACAGATATTCCTTCATACTCATCTGTCCGCTTTCCCCGCGAGCTACCAGCCGCCCGTCTTCCGTCCGCTCGATTTCGTCCTTGACCGCCTTGAACGCAAGGTCGATCTTAGCTACTCCCAGCCGGTGCAGCTCCGCTCGTACCATCGAGCCGCGCTCCGCTTCCTCCGCCAGCTTCCGGCTGTGCTTGTTCTCCGCCACCAGTTCGTTCAGCCTGCGCTCCAGTTGTTCCCGCCGCTTCCGCTCGTCCTCCAGCTCCGCCTTGTGGGCCGGTTCGCTCTTGGCCTGCTCGTTGCTGGCGTATTCCTGAATTGCTTGCCGCACGATAGCCTGCACGTCTATTCCTTCCATAACCCTCCTGTCAGTGGGGCGGGCCTCCTGGCCTGCCTTCTTCAACTAATCCTTTCCCGGATAGCGATCCATCCGAACCGCGAACCTCCGTTCCGAGCCGCGAACGTCCGTTCCGAGCCGCGAACGTCCGTTCCGAGCCGCGAACGTAAGAGAGCGGTTCTTACTGTCTCCCCGGTCTGCCCCTACTCCCCGTACTTCATCCCGTCAATCTCTTCCGCCACCTGGTTCTTAACTTCCTGCCGCGCGTCGCACAAGTACTTGAACGCCAAATTCTTGAACACCTGCTTCTTCAACGTCTCCGACCCGATCCCCATATCCAGCAGCTTCTTTGCGTCGTCCAACTCCCCGCTGTAATCGTCGATATCGAATTCGTCCAGGCCCGATACGTCAATCGACACTCCGTCCTGCCGCGCCGCCGCAATCGCCCGCAGCACCTGCTTCATGCTTTCCTTCACCGTGTCTCCATACGCCCGCAGCACCTCCTGCGTCACGCTGAAGTCCCTCTGCTTGCTGATGCCGGAGATCCGCAAGTCCCCTCCGCTCGGCGTCCCGGCTTGGTTCATCAGGTAACACACCCGGTAGATTTCGTCCTTGAGCTGCACCAGGTTGTCCGCCGCAATCTGATAAACCTTCCCCTCCGGCTCCGTCCACCCGAACCGGTCCTGCGGCCCCAGTTGGATGTAGTACGACTCCCCTACAATCTGGTTCCATTCCCGCTCCGAATAAACCACCGGAGTCGCGAACAGCCCCATCGTCAGCGCCCACGCCAGCGCGTTCGATTTATTGAAATGCTCCAGTTGCAGCAGCGCCGCCTTGTTCGTCAGCCACAGCCCGTCCGATACCTGCATGCGGAACAAGGGCACGCGCCGCAACGCCGCCAGCCCGTGCTGCCCTTCGTCCACTAACTCCACCGCGCTTGTCTCACCCGCCTTCCGGTAGATCTGGAAGTTCTCGCGGTCGTAGTAAATCCACCGCGTTTCCCTCCCCCATCGCGCGTCCGTCACCTTCGATTGCTGCAGGCACGTCGTCCGGATTACCGCCCATTCCAGGCTTCCCGTCTCGTCGTGGTTCCAGTTGATGACCTCCTCCGGACTGTAGTCCACCAGGTACGCCCGCGACCGCCCCGATGCGTCCTCTTCCGCCCGCGTCATCGCCGCCCCGTTCGCCCGCGGAAAATCCACCACCGTGTACGAGCAGCCGTAGATCATCGTCTGCACGAACCTCTGCCGGAAAAACTCACTTAGGTTCGTGTCCTTCAAATCGCAATTCGCCGACAGCACGCTGAAGTAGTCCTTCGCCGCCGCGTCGTTTCCTTCAATCGCCACCGCCGGCGCCCGCCGGATCAGCGTCGCCGCGTACCAGTCCACGATCGACCCGATGTAGTTCTCGTAAAATACCCGGTTCAGCCGCTCCTGGTAAATCTCGCCCGGCTCCTTGTGCCGCCGCACCAGGTAATCCGTCGCGTTTGCGCGCAGCCGTTCGCCGCCCGCGTAAAGGTCCCTGTACTGCTTCCACATCGCCTTGCGCGCGATGTATTCCGGATGTTCGCGATTGATGTTTTGCATTTGGTTCTCAGTTGAGCAGCCTGACTGTCCGCTCCCCGATGCTTTGCCTTCTGTTGTATTGGTCCCATACCAGATACCCCAGCGCGTCCGATAAGTGCGTCCGCAGCCGGTCCCGGTCTTTGTCGATGATGCATGAGTCTGTCTTGTATGACACCTGCTCGAAGTCCGCAATCAGTTCCTTGCACTTGCCATCTACTAACAGCCTGATTTCGCCCGCCGCCGACCGCAGCCTCGCGTTCACCAGGTTCACCCGCTCCCTGACCGACGGATTGCACTTTGCCGCCAGGTGGTGTAGCGTCAAATTGGATTTGGCCTCGAAGTACTCGCGGATCACCCCATAGTCCGAGCCTCCCGTGGTCTGCTGCGCGTACCCCGAAGCGTCTCCGTGAATCTCGATGACACCCCGGTGTTCTCCGTAGCGCCTCAAAAACTCTTCGCACGCCTGGTACGTCGTTCCGTGCCGGATCACAATTTCGTCCAGTACGTGTGTCTTGTCGCCGGTCGTCTGCACGATCACCGAGGACATCGGGTCCACGTTGAAGTCCAGCGCCCACTGCAGCGGCCGGAACAGGTCCGCTTTCAGGTCCTTCACATGAATCTCCCGGTCGAAAGACGCATAAGCTCTCGCCCCTTCCATCGCCAGATACTCACCCAGCACTTCCTGCTCAAAGAACCTCCCGTCGTAGCTCTTCTTCAGCCGTTCGTAATAGTCCGGAATCTGTTTCAACACGTGCCGGTTTTCGTAAGGCTTCGCAAGGATCGTGTGATAGTCCGCCTGCCCGCCCGTCACGAACTTCCGGTACACCCAGTCGTAACCCTTCGGCGTCCACACCGCGAATCCGCACAGCCGCCGCGCCTTCGGGTCCCGCAACCGTCCTTCCAGCCGTAGCCACGCCGCTTCCTGCGTGTAAGTCAGTTCGTCCAGGCCGAACCACGCCAGGTTCGTCCCCCTCAGTCGCTCGAATTCTTCCACCGGCCGAAACAGAATCCTAGATCCCGTGTCCTTGATCGTCAGCGTGTTCTCCGCCTTGTTGTGCTCGAACCGGATCTTGTTCGCTTCCAGAATCTCGATCAGCGTCGCCTGCGTCGCGTCCCGCAGCATCGGGTAAGTCGGCGCCCCCAGCAGCCCCAGTCGCCCCGCGTTGACGTAACTCAGCCGGATCGCCTCTTGGCAGAGTGCGTGGCTTTTCCCCGACCCGATCGGCCCGGAGAAGCCTTTGAAGCGCGCCGCCGATTCGTGAAAGAGTCTCTGTGACGGCAGCGGATCGTACTCGATCTCTATTCTTCGACACTCGTTAACGTCTCCGGCTCCACCCATGTCACCTTGATCTCCTTCGGAGTCTCCTGCTCGATTTCCTGTTCCATCTGCAACAGCTTCAAATACTCCGCCATTGTCGGCTTGTAGTCTTTTTCCGCAAACTTCGTTTCGACCACCTTGATCACGTTGTCCAGCAGCCTGCCGACTTTGATCCTCTGCTTCACGTCCTTCCAAATTTCGCAACCTTCGCAAGTTCGGGAAGTGTTCTCCGCCATCTCCTCCGCCCCCCTCTTTCCCCTGATTTCCTCACTCCAAAAAAAAGCGGCCTCGCGAAATCCGCGAAGCCGCGCAACCCTCATCCCGATTTCAAGTTAGCATCCGCGTTTTCACCTAGGGTCCAGCCCGCTCCCTCAACTCGTTGAAAACAGAACTGCAAATTCTTTTAACTTCTCTGTGACCGCCATCCGCCGGCCTCCACAACCGGGCCGTAAAGCGCTTTCGACGCCTCGGTCCCGGGAACTGCCTGCGACACGCGGCAGTCTCTTTTCGCGAATTTGATAGAATCCGGAATAGTAAAGCGGAGGCCCCTTGAGCGGGCGCAAGCTGTCTTGCGTTTTTTGGATTGTCTCCCTACTGCCGGCGGCGTCCGCGGCAGCCACCGGCATCTGCGCATACCTGTACCTCGGGATGCTCCCTCATTGGTCTCCCTGGCGCTATCTGGTAGCTCAACTGGCCATCGCAATTGGCGTAGCCGTCCCCCGCTTCTGGGTGCGTTTCGCCTGCATGATCGCACTAATCCCCATGATCGTCATCCGAATGTGGAGCGTTGGTCTCTTCTACCTCCCTACCCTCGCCTTGGCGGTGTTCGCCGTCCTTCTTCGGATGGAGTCCGGGCGGCAGGTGGCATCGCGCGAACCGGGCGTAACGTCCCCTTCCGCCACGGCGCAGAAAATCCGGATCGTGTATATCATCGTGGTATGAGACTGCGGGTGATTTCAGCCGTTGCCGCCACGTGGCTTCTTCTCTCACTCGCCGTTCGACTACGATCTCAGGATTTGCCCCGAGCGACCATCCAATACGGCGCTTTTGCGTTCGCCGATCCGAGTGGCACGCGCCTCCTCTCTGTCTCTGGCCTGCCGCGGCCTGAGGTCTTTCGGACGGCGCTTTGCACCGGCGGCCGGCGCTTTTCCGTGCGGTTCGAGCGCCGGCAAGCCGCGCAAGAAGGCAACGACGGAAGAGAGTGGTCCGGAAACTTCGACAAACTGGCTGGAGATGTCTTTGCGGTAGCAGATGGCAGGATCGACAAAGACGCCAGTTGTTTTCTTCCCAGCGACGCATTATTGTCGGAAGCGATCGTGCTCCCAGCCACTGCGCCGGCTGGCCGCGGCGAATGTGACGCGAACCTTCGGGGCCGGCTCGACTCCTCGCGCAACCGGCAGGTCGCCGGCTGCCGGGTGGTTGCACATCTGCCGGAAGACCGCAGCCTCGTGCTGGCCGAGTTTGTCCGCCAGGACAAAGATGCCCTCGCCAGCGTCGTCTTGATTGACCGCGAACGGCTGGTCTTCGCGGATTACCATGCAGAGTATCGAGGCCAGGGAGAGTCTCTGTGGCGCGTGGACGATGGCGGCGCGCTCGACCTCAGCGCTTTTGATCTCGTGTTCTTGCTGCAACGTGGGAAACTCTACGCTCTGGGCATCGCCTGGTCCGGCGCGGAGGGTCTGAATCTCTCCGCCTTCGTGTCGAGCGGCGGCCCCCTCTTTACCAGGGTGATTGCTGATTACTGGTATCAGCCGCCGCTCTGAGCAGCTTTTCTCCTCCACCGCCCCTGCGCCGTACTACCATTGGCATGTGAGCACCGCGCTGGTCCTCTCGGCGGGCGGCATGTTCGGGGCCTGGGAAGTGGGCGTGTGGAAGGCCCTCAGCCGCGTTTTCCAACCGGATTGCATCGTCGGCGCCTCCGCCGGAGCCTGGAATGGCTGGGTCCTCGCGTCCGGCTGCGGCGTCGAAGAGATGACCGCCCTCTGGCTCGACCCATCCCTTGCCGTCATCTTCCAGCGCCCCGCTCTCCTCCACGAAAAGGCCCGCGAGTTGTTCGCCCGCTTCCGCCCCCGCATCCCCTTCGGCCTGGCCCTGGTCCAGGTTCCCCGCATGCGCCAGCGCCTCGTGCGCGATTCCGCCATCACCTGGCAACACCTCGCCGCCACCTGCTCCATTCCATTGGTTTTCCCGCCCGTCCGCATCGAAGGCGCATACTTCGTCGATGGCGGTCTCCTCGGAGCGCTGCCACTGTGGGCGGCCCGCGAAATGGGCGCCACCCGCGCCATCTCCGTCCACGCGCTCGCTGGGCCGCATCGCCCCGCCGGCCTCGGCGCCATCGCCGCGCTCCACGCACTGGCTCGTCCCCTCGCCAAGTCCTGCCCCGCCGATTTTGAAATCGTCCGCATCGAGCCTTCCGCCCGCCTAGGTTCCGTCCACGACGCGCTATCCTGGTCGCGCCCCAATATCGAGCGTTGGATCGAACAAGGCGAGCGCGACGCGAATCGCGCCTGTACTTCGATTACAATGTAGAGCTATGCCGCTCTTTCTCATCCACCGCATGAAGGAGTCCCCACGGCAGCAGTTTCGCTGGGCCCCTCACGTCTCCGGCTGCGCTTCGGTGAAGCCCAGGGATTTTGAGCGCCGCGGCCAGATTGAGGCGCGCAACGAATACGACGCTTGGCGCCTGCTCAGGGAATCGGGCGAACCGCTCGCCGTCGGCGATCTGCTGGAGACCGAAGACAGCCAGTTGCGCCTCTGCAAGTATGTCGGTTTGGAGCCTGCCCAATGGGCCTTGCCTGAACCGAAGCACCACGAACCGGAAGCTGCTGCTCAACAAGCGCCGGTTACTTAGGAGCCCCCATGCCCGAATACCGCTTGGGCGACGATATCGACGATTTTTGCGTACGCTGCAAGCGCCTCACCAACCATCTTGTGGTTTCCGTCATGTACAGCGAGCCCGCCAAAGTGCGCTGCCGTACCTGCCACAGCGACCATGACTTCCGCCACGAGCAGGCCCCGCCGCCCAAGGTCGATCTCCGCAAGGCGGCCCTTTTCAACGAGGTGCTCAAGAAGGTTGACCCCGAGGCTGCCCCCGTCGTTGTTGCCCCCGTGGAACCGGCAGTCGAACCCCTGCCGGACCCCGTCGCCGTTCCCTTCGTCGAAGAGCCCGCCGCGCCAACGCCCAAAGCCAAAGCCAAGCCCGATCCCAAGCCCGCGGCGAAGCCCAAGCCGAAGGCCCAAGCCAAGCCCAAGCCGGCGCCCAAAACTAAAGGGAAGGCGCGGAAATAGCCGTTCCGCCGGTGCGCCGCGTTGCTCTGGTATTGGATCTTCGCCGGTCCCGCGCTGGCGCTGGCGCTTCTCTCCCTGCGCGGCGAACGGTCGCGGGCCGCGTACGTCGCGCGCCGCCTCTCCCAGGCCGCCACGGACCTTCCGCCCGCCACCGTCATCGTTCCCGTCAAAGGGCGGGACCACGGCTTGCTTGAGAACCTGGCCGCGCTCGCCGCGCTCGATTACCCCGATTATGAACTGCTGATCGTCGCGCGCTCCGCCTCCGATATCCCGCCCGGCGTCCTGCCCCGCCGCGCCCGCGTCGTGCTCGCTCACAACGACGACCCAACTACCGGCGAAAAGGTGCGCAACCTCGCTGCCGCCGTCCGCGTCGCGCGCCATCGCACCCGCATCTTCGCATTCGCCGATTCCGACGTGTGCGTCCCCCCGCGCTGGCTGCGCGCCCTCGTGGCGCCCCTCGCCGGACCCGGCGTCGGAGCGTCCACCGGATACCGCTGGTTTGCGCCTGAGCCCGCCGCGTTCTGGAGCCTCGTGCGCTCCGTTTGGGACGCCGTCGTGTTCGGCATCCTCGGCCCCGGCGACAACCCCTTCGCGTGGGGCGGTTCCATGGCTATCCTCAAGGAAACCTTCTACGCCGCCCACGTCTTGGAGCACTGGAAGAACGCCGTCAGTGACGATTTCACGCTGAGCGCCGCCGTCCACGCCTCCCGGCTGCGCATCGCCTTTGCCCCCGGCGCGCTGGCCCCCTGTTTCGATACCATCGCCGCGCGCCCTCTATTCTCCTGGATGCGCCGCCAGACCACCCTCACCCGCGTCCATGACCGCCGCCTCTGGCTGGCCGCCCTGGCCGCCCACATCCTCTATTGCGCCGGCATGGCCGCATCGCTCGCCGCCGCCATCGCCGGGTCGCGCTTGGCCGCCTGCGCGCTCCTCGCCCAGCTTGCGCCCGGCATGTTCAAGGGTTGGAATCGCGCCGCCCAAGCCAAAGCCGCGCTGCCCGGCCAGGCCGCCTGGTTTCGCCGCCACGCCTGGGCGCACGTCCTCCTCGTCCCCCTCGTCACCTGGATCTGGCTCGTCGCCCTCGTCTCCTCCACCTTCGGAAACACCATCGAATGGCGCGGCTATCGCTACAAACTGAAGTAGTGCCTTCCTCTCGCTGCCTCTGTGGGGCAGGATGCCATCCTGCGCGCCGGTTGCCTACCGGCGCCTCTTGCCCTCAGTGGAATGTCCCCCTACCCCATCGCTTTCCGAATCGCCTCCGCAATGCTCTCGCTGAACCGCTCCACCTGCTCCGCGTCCATCCCTTCCACCATCACCCGCGCCAGCGGCTCCGTACCTGAGAACCGTACCAGCACTCTGCCCGATCCCGCGAATGCTTCCTCCGCGCGCCGTATCTCCGCGGCCACCGACGGCGTCTCCGCCAGGTCCTTCCGCTCCCGCACCCGCACGTTCACCAGCTTCTGCGGAAAAACCCGCAGGTCCTCCGTCAGCTCGTCCAGCCCCGCGCCGGCCTGCCGCGCGATCTCGAACAGCCGCAGCGCCGTCAGAATCCCGTCGCCCGTCGTGGCGTATTCGCGGAAAATCACGTGTCCGGACTGCTCTCCGCCCAGCGTCGCCCCAATCCGCACCATCTCTTCCAACACGTATTTATCGCCCACCGGCGTCCGCACCATCTTGATGCCTGCGCGCCCCAGCGCCTGCTCCAACCCCAGATTCGACATTACGGTCGACACCACCACGCTCTCGCACAGCTTGCCCGCCGCCTTCAGCGCCCGCCCACACACCAGCATCACCCCGTCGCCGTCCACCACCTTCCCGCTGCGGGAAACAAAAATGGCGCGGTCTGCATCGCCGTCGAACGCCACGCCAAAATCGGCGCCCTCGCGCACCACCGTCTCGCGCAGACCCTCCACATGCAGCGCTCCACAGCCCCGGTTGATATTGCGTCCGTCCGGCTCGGCCCCAATCGCCGTCACTTCCGCGCCCAGCCGCCGGAACAGGGCCGGCGCCAGCAGGTACGCCGCGCCATTGCCGCAATCCATCGCCACCTTCATGCCGTCGAACCGGATCGAAGTCGTCGATGCCAGAAACTCCAGGTATGCGCCGTCCAGGCTCTCGTCTTCAGCCAGGCTCACCGCGCGCGGCTCGGTCCCTTCCCCGCGCAGGTCCAGCGTCCTGTTCTCGATGGCATGTTCTTCCGCATCCGGCAGCTTGAAGCCGCTATGCCCAAATACCTTGATGCCGTTATCCAGAAACGGATTGTGCGACGCCGAAATCATCACTCCCGCCACAAACGGCCCCGTCCGCGTCAGGTAAGCCACCCCCGGCGTCGTGACGATGCCCGCGTAGCGAACCTTTGCGCCGCCGCGCACCAATCCCCCCGCCGTCATCTCCGCGATCCACCGCCCCGATTCGCGCGTGTCCGCGCCAATCAGTATCTCCGGGTCGGCCGCCGCCCCCGCCGCGTCCTCCCCCAACGCCACTCCGAACGCGTGAATCGTCGCGGCGTCCAGCGGATACTCGCCCGCCACCCCCCGGATTCCGTCCGTGCCGAAAAGCTGCTTTGCCACTCGTTGCTCCTCTTCCGATAGTCCTGGCCGCGGTACTTACTTTTTCTTCATCGTGACCGTCACCGTCACCACCGGGGGAGTTCGGAGGCGCACGAAATCGTCGTTCACGAACGCGTTCACGTGGAACTCCGCCGGTCCCACCGCCGTCGACACGTCCACCGGATCGGTCGTCGCAGCCGCGATCCGGCTCACATGGCTCGCCGGTCCAACAATCTGCGCCATCTTCGGCGTCACCTGGTAGTGAGCCACTACGTACCCATTCGCCCCCTGCCCCTCGAAATGGACCGCCACCGGCACGTCGCGCACGGCGCGGCGTTCGAATTCGAAGTGCACCTCCGAAGGCACCGCGCGCACCAGATGCACGCCCCGCGCCAGCTTCACCGCCCCATCGCCAATCGGGAATGTGCGCTGCCCCGCCTGCACCCCGCTCATATCCAGCACGATGCTCGGCCGCGCCACGCCATTCACCCCCATGTCCCGTAACGCTCCCGAAGGCCCCCGCAACTCCAGCCGGACCGAACTCACCGGTTCCGAGCTGATCTCCAAATCGTCCGGGATGTTCCGGTATTCCAGTTGCACCGGCGTCACCGTGTTCAGCTCCGGTTCGGTCGCCACCAACGCCCAGATCGTAAACGCGATCGCCAGTGAGAGCACCTTCCAGCCGAAGTTCCCCACCACCAGGCCGCCCATCCACTTCAGCGCCCGCATCATCGCCGTTCGTCCTCGCCTGCGCCGCCTTCCACGTGGACCGCATCCGCCGGCGCCTCAAGCCGCAAGTCGGCCGGGAACTCGTCCGCGCGCGTTCCCGCGGCCTTACGTACTCCGAAATGCAGGTTGATTTGCCGTTCCAATTCCGCGATCGAAAGCCCCTGCTTCAGGTCGCCGGTCGCCGCTAGCGAGATGCGCCCCGTCTCTTCGGACACCACCACCGCCAGGCAGTCGGTTTCTTCCGTGATCCCCACCGCCGCGCGATGCCGCGTGCCCAGCTCAGTCCGGAATGCCGGATTCGTCGTCAGCGGCAGGAAGCACGCCGCCGCCGCAATGCGGTCGTTCTGCACAATCACCGCCCCGTCGTGCAGTGGCAGGCCCGGCTGAAAGATCGAGAGCAGCAAGTCCCGTGAAATGCGCGCGTCCAGCCGCACCCCGCTCTCCACGAACGTCCGCAGCCCGATATCGCGCTCCAATACGATCAGCGCCCCCGTCTGGTGCGACGCCAGTTCCTCCACCGCCATCGTGATTTCATCTACCGATGCCAGCGGCCGGTAATCCGCTCCCAATCCGAACCACCGCTTGCGCCCCAGTCGCGCCAGCGTCCGCCTTATCTCCGACTGAAACAGAACGATAATCGCCAGCCCCAGGTACGGAACAATGAACGAGAGCACCGACCGCAGCGCTTCCAGTCCCGCCCACACCGCCGCCACATACAACAGAACCATGAACAAAATTCCGAGAAGGATATGCCCCGCGCGCGTCCCGCGGACCACCATCAGCGCCTCATACACCAGAAATGCCACCACCAGAATATCCACCACCGCCGCCAGATCGAGATTCGGCAGGGACGCCAGAATTGGATTGGATCGCAGCATTTCCTTAAATAACTATCTTAACTTAGCCCCTAGTCTTATCAGTGTTCATCTGTGTTCACCTGTGGCCATTAAATCTTATTTCCTTACCCGGATACAATGAGTTATGCCCTTCATTTCCGTCCCCGAAGCCCTGGAAGAAATCGGCGCTGGCCGCATTCTGGTGGTCGTGGACGACGAGGACCGTGAAAACGAAGGCGACCTCACCGTGGCGGCCGAAAAGATCACTCCCGAAATCGTCAATTTCATGGCTACCTACGGCCGTGGTCTCATCTGCCTCGCCCTCACCCCCGAGCGTTGCGACCATCTTGCCCTGCCGCTCATGACCGCCCAGAATACCTCCAATTTCGGCACCGCTTTCTGTGAGTCCATCGACGCCCGCCACGGCGTCACCACCGGCATCTCCGCCGCCGATCGCGCCCTCACCATCCTCACCGCGGTCGATCCGCAATGCCGCCCGGCCGACCTCGCCCGTCCCGGCCACATCTTCCCCTTGCGCGCCCGCCGCGGCGGCGTCCTCGTCCGCGCCGGCCAGACCGAAGCCTCCGTCGACCTCGCCCGCATGGCCGGCTTGACGCCCGCCGCCGTCATCTGCGAGGTCATGAACGACGATGGCGCCATGGCCCGCGTGCCCGAGCTTGAAACCTTCTGCGCGCGCCACAACCTGAAAATGGTCTCGGTGGCCGAGTTGATCCGCCACCGCATCAAGCACGAAACCGTCGTCCGCCGCGTCGCCGAGGGCGCCATCGAAACCGAATTCGGCGAGTTTCGCGCCATCGCCTACTCCAGCGATTTCGACCCCGAGTACCACGTCGCCCTCGTCCGCGGCGAAGTGCGCGGCCAGGAGCGCGTTCTCGTCCGCATGCACTCCCGCTGCGTCTATGGCGACGTCTTCGGTTCCACCGCCTGCGATTGCGGTCGTCTCATCCGCCATTCCCTACGCGCCATCGCCCAGGAAGGCCTTGGCGTCCTGGTCTACCTCCACGAAACCGGCCCCGGCTTCCGTGTCGAGCAAGCCCCCCACGGCGAGCCGCGCATGGCGTCCCACAGCCGCGACTTCATGCATTACCAGGGCGAAGCCGGCCAGCGCCTCCTCCAGCACGAGCACGGCATCGGCGCCCAGATCCTGGCCGACCTCGGCCTCCACACCATCCGTCTCCTCACCAATCACCCCCGCAAAGTAGTAGCCCTCGAAGCCTTCGGCATCGAAGTAGTAGACCAAACCCCCGTAACCTGGTAGGTGGGGCGGGCCTCCTGGCCTGCCTTCTTCCTCCCGGAAATGTATAATCTCTCCCAGGAGGGAAACCATGCAAGACCAGGACAACGCCAAAATCGTTCAGTCAATGTACGCGGCTTTCGCCAAAGGCGATATCGCCGCCATCATGGAACGCGTTGCGCCCGAAATCGAGTGGACCATGGAGGGACCCGCGTCGATTCCTCTCGCCGGGCGCAGGAAAGGCCACGATCAGGTCCGCAAGTTCTTTCAAGAGATGGCCACTACGCAAACCGAGCACAAACTAACCATTGACGACATCGTCGCTCAGGGCGACACAGTCATGAGCACCGGCCGCTTTGCCGCCAGAGTGAACGCCACCGGCAAGCGCATCGATTGCGCCGTAGCTCACATCTTCAAGTTCCGCGCCGGAAAAGTCGTAAAATTCCTCGACATCGTCGATACCGCCCAAATGGTCGAAGCCTACACCGCCAGTCGTTCCGCCGCCGGCTAACCTTCAAAAAGGGGACGGACGCATTTTCATCCGTACGCTCGCGTCTGTCCCCATCCCATTCCCCTCCTCCTCTGACAAACCCCCATCCATATTGCTACTCTATGATGTCTGAACCGGACCGCCAAGTCTTAAACGTGGGCCTAGATGCGCAAGTTCCTCATCGCCGCCGTGATTGCATGCGTCCCTGTCTTAGCCCAGGACCTTCCCGTTACCGATGTCTTCATGGCCCGCAACAGCCAGTCCTACACCCCCAACAGCGTTCAAGGCTATCGCCTCGTCGAGTACTTACGCACCTACGGCAGTTGGGTCGCCTGGGATTGCGGCTACATCGATTTCGCCGAAACGAAAGTCTACCGCGAGACCTTCTGCGCCGTGGGTAAGACCCTTCATGACACCAGCAGACTCACCTGGCTCGAAGAGTTGTATTTCACTCAGGCCAGCGGACCCGACGCCCACAGCGCCCGCTACCTCCAGCCATGGACCTATGTCCAGGTCCGCTTCGCCGGGCACTTCGACGCCGAGGCCGTATATTTCCCTTATCTCCCCTTGAACAACGCGGGTACGTTCCAGCATGTCCTCGACCGCGCCAAACTCGAATACCACATCGGCCGCACCTGGAAAGTCGGGCTGGGGTATGCCATGAGCAAGGCTACCAACCAGCCCAGGCAGGACAAACCCTTCGTCATCGTGACGCACGTAACCAAGCAGTTCGGCACTGTCGAACTCTGGGCGCCCCAAAAAATCCCGAACGGCGCGCAAGTGCAGATGCGCTACACCTTCGCCCTCAAACACGGTTCGTAACGCAGCCTTTCAGGCGGCGATGCCGCATTCCTGCGGGCATTCTTTTCACAGCAGTCTGAAATTAACCTCCACCGTAGCGGGAACCACCACCGCCTTGCCGTTCAATTTTCCAGGCACGAACAGCCACTTCTTGACCGCTTCCACCGCCTTCTCGTCCAGTCCCATTCCCAGGCTGCGTTGCACGTGGATGTTCGTCGCATGACCCGTAACATCCACTTCGATGTACAGTACCACCGTCCCCATGTACTTAGCCTTGCGCGCATCTTCGGAATACTCCGGCTCCACCTTGCGCACAAGTTCGGGCCTCGTCACGTTGGCGCCCGGCCGCGAACTGCCCACGCCGAACCCGTCCTCCCCGGGCCCCGCGCCCGGGCCGTGATTCGCTCCTACTCCGCCATCGTCGCCCTTCCCGATGCCGCCATGCGACCCAGGCCCGTTCGAAAGAATTCCGCTCGTGCTGAATGGATCGCCGTACCGGTCCGAAGCGACCTGCGGAAGCGCCACGTCCGGCGGAGCGATGATGGATGGTTCCATAGTCAGTTTCGGATTCAGGTTGTTATAAACCGCCTCGGGCGGCGCGAATTGCTTCATCGACGCCTTGGGCAATTTGCCGAAGCTGGGCGGCAGCGGCGACCGGTCTCCTCCTCCACCCCCGGCGTCCACCGCGGGCTTCTTCGGCGTGTTCTCCGGAGCCGTGTCCACCGGCATGAAGAGCGTCACCGCCTTGACAACCGCCTCCCTGCCCGGTTTCGTGGCGCCGAGGGTGAAGAGCATGGCGACAATCGCCGCCTGCAGTCCGGTCGACATCAGGAATGACTTCTTCTGCCGGCCGTAAAGCCCCCAAATGTCCTTTACCGGAACGGGCTTCGATGTCACTTCCAACGGTGGCAGCTTGGGTGGATGAATCAGCTCCTTGACGCTCTGGATCAGACTGCGATGCCAGGGAACTTCGAGCTGGGAAACGAGCAGGTGGGAAAGGTGATCGTCCGGCTTGGATGGAGTTTCCATATTGGACTCCTTAGTAACTTCATTGCATGTCTCCGACCACAGAGGCGTCCGCCAGCCCCAGCAAGTTACAACGCCTTTGCTGAACCTAAGTAACCACACGACTAACTCGCTTTGTAAGTCCCGGCCCCACCCGGCGTCTCCTGTCAGCCCAGCCGTAAGAAATCTGTGCCGCCTCGTCACAACTGTGCGTTCGCCTGCCCGTATTCAATAATCCCTTGACAAAACACATGAACGTAGTAAACTTTTCCATAGCTATAGGAAAACCGCCATGCCGTTTCCCAAGCTCACCAGACTCGAACTGCAAATCATGGAAGCTCTCTGGACCCTTGGCCCATGCTGCATTCGCGACGTCCAGCAATTCTTCCCCGCCGAGGGCCGTCCCGCCTACACCACCGTCCAAACCACCATCTATCGCATGGAAGGCAAGAAAGCCGTCCGCCGCACCCGCAAGATCAGCAACGCCCATATCTTCGAAGCCGCCCTTTCCCGCGAGGCGGCCCACAGCCGCTTGATTGACGACCTGCTGAGCCTCATCGGCGGCCGCCCTCAGCCCGTGATGGCCCATCTCATCGAATCCGGCAAGCTCACTCTGGACGATGTGGAGGAAGCCCGCAAGGCCCTCCGAAAGCTGGCAAGTAAAGGATGACGCCGTGCTCACACCCGAATTCGCGTCTTCTTTCGGACGCCTGACGGCCAACCACCTCTGGCAGTCCACGGCCTTCGCCGCGGTCGCCGTACTGCTGGCCCTGGCCCTCAGAGCCAATCACGCCCGCGCGCGCTACTGGCTATGGCTGGCCGCGTCCGTCAAGTTTCTCTTCCCCTGGGCCGCGCTGGCCGCCATCGGCGCCGCCCTGGGACGTTGGCTCATACCCGCCACGCCGGCCCAGCCTTTCCCGTTCGTCATAGAGCAAATCGTCCAGCCCTTCACGCACACACCGTACCCATCCTTCCCGTCGCTGCCCTCCGCCCCGTCCGCGCCCAGTCTTCTTCCGGCCCTGCTCCTGTCCCTCTGGCTCTGCGGCGTCCTCGCCGTCCTCCTCTACGCATGGACCCGCTGGCGCCGCGTCGCCACCGCCGTCCGTTCCGCCACCCCCCTGACCCAAGGCCGCGAACTGAAAGCCCTGCGTTCCGTCTACAAGAAGTCCAGTCAGAAAGACCCGCGCCGGTCCTGGTGGGGCAGGCGCTTTCGCCTGCCTTCTTCTGTTCTTTCCGTGGTTTCCTCCACCGCCCAACTCGAGCCCGGCGTATTCGGCACCTTCCGCCCCATCCTCTTCCTCCCCGCCGGCATCGCAAACCGACTCGCAGACGCCGAGCTCGAAGCCATCCTCGCCCACGAACTCTGCCACATCCGCCGCCGCGACAACCTCCTCGCAACCCTCCACCTGCTGGTCGAATCGATCTTTTGGTTCCATCCCCTTGTCTGGTGGCTGGGCGCGCGCCTGGAAGAAGAACGCGAGCGCGCATGCGACGAGGAAGTGGTGCGGATGGGCGGCGAGCCCCAAATCTACGCCGAAAGCATCCTGAAAGTCGTCGAGTTCTACCTGGCCTCCCCCGTACCCTGCGCCGCCGGCGTCACCGGCGGAGACCTCAAGAAACGAATCGAGGGCATCATGACGAATCCACTCGGTCTAAAGATGGGACGCGCAAAAAGGGCACTGCTGGCAGTGGCGGGGCTTGCGGCTGTGACCTTGCCGCTGGCGTTGGGAGTGATTCACGCGGCGGAGCAGCCAAGATTCGAGGTCGCGAGCATCAAGCTCTCCGTTCCCGGCCCCGACGGCAGGTTGCATATGGGCATCGAGGTCTATCCGGGAGGGCGGGTCGAGATCAGCGCCTTTCGGTTTAAGGCTCTGGTTAGCACGGCTTTTCACTTGTCGGGGTGGCAAGTATCCGGCGGGGGTGCCTGGGTTCTGAAAGACTATTACACAATCGAGGCCAAGCCTTCGGAGGAGATGCAGCGTAGCATCAAGGACCTGAGGCACGGCTTGTTCGACATTGAGGACGAGCGTTTGCGGGAGATGTTGCAGGCGCTGCTAATCGACCGATTTAAACTGAAGTACCATCGCGAAACGAAAACGGGCGATGTGTACCTTCTGGAAAGGAATGGAAAGACGCTGAGGCTTGTTCCGAGCGAGGGCAAGGGCCCGAACCCGGCGATAGACATGAGCGCAACGAGCAGCATTGGATGGGCCAGCAGATGGGTCATATTCAACACCTCGATGCCACAGTTGGCGAAGTTTGCTGGCGACTCTTATTTGCACGCTGCGGTTCTGGATCGAACCGGGTTGAGCGGGCAGTTCGATTACAGGGAAGCGGTGGAACATGAGGAAGGCGCCCGCGGCGATGACGTCTCCTTCCTGAATATGCTCTCGACGGTCGGGCTTAAGCTCGAACGCTCCAGAGGGCCGGTCGAGACCCTGGTAATCGACAACGCTGAGAAGCCTTCCCCAAATTAGGAAGGCCACCGACGGATGATTCGATGCTCACACCCGAATTCGCGTCTTCTTTCGGACGCCTGACGGCCAACCACCTCTGGCAGTCCACGGCCTTCGCCGCGGTCGCCGTACTGCTGGCCCTGGCCCTCAGAGCCAATCACGCCCGCGCGCGCTACTGGCTATGGCTGGCCGCGTCCGTCAAGTTTCTCTTCCCCTGGGCCGCGCTGGCCGCCATCGGCGCCGCCCTGGGACGTTGGCTCATACCCGCCACGCCGGCCCAGCCTTTCCCGTTCGTCATAGAGCAAATCGTCCAGCCCTTCACGCACACACCGTACCCATCCTTCCCGTCGCTGCCCTCCGCCCCGTCCGCGCCCAGTCTTCTTCCGGCCCTGCTCCTGTCCCTCTGGCTCTGCGGCGTCCTCGCCGTCCTCCTCTACGCATGGACCCGCTGGCGCCGCGTCGCCACCGCCGTCCGTTCCGCCACCCCCCTGACCCAAGGCCGCGAACTGAAAGCCCTGCGTTCCGTCTACAAGAAGTCCAGTCAGAAAGACCCGCGCCGGTCCTGGTGGGGCAGGCGCTTTCGCC
Organism: uncultured Solibacteraceae bacterium; assembly: GCA_964457555.1. Taxonomy (GTDB): domain Bacteria; phylum Acidobacteriota; class Terriglobia; order Bryobacterales; family Bryobacteraceae; genus BOG-224. The sequence continues at coordinate 86,917 of CAYWHA010000015.1, forward strand.
TGCCTTCTTCTGTTCTTTCCGTGGTTTCCTCCACCGCCCAACTCGAGCCCGGCGTATTCGGCACCTTCCGCCCCATCCTCTTCCTCCCCGCCGGCATCGCAAACCGACTCGCAGACGCCGAGCTCGAAGCCATCCTCGCCCACGAACTCTGCCACATCCGCCGCCGCGACAACCTCCTCGCAACCCTCCACCTGCTGGTCGAATCGATCTTTTGGTTCCATCCCCTTGTCTGGTGGCTGGGCGCGCGCCTGGAAGAAGAACGCGAGCGCGCATGCGACGAGGAAGTGGTGCGGATGGGCGGCGAGCCCCAAATCTACGCCGAAAGCATCCTGAAAGTCGTCGAGTTCTACCTGGCCTCCCCCGTACCCTGCGCCGCCGGCGTCACCGGTGGAGACCTGAAGAAACGAATCGAGGGCATCATGACGAATCGACTCACCCGCAAATTGAGCCACGGAAAGAAGGTACTCCTGGCCGCCGCCGCTGTCGTGGCCATAGCGGTTCCCATTGCAGTCGGCCTGATCGATGCGCCGCGAAGCAGTGCTCAAACGCCCCCCGGAGTCGCCGTCCCATCGGCGCCGCCGGCCCAGGCCGCCCAATCCGCTGCACCGCCCGCCGCCGTGACAAATCAGCGCCCTGCCCAGAGCGCGGACGCGGCCCCGCCCAAAGTCCACGCGCCGCTTTCGTTTGAAGTGGCTTCGGTCAAGATCCCTGCGCCGGGCGCGGCTGCCGGAGGCGGAATCTTCGGATGCTCAGGAGGCCCCGGAAGCGGCGACCCCATCCGCTGGACCTGCCGTAGCGCGAGGCTGGGAAGTCTGATTCTTTCGGCCTATAACCTCAAGTCGTACCAGTTCCCTCGCGACCTAATCGTATCCATCCCGTCTCGCCCTCAGGGCGACGAGTTCGACATCGATGCCAAGGTCCCCGCAGGAGCCACCCCCGAGCAGTTCCGGCAGATGCAGCAGAATCTGCTCAAAGAACGGTTGAAACTCGCCTTGCACTTTGAGAAGAAGGAAATCGACGGGTGCGAACTGACCGTCGCCAAAAACGGCTTGAAAATGAAGGAATCCCAGCCTCCTTCAGACAGCGCGCAGGCCACGCCCCCTCCGGCTCCACCGGGTCCACCTGCCAGGGATCGCGACGGATATCCGGTGCTCCCCGCCCACCCCGGCCTTGGGCTAATCATGACGGGTGATGGCCACGTGCGCATGGCCGGCCAGAATGTCCCGATGTGGCAACTGGTATCTCTGCTCGAGGGCCAGGCGAGGGGCCCTGTAAGCGACGCCACTGGACTCTCGGGCAACTACGATGTGACCCTGTCGTGGTTATTCGGCCCCGCGTTGCAGACGGAGGCGTCAGCGGGCGGCGCGCCGTCCGCGCCCGAACCGGATTCTCTCTCGTCACTGTTTGCGGCAATTCAGGATCAGCTAGGCCTGAAGCTTCAGCGCAAGAAAGTCATGGTCGACTTCGCCGTGATCGACCACGTCGAAAAGAAGCCGACGGAGAATTGACGAGCACACAGATGGCGCGTGATTCGCGTCCATCGGTCACTCGAACTCTTAAAAAAGTAACTCCCTTTCCTTCCCACAACTTACCCCTTCCCACATCTCAGGCCCTACCGACCCCCATGCCATTCTGGAATCGGAAGGTCATTCAGAGAATCCCATGACAAACTCACAACATTACGTTTCCCCAGAGCAATTCGCAGCCAATCGCGCCAACGCCGCCGGTTCCACCGGCCCGCGCACCCCCGATGGCAAAGCCCGTTCCGCTCAGAACGCGCGCAAACACGGCTTCGCCGCAGCCGCCTACACCATCCCCCGCCTCGAAGACATCGATGAAATCGCCGAGCTCAGAGAAAGCGTCATCGATCTCTATAAGCCCGCGAACGCCCAGGAACTCTTCGCCGTCGAGCGCATTGCCGTCACCCAACAATCGATGAATCGCGCCGCCCGCCTGGAAGCCGGGACGCTCACCACCTGTCTCAACGACGTCCTCAACCTCCGCGAACGTCCCCTAATGGAGATGGACCCGGAAATGTACGGCGGCGGCGAACCCGGCAAGCAGCAAGTCAAAAACTACCTCCTGGCCGAAGGATTCCGCCGCAGCGTCGGCGCCTGCAACGTCATCCACCTGTGCATGCGCTACAACGCCCAAGCCGAGCGTCTCTACCGCCGCGCCGTCCAGGATTTCGAGCGAATTAAGTCCCTCCGCAGCCCTCTTGAAGGCTCCGAACCCCCAGTAGCCCAAACGAACCCAATTCCCCCCGAACCCACACAAACCGAACCACTTACCCATTCCGAACCAGCCCCCGAAACCACCCCCGCCGCCGCCCAAAACACCTCCGAACCCTCCGAAACCCCCGACGGCTCCCACACCTCCCATTACAACGGCTGCATTTGCGATTTATGCCTCGCCGATCGGGCGAAAAAGGCGCTCCTGGCCGAAAACTCCCGGCCGAAATCTGATGTTTGATGCTTCTTAGCGCAAAACTACTTCGCCATGGCCGTCTGCCCGGCGTGAACCGGCGAAAGCCACCCGAAGCGGTCCGGCTTCGACCCGTGTATGATGCCGAAGAACTCCTTCTGCAGTTGCTCCGCCACCGGCCCGCGCCGTCCCTTGCCCACCGTGATGCGGTCCACCGACCGTATCGGCGTAATCTCCGCGGCCGTGCCGGAGAAGAACACTTCATCGGCGATGTACAGCAGTTCCCGCGGCACAATCGTCTCTACCACCGGGATTCCCAAAGCCCCCGCCAGCGCAATCACACTGTCGCGCGTGATGCCCGGCAGCACCGACGCGCCCAGCGGCGGCGTCAGAATCTTGCCGTCCTGCACCACGAAGATGTTCTCGCCCGATCCCTCGCAAACGTACCCCGCCGCGTCCAGCGCAATGCCCTCGCTGTACCCGTTGACCAGCGCTTCCATCTTGATCAGTTGCGAGTTCATGTAGTTCGCGCCCGCCTTGGCCAGCGCCGGCAGCGTATTCGGCGCCAGCCGCGTCCAACTGGAGACGCACACGTCCACGCCTTCCGCCGCCGCTTCGTCCCCCAGGTACTTGCCCCATTCCCAGCACGCGATGTACACGTCGATCGGGTTCTTCAATCCGTTCACCCCAATCTCCCCGTACCCGCGCAGCACGATCGGCCGCAGGTAGCACGCCTCCATCTTGTTCACGCGCACCAGTTCCTTCATCGCCTCGGCCAGCGTGGCCGCCGTGTAGCCGACTTCCTCCATCCGGTAAATCTTGGCCGAATTCAGCATGCGCCGGACATGCTCGTGCAGACGGAAAATGGCCGGCCCCGCGGGCGTCGAATAGCACCGGATCCCTTCGAATACCGACGTGCCGTAGTTCACCACGTGCGAGAGCACGTGTATCGTCGCTTCGTCCCAGCGGATGAACCGCCCGTTATGCCAAATCTTCTCAGTCGGCGTCATACCCACCAATTATAGCCCGAGCGCTTCATTACGCTAAAATAGACGAGTTTGGACAAAATGCGAAACGTCATCATCCTCGGCTCCCAATGGGGCGACGAAGGCAAGGGTAAAGTCGTCGACCTGCTTTCGGAACGCTTCGATATCGTCGCCCGCTATCAGGGCGGCCATAACGCCGGCCATACCGTCTTCATCGGCGACAAGAAGTTCGTGCTCAAGCTCATTCCGAGCGGCATCCTGAGGCCTGGCAAGATTGCGGTCATCGGAAACGGCCTGGTGATCGATCCGGCCGCCCTGCTCGTCGAGATCGACGCGCTCGAATCCGCCGGCGTGCCCGTCGCCCGCCGCCTCTTCATCGGCAACCGCGCTCACGTGCTCTTCCCGGCCCACCGCATGATGGAGAGGATGTCGGAAGGCCGCCCCGGCCGCGTCTCCATCGGCACCACCGCACGCGGCATCGGCCCCTGCTATGAGGATAAGGTCGCCCGTCGCGGCGTCCGCATCGCCGACCTCCTGAACACCGCCGTCTTCCGCGCCCAGTACGATTCCGTCATGCAGGAGAAAGTCGCCATCGCCCGCGCCCTCGGCATCTACGACGAGGATTTGGATTTGCCCCGCATCCGCGACCAGTACGAAGCCTTCGCCGATCGCATACGTCCCATGGTCTGCGATACCGCCGCCCTCCTCAACGCCGCCATCCGCGCCGGCAAGTCCGTCATGTTCGAAGGCGCTCAGGGAACCATGCTCGATATCGACCATGGCACCTACCCGTTCGTCACTTCGTCGAGCGCCAGCGCCGGCGGAGCCTGCACCGGCACGGGAGTTCCGCCCACCCGCATCAACGGCGTCATCGGCGTTTCCAAAGCCTATATCACGCGCGTCGGCGGCGGTCCCTTCCCCACCGAAGCCCTCGACGCGGTCGGCGACAGCATCCGCCGGCGCGGCAACGAGTTCGGCGCCGTCACCGGCCGCCCCCGCCGCTGTGGATGGTTCGATGCGCCGCTGCTCCGCTATACCGCCGAGATCAACGGCTTCGACAGCATGGTGGTCACCAAGCTCGACGTGCTCGACGACCTCGCCCAAATCCCCGTCTGCGTAGCCTATCGCCGCTGTGGACGCGAGCTCACCGAAATGCCCTCCACCGTGGCCGAAATCGAAACCGTCGAACCCGTCTACGAATCCGTCCCAGGCTGGCAAACCTCCACCTTCGGCATCGACGCATACGACCAACTCCCCGCCAAAGCCAAAGACTACCTAACCTTCCTCGAGACCCACATGGGCGTGGAAGTAGGCTGCATCTCCACCGGCCCCGAGCGCAACCAAACCATAATCCGCCAAGGCTCCCGCCTGGAGAACCTGATCTCCTGATGGTGCTTTCCTCTGCGCCCTATGACTTTCTAAGGCGGATTTCTCTGCGTCGGGGTGCCCGCTGCTCTTGCGGGCCCGTCTCCGCGTCAAAAGCTCTTCCTCTTTTCCTCCTCTTCTTACTCCCAGCCCTCCTCCCAGCCCAGGACGCCAAAGACATCGTCCAGCGCGCCATCCAGGTCAACGATCGTAACGAGGAAATCGCCCGCAACTACACCTACCTGGAGCGTCAGGACGTGCGGATGCTTGACGGCGCCGGCCGCGTCACGGACCGCAAGATCGAAACCTGGGACGTCACGCTCCTGGAGGGATCGCCGTACCGCCGCTTAGTCGCGCGCAACGACCAGCCCTTGCCACCCGACGAGCAGCGCAAGGAAGACGAGCGCCTCCGCAAGAGCAACGAAGAACGAGCCAAGGAAACCGAAGAGCAGCGTCAGCAGCGCATCGCCGACGCGCAAAAGCGGCGCGACGAGCGGCGGCGCGAACCCCTGAAGGAATTGCTCCAGGGGTTCGACCTTCGCCTGGCGGGTGAAGCAGCCGTCGACGGGCACGACGCGTGGATCGTGGATGCCACGCCGCGTCCCGGCTTCAAGGGCGCTACGGCCGTGTCACGCGCCATCTTCCCCAAAGTCCATGGCCGTTTCTGGATCGAGAAGGCGGGCTACCACCCCGTGCGGGTGGAAATCGATACGCTCGATACCATCTCACTCGGCTTGTTTCTCCTGCGCCTTTCCAAGGGGAGCCGGGTAGTCATCGAAATGACGGAAGTCAATAACGAGGTATGGCTGCCCAAGCGAGTGACCTTGATAGCCGGCGCGCGTGTCCTTCTCGTGAAGGGGATGCACGTCGATATGCAATTCGACTTCAGCGCCTACAAGAAATTCCAGGCCGACTCGCGAATTCTATCCACTGGAGAAGTGAAATGACCTGGCTCCGCGCCCCGATTCCGCGACGCGTTTCCGAGCCGCGAACGTCAGAGAGCGGTTCTTCCTCCCTCAAATCTCCAGCTTCCCCTTATAAACCATGTCCTCCAGGAAAAACGACTCGCCGAATTTCAACCGCCCGATCTGCGCTTCGAAATCCACGCGCCTGTTTTCCGGCGTAATGACCGGCTTCTTCTTACCCCTGGCGAACAGGTAAACGAAAACCGGCCCGCTGTCGCGCTGCAACACCAGGACGCTCGTCGGGAGCAGGTCCTTCTCCCCGTCGCGCCTGAGAGTAGCTGAGTGTCTCAACTTGATGGCCAGACTTTTCGATTCCACGTCCACCATGTGCGTCGTAACGCCGTATACCGCCAGGGCGTAATAGCCGTCGTCCACCGTGGGCGCGCTGGGGTCGCGCGCTTTCATCACGGCTTCGTGAATAGGAAGGGCGCTTTCCCACCGAAGCGTTAGCATGGGCGCCTGCTCGGCCGGGGTCTGGCGAGGCGGGGCGCCTGGAGAGATGGGTCCACCTTGGGGATATGTGGTTGGCCGGGGATTTGGGGGATAGGCCACGGGGGGATAACCGCCGGGATAGCCGTATACGCCGCCGGTCCGCATGGGGGGACCCGTCAGCACGCGTCTGGGCGCGGGTGGCGTGACGCGCTCCACCGCCGGCTTGACGGACTTCGCCCACGGCGAGTCTGTCAGGATCAGCTTGGTATCGCCATCGTTCCAATCGGTAACCGGCTTGTCTTTCCAGGGTTGGTCCGCTGCCATTAGCAGGACCACGGAAAGGGGTAGAAAGGATAACTGCCACATGCGCAACATAACGGTAAATTCTTGCCCTCGCTACATTAAACGCGGCCACGCGCCGGTGAGTTACACCGCATCGCGCAGGCTCACCACGGTTTCCAGGTGGTAAGTCTGCGGAAACAGATCGACCAGGGTCATCTTCTCGATCTGGTAGCCGGCCCCCAGCAGGGCTGCCAAATCGCGAGCCAGGGTGGCCGGATCGCACGCTACGATGGTCACGCCGTGCGGACGCAGATCGATCAGCCTCTGCACTACGGCCTTGCCCAGACCGGCGCGGGGCGGATCGAGAAGCACGAAATCCGGAGCGCGTTCCAGGGCATCGAGGTACGCCTCCGCCGTGCGCCGCTCCACGCGCAGGTTGGCGAGTCCGGCGCGCTCGGCGTTGAAGGCCAGGTCCCCCGCCGCCGCCGAGCCCGATTCCACCGCGGTCGCCTGGCCGAAACGCCGGGCCAGCTCCATCGAGAACAGTCCCACGCCCGCGTACACATCGAGCGCCGTCTCGCCCCCGGCGCCTTCGAGAGCAATTTCCACCAACCTGTCCGCCAGGTATCGGTTCACCTGGAAGAACGCGTTGCGGCTCACGCGGAAACGGTCCTGGTAATCGAGCGCGCCCGCCACCAGCCCCGGAATCGTCTCCGCGCACCAGTCGAAGAAGCGGCGCGCCACCGGGCGTTCCGTTTCGAGCACGTTCAGTTGCACCTGCCGTTCGTCGGTGAAAACTTCGACCGACCGTACGAATCGCGGCCATCGGGAACCTCGCAGCATTCCCGCCAGCGCGCCGATCGTCTCGTTGATTTTCGGCGAAGCGATGGGGCAGCTATCGATCGCGCAGAGCTTGTGCGAGCGCGCCTCGCGATAGCCGATGCGCCCATTTTCAATGTGAAGCTGCGCGCGGTTCCGGTAGCCCCAAGGCTCCGCCGTCGCCACCGCGATCTCCTCTGGCGGCTCGATCTTTCCGACGCGGCGCAGTTCCTCCGCCAGGATGGCACACTTCGCTTCCACCTGAAAATCGTACCCGGCGTGCTGATAGTGGCATCCGCCGCAGCGGCCGAAATACGGACACCGCGGCGCGACGCGTTGCGGGGATGGCTCAAGCACCGCGAGCGTCCGCGCGTGGATCAGCCCCGGCTTTTCCCGCTCCGCCGCCGCGCGGATGCGCTCACCCGGCAGCGCGAATGGCGTCAGCGTCACCTGCCCATCCAGGCGCGCCAACGCGTCGCCGCCGTAGACCAGCTTCTCCACCGTTACTTCGAAATTGCTTACGATAGTAGTTCACCCCGCCCCTTACCATGAGAACACGAGTCTTCTCCGGAATGCAGCCCTCCGGGAATCTGCACATTGGAAACTATCTGGGCGCGCTCCAGAATTGGGTGCGCATTCAGCGCGATTACGAGTGCATCTTCTGCATCGTCGATCTGCATGCGATCACCCTGCCGCAGGACCCTGCCCAACTGCGCGCGAAGATCCATGAGATCGCCGCGCTTTATCTGGCCGCGGGCATCGATCCCAAGGCCTGCTCCATCATGGTGCAGTCGGCCGTGCCGGCGCACGCCGAACTGGCCTGGATGCTCACCTGCGTGACGCCGGTGGGCTGGCTGGAACGAATGACCCAGTACAAGGCCAAGTCGGCCAAGCAGGAATCCGTCGGTGACGGACTGCTGCAATACCCCGTGCTGATGGCGGCCGACATCCTGCTCTACCAGGCCGGCATCGTGCCGGTTGGCGAGGACCAGGCGCAGCATCTGGAGCTGACGCGCGATATCGCGCAGCGGTTCAATTCGCTGTACGGCGAAACTTTCGTCGTGCCGGGAACCAGTCTGCCCGCCGTGGGCGCGCGCGTCATGGGCCTGGATGACCCGACGCAGAAAATGAGCAAGTCGGAAACCGCCGCCAACCACGCCGTGGCATTGCTCGATCCGCCGGATAAGATCCGCAAGACCATCATGCGGGCCACTACCGATTCCAACCCGGCGGTGGATTTTGACACCGCCGGACCGGGAGTGCTCAACCTGCTTTCGATCTACCAGGGTTTCTCCGGCGCCTCGGACAGCGAAATGAAGAGCCACTTCACCGGCCTGCGCTACGGCGACCTGAAGAGAGAGGTGGCCGCCATGGTGATCTCGCAGTTGGAGCCGTTCCAGGAGCGTTACCGGCGGATTGTCTCCGAGCCGGGCTACCTGGCCGGCGTATTGCGCGAAGGCGCCGAGCGCGTGGCCCCCATCGCCAACGAAACCGTGCGCCTGGTGAAGGAGCGCATGGGCCTATGGGTGTAGGATGGCCAAGCCGGGGCGACGCGAGCACACGCCGTCCGATGAGATTGCCCGCTTCACGGACCGCGACGGCCAGCGGAACGTGTTCCACCGCTATCTGAACTTCCCAACCGAGCCGCCGGTGCTGATGTTCTACGGCGTTGGCGGGGCCGGGAAGACGTGGCTGCTGAAGAAGCTCCGGCTGGAGATGCCGGCGGACGTGCCTGCCGCGTATCTGGATTTAGACGCTCAGGCAGGCGGGCAAAAGTTCGCGCTAGACCCAGCGGCGGGGCTGTGCGAGATCCGGCAACAGATCGGCCGGGATGCCCCGCGCTTCGACCTGGCGTTCGCCATGCTCCGCCACAAACAGGGGGCGGCGGAGGAACCGGGCTTGCGGGGGCACGGGGCGCTGAACCTCGCCATGGAGATCGCGGCGGACGCGGTGCAAGGGGCGGCGAAGTTCGTACCGGGCGTCGGCGCGGCGCTGAACAGGCTGAGACCGCAGGTTCTGAAGCGCATTAAGGGATCGAGCTTCGAGCGATTCCTGGCGAGAGACGAGGCCGGCCAGTTCGTGCTCGAACTGCGGGCGAAGACCAGCCAGGAGATCGGCGAAAACCTGGTGGACTATCTGGCGGCCGATCTGCGCGAGAGCCTGACGCCGAACCTGGGACGGGCCGTGCAGGCGGTCCTCTTCTTCGACACGTTCGAGGCCGCCGGCGCCGGAATGCAGAACACGGAAGACCGGCGGTCTCTGGAGAAATGGATCCGGGACGTCGCCGCGAATTTCGATTTCGCATTGACCGTGATTGCGGGGCAGAACCGGCTAGATTGGGAAGAGGCCGAGCCCGATTGGGCGGAGAACCTGGATCAACAGTTGGTTGGCGGGCTCTCCGAAAGCGACGCGCGACAGTTCCTGCGGAACTGCGAAATCGACGGCGCGGAACTCCAGGATGCGATTCTGGCGACGGCGCGCGAGACGGACGGGGGCGGGTACCATTGCTTCAGCCTCGGCCTCTGCGCCGATATCGTCTACGCGGAGCGGCGAAGCGGCCACGAACCGCAGCCGGAAACTCTGCGACTCCGCCCGCAAGACTGGGAAGCCCTGGCGCGGCGGTTCCTAAGATCCCTGGCCTCGGACGGTGAGCGGCGGTGGATCGAGCGGCTGGCGCTGACGCCGCGTTTCGACGAGCAGGCCGGGCGGGCGGCATTCTCCGCCGATCCCAGCGCGGCGCAGGATGCCGAATGGGAGGGTCTCGGCGACTACAGCTTCATCGATCCGCTGCCCGGGACGGGCGGCTGGCATGCGATTCGGGCTCAGATGCGATGGGCGTTGGAGAACCAGCCCACGGCTCAGGCGCGCGTCGAGAAAGACCACGGGTGGTGGCGGGAGTACTGGACGGCGCGGTCCGCCTCCGCAGTGGACGATGCGGCGTCTCTCGCGTGGTATCACCTGTATCGCGTGGCGCCGGACGAGGCATTGTCGGATTGGGTCGGGCTGGCCCAGGCGGCCCGTGGGGCCGTTCCGCCACGGATGCAGGAGCACTACGGGCTGCTGCGGTGGTGGGAGCCGGTGGGGCTGCTGGACTCACCGCTCTCTTCCGCGGGAGCCGCCCGGGCGTGCAACGACTTGGCATGGGAGCTTTGGAGCGCCTCGCTCGGGGACCGTACGGCGAGCCTGCGCCGGGCGATGGAATGCTACAAGGCGGCGCTGCGCATCCGCACAGAGGGGGATTTCCCCAGGGAATGGGCCGTGACGCAGAACAACCTGGGGATCGCGTGGTGGGATTTGCCGAGCGGCGACCGGGACGCGAACTTGCGCCGGGCGATCGAATGCTACGGGGCTGCGTTGCGCGTTAGCACCCAGGAGGCTTTCCCGCAGGATTGGGCCGGGTTGCAGAACAACCTGGGCCTCGCGTGGGGGGATCTGACGTACGACGACCGGGACGCGAACTTGCACCGGGCGATCGAATGCTACGAGGCGGCTTTGCGCGTCCTCACCGAAGAGGCTTTCCCACGGGATTGGGCCATGACGCAGAACAACCTGGGGAACGCATTGGGGGGCCTGCCGAGCGGCGATAGGGACGCGAACTTGCGCCGGGCCATTGAATGCTACGAGGCGGCGCTGCGCGTCCGTACCGAGGGGGCTTTCCCGCAGGATTGGGCCATGACGCAGAACAACCTGGGGATCGCGTGGTGGGGTTTGCCGGGCGGCGACCGGGAAGCGAACGTGCGCCGGGCTATCGAGTGCTTCGAAGCGGCGCTGCGCGTCCGCACCGAGGGGGATTTCCCACGGGATTGGGCCGGGACGCAGAACAACCTTGGGACCGCGTGGTGGGATTTGCGGAGCGGCGACCGGGACGCGAGCTTGCGCCGGGCGATTGCATGCTACGAGGCGGCGCTGCGCGTCTTCACCGAAAGGGCTTTCGCCCAGGACCACGCGAAGACCACGGAGAACCTGCGGATCGCCCGCGAGGAGCTCGAGCGGCTCGAGTAGGGTCGGGCATGCCCGACCCCTACTGTCAGTCGTCGCCGGAGATTTGGACCAGCGAATCGTTTACCACGGCTTCGGCTTCCTCGGCGGTGAAGGTCTCGACTTTCGCGGAGATGTTCATGGAGCAGAACTTGGGGCCGCACATGGAGCAGAAGTGGGCGTCTTTGAAGCCTTCCTCGGGGAGGGTTTCGTCGTGCATGGAGCGCGCCGTCTCCGGATCGAGCGAGAGGGCGAACTGGCGGTTCCAGTCGAAGCGGTAACGGGCGCGGGAAAGGTCGTCGTCGCGGTCGCGGACGCCGGGACGATGGCGGGCGATGTCGGCGGCGTGGGCGGCGATCTTGTAGGCCATGATGCCAGCCTTGACGTCGTCGCGGTTGGGCAGGCCAAGGTGTTCCTTGGGCGTCACGTAGCACAGCATCGAGGCGCCGTACCAGCCGATCAAGGCCGCGCCGATGGCCGAGGTGATGTGATCGTAACCGGGCGCGAAATCGGTCACCAGCGGGCCGAGCGTGTAGAACGGGGCCTCGTAGCAGAGTTCCTCTTCCTTGCGGACCTGCATCTCGATCTGGTCCATGGGGATGTGGCCGGGGCCTTCAATCATGGTCTGGACGTCGTAGGTCCACGCGATTTTGGTCAGCTCGCCCAGGGTTTTCAACTCGGCGAACTGGGCTTCGTCGCTGGCGTCGGCCAGGCTGCCGGGGCGCAGGCCGTCCCCTAGAGAGAAACTGACGTCGTGCTTTTGAAAGATCTTGCAGATGTCCTCGAAGCACTCGTAGAGGAAATTCTGGCGATGGTTCTTGACCATCCATTCGGCCAGGATGGAACCGCCGCGGCTGACGATGCCGGTGATGCGTTTGGTGGTCAACGGAATGTGCTGCACCAGCACGCCGGCATGGATGGTCATGTAGTCCACGCCCTGTTCGGCCTGCTCTTCGATGACGTCGAGCATGACCCGCTTGTTGAGGTCTTCGACGCGGCGCACGCGAGAGAGAGCTTCGTAGATGGGGACGGTACCGATGGGAACGGGCGAAGCGTTGAGAATGGCCTGGCGGATGGCGGGAATATCGCCGCCGGTGGAAAGGTCCATCACCGTATCGGCGCCGTATTTGACGGAATCGCGGAGCTTGTCGGTCTCCTCCTCAATGTTGGAGGTGACGGCGGAATTGCCGATGTTGGAATTGATTTTGCACCGGGAGGCCACGCCGATGCACATGGGCTCGAGGTTCGGATGGTTGACGTTGGCGGGGATGATCATGCGGCCGCGCGCCACTTCCGCGCGAACCAGCTCCGGGGGAAGACCCTCGCGCTCGCCGATGAAGCGCATTTCCTCCGTGACCACGCCCTGGCGGGCATAGTGCATTTGCGTGCGGACTTGATGATTTTTTCTCTGAGCGACCCACTCTGTGCGCATGACGGACTCCTATTGGCCGCGGACGGGACGTACCCAAGAGCGTCCCGTCCGCGCCGGACTGAGGAATGCTATTTCTTCTTCTTGGGTTTTTTGACTTCTTTTTTGGGGCTCTTATCCTTGGCCATGGAGATCCTCCCTTACGTTGAGATTATACCTGTAACGGTGAGGGTGGCGCGGAGGTTTTGCGCGATGGGGATTGGCAAGCGAGAGCGCCGGGATCGTTCTCTGACGTTCGCGGCTCGGATGCGCGGCGGCACGGGTGCGAGAGTGTGGGGCGAAAGCGCCCGGACCGCTCTCTGACGTTCGCGGCTCGGATGCGCGTGCGGCACGGGTGCGAGAGTGTGGGGGGGTAGAGGGATTGGCAGGCGAAAGCGCCTGCCCCACCTGGCAGGCTGAAAGCATGGCGGAGAACCTGCTCTACGAGGAGAGGGCGCAGGCTACTATGTGCTGGGCTAGGTCTCGCGTGGAGCAGGGTTGGTGGCTGGGGTCGGTCCAGGACATCAGCTTGGTGAGGTCGTCCGGGAGCGGCGAAAGACCGGTCATGAGGGCATTCAGGACGCGAAGGGCAACCTGGACCTGCTCGGTCCGCAGCTTTGCACGAACGAGGTACGAAGAAGTTGGGGCCGCCACGGGAGTTGGTCGACGGACCGGCGGAGGCGGGACGGGGGGCTTGACAGGAACTACGGGGATGGCGCGCTGCGGGCGTATGACGACAGGGGGGACTAAGCGCATTTGGCTCCAATCGTAGGGGAGTTCCTTGCCGCAGTCGAGACAGACGATGTACGTCCGGCCGGTCGTGACCGGGAATGTGGTCCGCCGGTGATGACAGACAAGCACCGCATTGAGAACCGCCTGGAACATAAGTTGGCCTCGCCTGCGGAATCTATCGGCTGAAAAGCGGAAGCTCTATACGGCCAGGATTCTTTCGATGACCTCGATGTTCTTGAGGGCTTCCTCAAGGGGGACGGGAACCTGCGCATCCTCCTGAATGGCGCGCGAAAAGGCGTTGGCCTGGAGGGTGTACTGGTCGCTGGCGGGGAACTCGACGGTTTCCACGGCGCCAGAACCATCGTCGATGCGGAGGAAGCTGGGCCGGTCCGGAGGGGTGTTGAAGGGCATCTCCAATTCCATGCGGGCTTTGGTTCCGAAGAACTGCATGGTCTGATAGGGGACAAGCTGGGTGCCGCAGGTGAAGATGGACTGGCCGGAGGGGAACTCGAGCACGGCGGAAGCCAGGCGGTCGATGCGCGTGGCGGGATCGCGCTCGACGGCGGCGGACACGCGGACCGGCTCCTCTCCGAACATCCAGCGGGAGATGAAGATGGGATAACAGCCAATGTCCATGACGCCGCCGCCGCCATATTCGAGGACGTTGCGAACGTTCGACGGATCGTCATTGTAGTAGCTGAAGAACCCCAGGATGGAACGGAGGCGGCCGATGCGTCCAGAGCGCGCCAGCTCGCGCGCGCGCAGCCAGCGGGGCTGGGTGGCCACCATGAAGGCTTCGCCGATTTTGACGCCGGCGCGGTCGCGTGCGGCGATCAAATCGCGGCATTCGGCGGCGGTCAGCGAGATGGGCTTTTCGCAGAGCACGTGCTTGCCGGCCTGGGCGGCGCGGATGGACCACGGCACGTGCAGATGGTTGGGGAGGGGGTTGTAGATGGCGTCGATAGCGGGATCGGCCAGCAGTTCCTCGTACGACCCATAGGCTTTCGGGATGCCGAGGGCGAGGGCGGCATTTTCGGCTTTGAGGGGATCGCGCGAGGCGATGGCGGCGATTTCGGCGCGGGCGCACGCCTGCATGGCGGGGATCACCTTAGTGACGGCGATGTTCGCGACGCCCAGGACGCCCCAACGGATTCGTTTGTTCATAGGATTCTCGGTAAGAACCAGTGTACTTTGACGCGTCGATTGGTACACTACCTCCGATGGTACGTTGTTCGAGTTGCGCAACGGAAAATCCCCCGAGCAGCCGTTTCTGCGGGAACTGCGCGGCGCCGCTGCCGGCGGCGAACCCGGAGACCGAGACAGTGGCGCTGCCGGCGCGGGGCAGCCGGCCATCGGCGCCGTCGGCGACTTCGAGCGCTGCGGACGAGGGACGTTTCCCGCCGGGGACGCTGCTGCTCGACCGTTACCGGATCGTCGCGCTGGTGGGAAAGGGCGGGATGGGCGAGGTGTACCGGGCCACGGACCTCAAATTGGGCCAATCGGTGGCGTTGAAGTTCCTGCCGGAGGACGCCATTCGGGACGAGGGCGCGCTGGCGCGGTTCCACGACGAGGTACGGATTGCGCGCCAGGTGTCGCATCCGAACGTGTGCCGGGTGTACGATATCGGCGAAATCGAGGGACAGCGCTTTCTTTCGATGGAGTATGTGGACGGCGAGGATCTGGCTTCGCTGCTGCGGCGCATCGGACGGGTGCCCGCCGATAAAGCACTGGAAATCGCGCGCAAGATCTGCGCCGGGCTGGCGGCGGCGCACGACAAGGGCGTGCTGCACCGGGACCTGAAGCCGGCGAACGTGATGCTGGACGGGCGCGGCAACGTGCTGATCGCGGATTTTGGGCTGGCGGCCATCGGCGGGCAGGTGGAGGCCCACGAGATCCGACACGGTACGCCGGCCTACATGGCGCCCGAACAACTGGCGGGGAAAGAGGTCACGGTCAAGAGCGATATCTACGCGCTGGGGTTGCTGCTTTACGAGATCTTCACGGGGAAGCGGGCGTTCGAAGCGGGCAGCCTGGCGGAGTTGATCAAGCTGGAGGAGGGCACAGCGCCGGCCAGCCTGGTCACGGTGGTGAAGGACATCGATCCGGCGATTGAGCGCGTGATTCTGCGGTGCCTGGCGCCGGACCCGCGCAACCGGCCGGCTTCGGCGCTGGCGGTGGCGGCGGCGCTGCCGGGCGGCGATCCGGTGGCGGCGGCGCTGGCAGCCGGGGAAACCCCTTCGCCCGACATGGTGGCGGCCTCCGGCGAAACCGAGGGGCTGAAGCCAAGAACGGCGGTGCTGCTACTGGCCGGCGCGATTGCGGGCTTGATCGGGGTGGCGGTGCTCACCCCCAGAATGACCCTGCTGGAGAAGATTCCCTTCGAGACGCCGCCCGAGGCGTTGGCCGTGAAGGCGCACGACCTGGCTCGGGCTCTGGGATACACGGAGCGGGCCATAGGCGCGGCCGCCGGATACGCAACCGATAAAGAGTATACGGACTGGCTTAAGAAATCCGACCCTTCCCGCGCGCGCTGGGCCAATGTGGGCGCCGGCCAGCCCGCAATCGTCTATTTCTGGTATCGCCAGAGCCCGCGCTATTTCGATCCCGGATACGACCTGTCGGTTTCCGAGGACCGTCCGGCCATGCAGGTCTCGGGCGAGGCGGAAATTTCGCTGGACACCGCCGGGCGCCTGATCCTCTTCAAGGCCGTACCTCCGCAGAAGGAGGAAGCGAAAGGGCCACCGCCCGCGACGGATTGGACGGCGCTGTTCGCGGCGGCGGGACTGGACGCAACCAAATTGCAACCGGCCGATCCGCAATGGAGTCCGCTGGCGGGATTCGATGCGCGCGCAGCGTGGACCGGGGCATATCCCAACGCGCCGAAGATTCCGCTGCGCGTGGAAGCCGCTTCCTGGCGGGGCAAACCGGTCTTCTTCAAGCTGATTTCGCCGTGGACCCGACCTGGCCGCATGCAGGAGGCGGAGGCCAGCGCCGAAGCCCGCGCCCGCGAAACCCTGGTGGATACGGTGGTGTGCATCCTGGTGTTGGCCGCAGCCTGGATGGCGCGCCGCAATACCCGCCTGAAGCGCAGCGACACGCGCGGAGCCGCGCGCCTGGCCGGGTTTATCTTCGCGGCGTTCACGCTTCAGGATTTCCTGTCCATGTACTACCTGCCGAATGGCGATGAGCTTGGGCTGACGATCGATGCTCTGAGTGAGGCGCTGTTTCAGGCCGCCGTGGTGTGGCTGCTGTACCTGGCCGTGGAGCCGTTCGTTCGCCGGCACTGGCCGCAGACCATCGTTTCCTGGAGCCGCATCCTGGGCGGTAAGCTGCGCGACCCGCTGGTGGGCGCGGATATCCTGATCGGCGTGGCCTTCGGGCTCTTTTGGAGCGTCCTCCTGCTGCTGATGTTTCTCTTCGATCAAACACGCGGAGGCGCGCCCCATGCGGGGGGCGTGGATTCGCTGATGGGAATGCGCTACCTGGCGGCGGGATTCCTGGGGCAACTGGCCGGCTCCGTGGGGTCCGCGTTCGGCTGTTTCCTGCTGATGTTCCTGCTTCGCGTGATTCTGCGATTGCAGTGGCTGGCGGCGGCGGCGTTTGTGGCGCTCTGGGTTGTCTACCAGACTTTGGCTATGGGCGAGCTTTGGGTGGCGCCGTTCGAGGTGGTTGTCTACGCGGTGTTCGCGCTGCTGATCTTGCGCTACGGCATTGTGCCGCTGATTGTGAGCATCCTGACGGCCGATTGCCTGCTGAACGCCCCGATCACTTTAGACTTCTCGTCCTGGTACATTGCCAGTTCGCTGGTAAGCCTGCTGGTGTTTCTGGGGATTGCGATCTACGGCTTCCGCTGCACGATGGCGGGCAGGCGGCTTTTCGAATTGGAGTAGACACGGCCCTGCTCGAACGCAAGGCCGATTGACAATCGGCCGCAGGTTGGCAACCTGCCCCACTACTGGCGGATGGCTTCGATATCGATGGTGAGCTTGACCTCATCGCCAATCAGGACTCCGCCGGCTTCGAGCGCGGCGTTGTATGTGAGGCCGAAATCTTTTCGGCTGAGTTTGCCGGTGGCCGTGGCGCCGATTCGGAGGTTGCCCCAGGGGTCCTTGTGCTCCGGGGTGGGACCTTCCACGTCAAGCGAGACTTCGCGGGTCACGCCATGGATGGTGAGATCGCCCTTCAACTTCCACTCGCCGCCGTGGGCGGAGACCTCTTTGCTGTGGAAGACGATGAGCGGGAATTTTTCGACCTCGAAGAAGTCGGCGCTCTTGAGATGCGCGTCGCGCTGAGGTTCGCGCGTGTTGATGGAGGCGACCTCGATGCTGGCGTCGGCCTTGGAGTTGGCGGGGTTGCCGGCGTCGTAAATCACGGCGCCGGAAACCTTGCCGAATTCGCCGCGCACGTTGGAGATCATCATGTGGCGGATGCTGAAGTGC
Organism: uncultured Solibacteraceae bacterium; assembly: GCA_964457555.1. GTDB lineage: Bacteria > Acidobacteriota > Terriglobia > Bryobacterales > Bryobacteraceae > BOG-224. The sequence continues at coordinate 104,747 of CAYWHA010000015.1, forward strand.
GCGGAGGTATGAGCGGGATCGATTTGATACGTTACTTGAGACATTGCAGATTCTCCTTTTTCCTTTTCGATTACTGCGCGGATTCGGCGGGGCGGGGCATGGGTGCGCCCCAGCGGCCGCCATAGGCCCACTCGGTGGATGGCCGGCGCGCGCGGGGGGCGGTTTCACGAGCGCGCAACTCGGGACTCAAATCGGCGGGATCGCCCGGATAACCCAAGGCCAGCGCGGCGACCGGTTCGTAGCCCTCGGGAATGCTCAGCAGGAGACGGGCGCGGTCGCGGTCGAAGCCTCCCATCTGGTGAACCGCGAGACCGAGCGCCGTGGCCTGGAGCGTGAGCAGCGCGACGGCCTGGCCGGTATCGTAGAACGCGCTGGCATTGGGAGCGGCATTGTGGGTGAAGGCGGTTTTGGCGGCGACGACCATCAGTACCGGGGCGCGCAAGGCCCAAGCGGCGTTGAATGGAACCAGGGTAGAGCCGATGCGGGCGTGGCCTTCGGGATCGTCCCGGCGGTTCGCGAGGACGAAGCGCCAGGGCTGCTCGTTCATGGAGGACGGGGCCCAGCGCGCGGCTTCGAGCAGGACGTTGAGGCGCTCGCGAGACACGGGCGCGGCGGAGAAGGCGCGGGGGCTCCAGCGTTCACGGATGAGTTCATGGACGCCGGGCCCGGCCTGGGCCGGATTCCCCAGGCTGGGAAGCGGCGCGGCTTCCGGCGCAACGGACATCGTTTCCACAGTTGTTGTTATCACGATTATATCCTCTAAGAAAACAGATGCTACTCCTCGCGAAGCGATTCCAGAATTTCGATCAACTGGGCGAGCTTCTTCGGTCCCACGCGCCGAAACTGGCGCTTGAGAAGCTTGGCCAGGGGCTTATCGATGGCGTCGACGAGTTTCAGGCCGTCCGGGGTGATGCGGCTGATGACCACGCGCCGGTCCTCGACGCTTCGCTCCCGGCGAATGAGCTTGCGGGCCTCGATGCGGTCGAACAGGCGGGTGATATCGGGGTCGGCGGTGACCATGCGTTCCGAAGCGCGGGAGCAGGTGACGCCGCCGGCGCCGGCGCCGCGCAAGATGCGCAGGATATTGTACTGGGTGGGCGTGAGCTGGAATTGCTTGAAGAACTCGGTTTGGCGCTGGAGGAGGAACTCGTGGGTGCGGACGAGGTTGAGGAGGGCTTCTTCCTCGGGGAGGGCGAAGGGCTTGTTCTGGTGGATCTCGGCGGCTAGTTTCGCACTCACGATTTCATGATAGTGCGTTGTAACGACTATTGTCAAGAGGAGGGATTCAGGATTGGGGAGGGCGAGTGGGGGATCCTAATCGCTCCCACGCTCCACAGCATCAGCAACAAGACGAGGATTGTCCGCGCCGCTTCGACCCACGGCAATGCGTAGCCGGGGACTGAGGTAGTGTAGCCATTCGGCAGGGTTAGGAGCGAGGCAATCGCCAGCGGTTTGCAAAGGCTGATGCCCACCTTGCGGCGTGAGGCGATCCAGAAGAGAAGGAAGCCGACCAGTGGGCAAGTCAGGTGGACCGTTGTAGCGTAAAAGTGCCCGAAGTCACGAATGTGGCTCAGGGGCTGCCATCCGTGGGCGTAACTCCATAGGCGTTCCGTTGCCAGCAGGATGTGCCGGAAGAATCCCTGGTAGGTCCAAATTGGCAAAGGCGGATCGAAGTTCAGGGCGGAGAAGACCATGCCGTGCGTGAAGAGCGCCGCGACGGTTGCAGAGGTTACGAGCGATCGGGAACTGCGCATGAAGTTCTTATCGGCTCTTTTGGGGGGAGGCTTGGGTTTATTTCCGGCGGGTCGGCGACCGGCAGGGGCACCGCTCTCTTACGTTCGCGGCTCGGATGTGCGCTTGCGGATCGGATGTGCGGGCGCGGATCGGATGTGCGGGCGCGGATCGGATGTGCGG
>CAYWHA010000016.1:0-100765 GCA_964457555.1 uncultured Solibacteraceae bacterium
GCGATGATCTATTTCGACGCCGAAACGCAAACGCGCGCCGCCGAAAAGCTGGCCGACAGCCTGGAACCGGGCGGATATCTCTTCGTAGGCCATGCGGAGAGCCTGTCGCGGCGCACGGCTTCGCTTGAGTACGTCCAGCCGGCGGTGTACCGGAAACCGGCGAAGCACGGGGGCGCATGGAACAAATTGTCGTAGGCATGTCGGACTGCCGGGTGGGCGACGCGGCGGGGCAGGTGCTGACGACCTACGCCCTGGGATCGTGCATCGGCCTAGCGGTTCACGACGCGGAGGCGGGGGTTGGCGGGCTGCTGCACTTCATGCTGCCGGATTCGAGCATCGATCCGGCGGGCGGCCGGGAGAATCCGTGCAAGTTCGCGGACACGGGCATTCCGCTGCTGCTCGCGGAAGTATACCGCCGGGGCGCCTCCAAGCGCAGGCTGGTGGTGGCGGCGGCGGGCGCGGCGCAGATGCTGGACCCGCGGAACGTCTTCGACATTGGGCGGCGGAACTACCAGGCCATGCGCAAGCTGCTGTGGAAGGCGGGCCTGCTGTTGCAGGCCGAATCGATCGGCGGAGACCGTTCGCGCACGGTGCGCCTGGAGATTGGCAGTGGACGGTTCTGGTTGCAGGAAGCCGCCGGGGAGCGTCGGGAACTGGTAGCGGGGCGTCCCGGGAAAGGAGGGCCCAGTGTCTTACCGCGTGTTGATAGTCGATGACTCGCCCGCGATGCGGACCTTCATCCGCCGGGTGATGGAATCGTCGGGGTTCGAGCTGGCGAGCTGTTACGAGGCCGGGAATGGCGAAGAAGCGCTGGCATTGCTGTGTACGGAGTGGGTGGACGTCATCCTGACGGACATCAATATGCCGGTAGTGGACGGAGAGGAGTTTCTGAGGCGGCTGTCGCGGGAAGACCTGCTGCGGTCGGTTCCGGTGGTGGTGATTTCGACCGACGCGACGAAGCACCGGGCGGAGCGCATGTTCGCGCTGGGCGCGCGCGGCTACGTGACCAAGCCTTTTCGGCCCGAGGATCTGCGGGCGGAACTGGAACGGACCCTGGAGGCCCCGCATGACTGAAGCGGAACTGCGACGGGTTCTGGAGGACTCCATCATGGAGACTCTGGACGCGATGTTCTTCACGGCGTGCTTTGGGGCGCCGGAGGCGGAGGGAGCGCCGCCGGCGGAGATGGCGGCTGAAGTAGCCTTCGAGGGCCGCCCGCCGGGGCGGCTCACGCTGCGCATGGCGGCGGCGGCGGCGCGCTCGCTGGCGGCGAATTTCCTGGGCGAGGAGGAAGACGCCCTATCGGAGCGGCAGGTTGGCGACGTGTTGTGCGAACTGGCCAACATGGTGTGCGGCTTCGTAGTCAGCCGGGTGGAGGCCGGGGAATTCCGGCTGGGAGCGCCGCGCATCCTGGAGACGGGCGGGCCGCGAGGCGGCATCGTACTCGCGGTGGAAACCGGGGCGGGCGTTCTGGAAGCGGCTCTCGAAATGGAAGACCCGATATGCCCGCCGTGAGAAAGATCCGCGTATTGATCGTCGACGATTCGGCCATCGTCCGCAAGATTCTGGCGGAGGCGCTCGGCGGCGAAACGGATATGGAGGTAGTCGGCTCGGCGCCGGATCCGTACGTGGCGCGGGACAAGATACTGTCGCTCGACCCTGACGTCCTCACGCTGGACATCGAGATGCCGCGCATGGACGGGCTGACGTTCCTGAAGAAGCTGATGCATTTCCATCCGCTACCGACGGTGGTGATCAGTTCGCTGGCGCAGCCTTCCTGCCGGGCGGCGATCGAGGCGCTGGAATTGGGCGCCGTGGAGGTTTTGGCGAAGCCGGGAGGTCCTTATTCGGTGGGCGATCTACGGCACTCGCTGGCGGACAAGATCCGGGCGGCGGCGGCGGCGCGCGTGCGGGTGGCGAAATCCGGCGACCGGGTGGCGGCGGCGCCCGTCGCCACGGGATTCGCGGCGGCGGCGGGAGTGGTGATCGCGATTGGCGCGTCGACGGGCGGCACCGAAGCCATCGCCTCGGTATTGCGGCAGTTGCCCGCATCCAGTCCGGGAATGGTGATCGCGCAGCATATTCCGCCGCAGTTTTCGCGCGCGTTCGCCAACCGGCTGAACGATACTTGCGCGATGACGGTGAGGGAAGCAGCGGATGGCGACCGGCTCGATGGCGGAACGGCGCTGGTTGCTCCGGGCGACTTTCACATGCTGCTGCGCAAGAGCGCGTCGGGCTACTACGTGAGCGTCAAGACGGGGCCGCGAGTGTGTTACCAGCGGCCCTCGGTGGACGTGCTGTTCTCTTCGGTGGCGGAGGCAGCGGGCGCAAACGCGGCGGGCGTGCTACTGACGGGCATGGGCGCGGACGGCGCGCGGGGGTTGCTGAAGATGCGCGAGGCGGGCGCGCGCACGATTGCGCAGGACGAGGCAAGCTGCGTGGTGTTCGGCATGCCGCGGGAAGCGATCGCGCTGGGGGCGGCGGATCAGGTCACGGCGCTCGAACGCATCCCCAACGCGATTCTGGCGGCCTGCGCGCCAGGGGCTGCGCGGGCGGCGCGGACGGTGGAGCGTGAGCGCGTGCCGAGCATGGAGCGTGGTTGACGCTAGGGCGTCGCGAACGCTACAGTAGGAGTGTTCCTTTCCATCCGTCCGGTAAGTCCCTATCGTCTAGCCCGGCCTAGGACATCGCCCTTTCACGGCGGTAACGCGGGTTCGAATCCCGCTGGGGACGCCATCTGCGGCAGGAGACTTGCGTATGCCTTTATTCGCGATCAGTGCGTGCGCCCTTTTTCCCCTCGGCCGCTTGCCTTCAACCGGGCTTAGCGCGTAGTTTTCCATCTCGCTCACCTTATGGCTAGGCACCCAGTGGCGGCCACAACAAGGACAATCATAGATCAACTCGCCATCCACGTCTCGATAAATGCGCGTCCCCGCGCTGTGGAACGGGTTGCCGTCCGCATCATAAAGATACTTCGATTGGCAATGGTTCTTCATTTGAATTGCTCCTCCCCGGCTATTCGACACCTAGCGCACCGCCCTTTCCGATCCTGTCTTCCACGAAGCGCCTTTCGGCGCAGTCGCTCTGGTGGCCCACGAATACGTGTCCTGGCGCGATGATAGTGCTTCACACCTACTTGTTCGCCAATTTGAATGGGCAAGCTCCCCCGAGGAGCATTCCGGAGCTAACCTACTGAATCGAAAAGGACGAAGGTTGGGCAAATGCTCTGCGTAGGGCAATCAGCGGACCGAATAACCACGCGTGCTTCATCGATTGCGAGGAGGCCAAGAGGCCGTGCGAGGGCTTCACACTCCGGTGGCAAAGGTCTTACTATAGGGTGTGCCAAAGGCTCAGCGTTGCGGCGTTTGCTTGCGCGCCCTGGAGCTTACTCCTGAGTTCTGGTACAGGGAGCCCAGGGCAAATTCCGGACTCAGCGGGACCTGCAAGGATTGCGCCTGTGCGCGGAGCCGGCGTTGGGCCGAGGCGAACCGCGATTATCGGCTTGAACGGGCGCGCGTGTATGCTGCCCGCACCCGCTTCCCAGGATCACGTAGGCCGGAGTATGAGAAGCACCGCGAGCACATCCTGGAATATCACCGCCGCCATTACCAGCTTAACGCCGACAGGCTTAGACAGAAGCAGCGCGAATATGTTGCTTCAAATCCCGAGGGTGTAGCCCGAGCCAAGCGCCTAGCTCACATCGCCAATCGCGAGGCCGACAACGCGAGGTCTCGTGCGTGGGCTGCGGCCAATGCTGAGGCGCTCAAGCAGAAGCACCGCGAGTATAGAGACGCGAATCGAGAAAAGATAGCGGAGCGCGAGCGTCTGGCACATATCGCCAATCGAGCGGCTGACAACGCGAAGACCCGCGCCCGAGCCGCTGCCAATCCGGAGCGCGTGCGCACCGCGCACGCCGACTACTATCGGCGCAATGCCCAAGCGCTGAAGCGCAGGTCGCGCGAATACGCCGCCGCGAATCGGGAGAAGGTAGCTGAAAGCAACCGTTTGGGGCACTTGGCTCGCCAGGAGCATGACAACGCCAGGAATCGCGCGTGGAAGGCCGCCAATCCCGATAAGGTGCGCGCATGCATTACCCGCTATCGCGCCCGCCGCCGCAACGCCCCCGGAAGGATCACCGCGAAAGATGTGCGGGCGCAATACGACGTACAGCGCGGTACTTGCTTCTACTGCCCGCGCAGCCTGGCACACTGCAATTTCCACGTCGATCACTACTTTCCGCTCTCGCGCGGGGGATCTAACGAGCCCACCAACATAGTGCTTGCCTGCCCACCTTGCAACGGCGCCAAGGGGGCGAAGCTGCCGTGGGAGTTTAGAACTCGAAAGGAGCGAGCTTTAGACGGCGCAGACGGCGAGCTGCTGCGCCCAGGCGCCAGCCGTTGACGACCGCCGGGGCGACGCGGTATGCCAGGCAGGTTTCCGCGATTTAACGCGGCGGGGCGGGCAGACGGAAGTTCACCTCGACGGTCGCCTGCACGTTGACGGGCTTGCCGTCCTTTTGGCCGGGCTGGAACTTCCATTGGCTCACGGCCTCCATGGCCTTCTGGTCGAGATCGGGTCTGAGCGATCTGATCACGCGCAGATCGCGCGCGACGCCGTCGGCGCCCACCACGACGGCCAGCACGACCGTGCCTTCCACACGGGCATTGAGGGCGTCCTGCGGGTATTGCGGCTCGACCTTCGCGACGAGCGCCGGCGCAGTGACGCCGCCGCCCACGCGGAACGCATCGCCCGGGGGCGCTGGAATGGCAGGCACCGGAGTGGCGGTCGCCGGGGCTTGCGCCGTCCGCGGGATTATGGCGACCGCCGGCGTAACCGACAGGTCCTTCATGGAAACGGACTGGAAGCCGTCGGGGACGGCAAACAAACTATCCGCCAGCGGCGTAGTGGAGAGTTCCGCCAATTCCCAGGTCATCTCCACAAGGTTCCCGTTGGGGTTGAGTCCCGCGGGAGCTGCCGCGCCCTGTTGCCGCATCAGATCCGCCAGGCCCGGCATGCTCACGGCGCCCTCCATCTTGAGCAACGGCCCGTCGCCGGCCTTGGCAAACGATTCGAGAGCGCTACGCAGTTGGTCGCCGACTCCAGGCATGGCAGCGAAGATGCGGCTCAGCATTTCCGCCAGATCCATGGACTTTTTGGCTCGCGCGGTCCAGGCAGCGTATTCCTGAAGCTCTGGTACACGGGCCATTTCGTCCGCCAGTGGCCGCCAGATCCCCATCTGGATTCGAAGGCTGAAGGACTGGCCCTGAGTCGCCGGCATGGAGATGGTCATCACAATTGCGCGCTCTTCGGCGCGGATCCCGTAGATGGTGTCGATACGGCCGGTGTCCTTGTTCTCGAACGCGACCTTCAGGTTCCGCAACGCCTCGGCGGTTCCAGGGGGCAGCGGCGGCGTGGAGGCGGAGACCGCGTTCGGGTAATCGTCAAGAGGCACGGTTGCAAAGCGGCGTTCCTTGGGGTCGAGGATCGTGACCTGGCGGCGGGCGTAGTCGGTGAGCGTGGTCTTGCCCATGATTTCCGACCGGGCCATGTCTCCGTGGAACTGGGTCACCGTTTCGGCCGGAAGCTGTTTGGCGATTGGATCGAGGGCCGTGGCGGCCTGTGGCGGCATGCCTTCGCCGGCCTTGAAAGTCAGTTTGTAGCGCACGGTCAGATCCGCCGTGGCAGCGGGTAAGGTTGAGAGCGCAATGAGAAGCGCCGGCCGCAGGATGCGAAGCTGCATGGCTCCATAGTCTAGCAGAACTGAACTCAACAGGCCAAAAAAAGGGCCGGGAGGGAAGCTGAGTTGAGATGAGATGAGCGGCCTTCGGCCGCTGATGGGGGGTGAACAACCAGGGCAGCATGGCAGAGGGGCGGGTGGGGATATCGAAAAAGGCAGGTGCGAAGAAGGCAGAAACGAAGAAGGCCAGCCCTAAGAAGGCGACCCCGAAGAAGGCAGGCGGGCCCATGGAGGGGAGCGGGTCAACGCGGCTGGTCTATGCTACGCATTTGGCGGGCGCGGGTTCATCCTCGACCAGGCGCAGCTTGTCGACGCCGACCCATTCGAGCAAAGGCGAGGTCATGGAAGTGGTTACCAGCGCCATGAGGACCATTATGGTGAAGACGTTTGCGAGATAACGCCTATATCCAGGCCGATGTTGAGAACGACCAATTCCATCAGCCCTCTGGTATTCATTAGAATGCCTAGCCTAGGCTAGAGACGCGGCCTCTCTCCAGGGGATGCCCGCCATGCGGGCGGCGAACATGGACCCACCGAGCTTGCCGGCGATGGCCACGGCGACAACCGCCAGGGCGTACATCCACAGGCCTCCTCGCACGGCTAAGATGTTGGTGCGCAGACCGCTGAACGCGAAAAACAGCGGCAACAGGGCTACCACCGTCACAGACTCCATTTTGTCCAGGATGCTTCGCGTGAACTCCGGGCTCTTGGGCATGATTGCCCCCATGAGAAAGGCGCCGAATACCAGATGGATTCCCAACCACTCGGTGGCGCACGCGGCGGCCAGAGCCAATACAATCATCAGGGAAATTGCGTTCTCGGTAAGCCGGCCGTGCCTTAGGAAGGACGCCTCAAAGCTCGGGAGCAAGGGTTTCACCCCGAACACCAGGATGACGATGTAAACCACCGTGCCGCCAACAGTCGCCCAAATAGGCATGGACGGCCGCCTTGCGCGGGTGAGGGCGACAATGAATGCCAGGATGCACCACCCCGTAATGTCGTCCGCGGCCGCGCAGGCAATGGAGAAGGTCCCAATCCGAGTGTGCAGAAGTTTGCGCTCCCCGAGTATCCGCGCCAGCACCGGGAATGCGGTAATGCTCATGGCGGAGCCCATAAACAGGGCGAAGGCGGTGAAGCCGACGGCGGGACTCGACAGACGCGGATAGAGGAACAGTGCCACGGCGCTGCCGAGACAGAATGGCGTTACAATGCCGACGTGACTGGTAAGCACCGCGGCATGACCCAGTCCCTTCAGTTCCTTCGGGTTTAGAGAGACGCCAACCAGGAACATGAATAACAGCGACCCAATTGGGAAAAAGCATTGAGATACCCAAAGCTTGCGGTTGAGAGCTTTGGCCGGCGCGGCCCAACCGGGCAGCGACGGGCCGAGCAGGATGCCGGCCACGATTTCGCCGATTACGCGCGGCTGCCGGATTTTCCGGAACGCATCCCCACGAGCCGCGAAGCCGAGAGGGCTACGCCAATCTGCAGAACCAGTTTGAGCGGATCGAGGGGCGCCGCCGGCTGATTTACGGGCAAACTCCGTGGAACCGCGGCGGGGGCGAGGGCGGGGGAATGGCTGCCGCTATGCAATACGCCGAGCAGGACGATAGCCGGCATACCAACGAGCAGGATATACGCAAGCAATAGATTGCTTCTGAACATCTTCAACATTGCGCATCCGCCATTGGTGGGATCGGGCGTGCCCAACCCCTACAAACTACGCCGTCAGGATTGCGGACAGAAGGCATTCGCCGTGAGGTCGTTAAGCAGATCGTGCCAGACGTGCTTGGGATTCCGCTCCACCTCGGCCACCACCTGGCGCATCTTGTCGAGCACGGGCGGTTGCTCCTCGTCCTACACGTCGCCTTGCAAAAGCTTCAACACATCCAGGCGGTAACGCCGGTCGGTGACGAAGTACGTGAAGAGCACATTGAGCCGGTAATACACGGTGATGAAGTCGTACCAGTTCTTGGCGCCCCGGTTGATGGTGGTTTCAAAATCCCGAAAACTCTCCCTGGAAAAATCGTTCCGTTCGAGCGCCGCCAGGATGTCTTTGTGGGCAAACCGGGAGCTGTTGAGCGCAATGCTTACGCCCGTGGAGAAGATGGGATCGACAAACCGGCCGGCATCTCCGACCATGACGAAGCGGTCACCGCAAAGCTGTTTCATGGCGTAGCTGTAGTCGCCTTCCTCCCGGAAACTGCGCACGCGCTCGGCGCGAAGCAGCGCATCGGCCAGCGTGGGCCGGTTGGCCACCGAATCCCAGAAGAAATTCTCGCGGTCCTGCTTCGACCCCGCGAAATTCTTCTTCTGAGTCACGACGCCGATGCTGGTAATGTCGTCCGTGATCGGAATCTGCCACATCCATGTGTTGCTCATGGGCAGGAAGTGGATGTAGATGTAGTCCACCTGTTGGCGGTCCTTGGCCAGGGCCTTGCGGTCGAAACCGCCAAACCACGAGTGGATGGCATACTGATCGAAGACCGGATCTTTGATTTTGAGCTTCAACTGGTTGCCCAGCACGGTATGACGGCCGCTGGCGTCCACTACCATGCGGACGCTGACGCCCATTTCCCGGCGGCCCATGTTGAAGCGGACGATGGGCTGTTCGGCGGAGAAATCCACGCCGCTTACCTTGACGCCTTCGTAGACGGCGGCGCCCAACCGATTGGCGTGCTGGAGCAGAAGCAGATCGAATTTGCCGCGGTCGACGTGGTAGGTGTGGTTCTTGTTTACGCCGGGCTGTTCGCGCTCCTCGAAGCGCACTTCGGCGTGGCAGTCGGGGCTGAGGCCCTCCCAGTCCACGTTGTAAGTGCGGGCTTGTTCGTTGGCGGTCCAGGCGGCGCCGTACTTACGAGGAAAGCCGGCCTCTTCCATTTGGTCAAGAAAGCCCAGTTCGTTGAAGACGCGCGTGGAGGAAGGGACCAGGGATTCACCGACGTGCGGCCGGGGAAACAATTCCCGGTCGAAAACCACCGAACTCACTCCAGCCTTGGCCAGATAAGCCGCCATGGACGATCCCGCCGGACCGCCTCCGATGATCCCGATATCGAAATCCGGTTTCATGGAAAGCGGCATGGGCAATTCAAAGTCCGACGTCAAGGGCATGGGGATAGCCTAAGCGCTAGTCACGGGACAGCGAAAAACCAAGGCAAATCGGTGAAATGAACTGGGCGCGGCCGCCGGACGGTGCGCACGGGACCCGGGTGTGACACTTAATCGCATTTTGAGCGGAACTTCTTCCTTCGGGCAGCCCAGTCACTACCGCATTGCCGCGCCCCATCGCAGCGGAAAGCTATTAGTTGGCAGCCCTTAGCTGCTAAACTGAACCGTAATGCCTTACCGCTGCCTGCTTTTTGAAACGGATGACGCGGGCATCGCGCTGGTGACGGTGAACCGCCCGGAGAAGCGCAATGCGCTTTCGGTTGAGGCGATTGCGGAATTGCGGGATGCCTTCGAGCGGATCGGCGCGGAGGCGGGCATTCGCGCGGCGATCGTGACGGGCGCGGGCGAGAAGGCCTTCGTGGCGGGCGCGGATATTCAGGAACTGGCGGCGCTTTCACCGGTGGAAGCGCGCGAGTACTCGCACGGCGGGCAGGAGGCGTTTCGCAAGCTGGAGACGTTGGGCAAGCCGTCGGTAGCGGCGGTGAATGGATACGCGCTGGGCGGCGGTTTGGAGCTGGCGATGGCGTGCACGGTTCGCTTCGCTTCCGACAATGCTCAGTTCGGCCAGCCGGAGGTCAAGCTGGGGATTATCCCGGGCTTTGGCGGAACAGGGCGGTTGCCGCGCCTGGTGGGACGCGGACGCGCGTTGGAGATGTTGCTCTCGGGCGATCCCATCGCGGCCGCGGAGGCTTATCGGATCGGGTTGGTGGGAGCGGTGGTCCCACAGGCGGATTTATTGAGCTATAGCCGCGCCTGGCTCGCCAAGGCGCTGGCCAATGGGCCCGTGGCGTTGGGCCTGGCGATGGATGCCGTGGATGTGGGGTTGGATGCCGGCCTGGAGGCTGGTTTGCGTTTCGAGGCCGCTGCGTTCGCGCTTTGCGCGGCGAGCGGCGATGGTCGCGAGGGCACGCGCGCGTTTCTGGAAAAGAGGCGCCCGGTCTTCGCGGGAAAGTAGAACATGCCGAAAGTATTCGAAGGCCAGCTAACGGCCGCCGGGTTGCGATTTGCCATAATCGTCAGCCGCTTCAACAGCTTTATTACGGAGCGCCTGCTCGGGGGTGCGATGGACGCGCTGACGCGCACCGGCGCGGGGCCGGACCTGATCGACGTGGTCAAGGTTCCGGGGTCCTGGGAGATCCCTCTGGCAGCGGCTGAGTTGGCGCGGGGCCGGCGCTACGATGCCATAATTTGCCTGAGCGCGGTGATCCGCGGCGACACGCCGCATTTCGATTATGTGGCCGCCGAAGTGGCCAAAGGCGTGGCCCATGCCTCCTACGAGACGGGCGTGCCGGTGACGTTCGGGGTGCTGACCACCAACACGTTGGAGCAGGCCATCGACCGGGCCGGCGCCAAGGGCGGCAACAAGGGCTTCGATGCCGCCATGGCCGCGATTGAAATGGCTAACCTGCTGCGGACCCTCCGCCCGACAGCCTGATGCCGTCGCGCCACAAGTCACGGCAGCGCGCCCTGCAGATCCTGTTCTTATGGGAAGCCCGCGGGCAGACGGTTGAGGAAGCCCTGGATTCCTACTACGACGCCATCTTTCCGGAGAATCCACCCGAGCGCGACACTTTCACGGCTGAGTTGGTTCGCGGGGCCGTGAGCCACCTGCCCGATCTGGACGCGCTCATCACGAAGCATGCCGAACATTGGCGGCTGGAGCGGATGCCCGCGGTGGACCGGAACATTATCCGCCTGGCCGTCTATGAGATGACCGGCGCAGGCACGCCTGCCGCCATCGTCATCGATGAAGCTCTGGAACTGGCGCGCAAGTTCTCGGGTGAGGACTCGGTTCAGTTCGTGAACGGGGTGCTCGACGCCATTCATAGGGAGATCTCGCCACCGGCTGAGGCGGCTCCGCCCGAGTAGTTTCTGCCCACGGCCAGCACAAGATAAGTCGGCTCGACAGCCGACTCTGCAAGCCTGGCGGCTTGCGCCGCGCGACTCCCCGCGAGTGAGGGCGGTTGGTCCCCCTCCGAATTCCCAAAGCTTTTCGGAGCGAACGGGGCCGCCGGCGCGTCTATAAAAACAGGTACGTTATACTGTCAGTAGAAGGATGGATGGTCGATGGAGAGGAAGCGATCCCTGTTTGTCTTGCCGCTTTTGGTTTTGGGTGGAGCCCTGGCGGGGGGACTTTTCGGTCCGAAGGTTAAGGCGGCGGACACCACGTCCGAGGATTTGAGCCGGACGGTGTCCGGTTTCACCAGGGCTTATGCCTTGGTGGAGGACAATTTCGCTACACCGGTCAGCGCCGACGCATCCATCTATAAAGGCGCCATCCCAGGGATGTTGCGGACCCTCGATCCGCATTCCAACTTCTTCGATCCGCGCGATTACCAGCTTCTCCGGGAAGACCAGAGAGGCCACTATTACGGCGTTGGCATGCAGGTAGGCTCGCGCAATGGCAAGACGGTGGTGATGGCCCCGTTCCCCGGCACTCCTTCCTATAAAGCGGGCGTGAGGCCGGGCGACACCATCGAAACGGTGGATGGCAAGCCTGCCAACAACCTGACCACCAACGAAGTGGCCGACCTGCTGAAGGGACCGCGTGGAACGCCGGTGACCATCACGGTTTCGCGCGAGGGCGCCACCGAACCGCTGAGCTTCACACTGGTTCGCGACGAAATCAACCGCAAGAGCACGGAAGACGCGTTTTGGCTGGAGCCAGGAATCGCATACGTCAAGATTATTCAATTCGGCGAAGGCGCGGGCAAGGAATTGGACGAAGGCCTCAAGCGCCTCGGCGAAGGCAATATCAGGGGCCTGGTGCTCGATCTGCGCGACAACCCGGGCGGCCTGCTGAATGAGGGCGTCTCCGTGGCGGACCATTTCCTGGATAAGAACCAGCTCATCGTTTCCCAGCACGGGCGCGCTTCGGCGGACCGGCCGTATGTGGCGCGGAATGGCAACCACGGGCGCAATTACCCGATCGTGGTCCTGGTCAATCGGGGATCGGCCTCCGCGGCTGAGATAGTCTCCGGATCGTTGCAAGACCACGACCGCGCCTGGATCCTGGGCGAGACGACCTTCGGCAAGGGTCTGGTGCAGACGGTTTTCCCGCTCCAGGAAGACACCGGCCTGGCGCTGACCACGGCGCATTTCTACACTCCCAGCGGCCGGCTGATTCAGCGGGATTATACCAACAAGCCTTTTTACGAGTACTACTACAACCGCGACGGGCAAGCGCGAAATCCGGAGGACGTGAAGACCACCGACAGCGGCCGGACGGTCTACGGCGGCGGCGGCATCACTCCCGACCAGAAGTACGAAACGCCCAAGATGGATTCGCTTGAAGTGACGCTTTTCCGCGATGGGCTGTTCGACTTTACGCGGTCGTACTTCGCCACGCATAACGCGACGTTGTCTAAGGACTGGATGCCGGGTGCGGACACCGTCGAAGACCTACACGACTTCCTTTTGAAGCAAGGCGTGAAGTTCACGGAAGCGCAGTTCACCACCGACCACGATTGGATTACGCGGAATCTGGCGAAGGAAATGTACACGACGGCGTTCAACGTGGACGTGGCCAGCCAGATGTTCGAAAGGACCGACCCGGAGGTGCTGCGCGCGGCTGAAGCGATGCCGCAGGCCGCGGCGCTGGTGGAAACCGCCCGGAAGACGCTGGTGCAGCGCGAGGCCGCACGGCCGTCCAGCGCGGAAGCCGCCGCGGTAAAGTAGCAGCAGAGTAGACGATACCCGCCATGCCCATCTACGAATACCTTTGCGAAGAATGCGGAACGAAGTTCGAGAAGCTGGTGCGCCGCGCCGCCGACGCGCCCGAGGTGGAATGCCCCTCCTGCGGGCAGAAGCGCTTGAAGCAGGAATACTCCACCTTCGCCCCGCACGACGGCGGGGCCGGGAAGTCAGCCGACGGACCGACGTGTCCGGGGACTGGCGGGCCTTGCGGGAACCCCGGCATGTGCGGGATGAACTTTAATTAGGGTTTACGCGCTCGAGAGAATGTGGTCTAGATGATGCTGCATGTGCAGGATATAATCGTCGATCACGAACTCCAGCGTGACGGTTTGACCTTCCCCAATGCGGCACGGCGCCAACAGGCGGCCGGCCGGGATGCGGTCCAGCATGGCGGCGAGCGACCGATTCAGCGCCTTCCATAGGTCGATCAAGTCGCCCCAGGGCATGGCCGCATAGCCGCCCAAGTCCACCCATCCATCGCCATCGTAGGACGGTCCTATATACTGGCCTTCGAGCGCCGCCTTGATGAACCGCACGCGATTGTTGGTCGCGGAATCGATGAGGTGTCCGAGTTCGCACTTCTTGGACCAGGCGTTGCCTGGCGGGGCGCCGGCGGACGAGTCGGAAATCGCGCGCAAGCGCGGCTCTTCCTCCGCGATGGCGCGCTGCAAACGGGATGAGAAGGAACTCATGCTTCATTCTCGCTCATCGGTTTCCGCGCCCCTGGTGCGGGCGGGAGTTCCTATAGAAGGGCTAACTGCCCTTCCTCCGGTTCGGCTCAACAGTACCAGGGCTCGGTGAGGTAGGGGATGGTTGCGCGGTCCGGGCGGGGCGTTTCCACGGGGCCGGCTTCGGCCAGGTCCCAGATCTTGCGGAAGATTTCGATGCGCGGGGCGGCTCGGCGTTCTTCGCGGGCTACTGTACGTTGCGCGGCGGCGGCGAGGGCATCGAGCGCGGGGTCCCGGTTGCGCCAGGGATAGGTCAGCGCCGCTGGGTCGAACGGGCCGGCGGCGGCGCGAATTTCCGGCAGTTCCAATAGCAGCGAACCTTGCGTAATCAGCAGGCGGATGGCTAGTTGGATGGGTGCTGCCTGGCCGGCCAGGTCCAGACGGAGCAGCGTCCGCAGGAAAGCGCGGTAGCTCTCGCGCGTGGTCCAGGGCGTGAATGGGATGAAGGTGGGCGAGAGCGGCAGGCCCGCGGCGCGCATCAGGCGCAGGGCTTCCTCGAAATCCGCGGCGGTATGGCCCTTGGCGAGCTTCTCCAGCACGGCGTCGTCGAAGGATTCGACCGCGCTCACTACGAACAGGCAGCCGGTGGCTTTCAGAACGGGCAGGAGTTCGCGATGTTGGAGCAGGTGCTCGACCTTGACTGTGACGTCGTAAGTGAGCGCGGGCCATTCGCGGTGGAGGGCTTCGACGATGGGGATGGCGTGGCCGGGGCCGTTGAAGAAATCGGGATCGCCGAAGGTGATGTGCCCGGCGCCGGCGGCCACCTGGCGGCGGATGTCCTCCAGCACGACGTCCCGCTGCACCACGCGGAAGACGCCGCCATACACTGGAACCACGGGGCAATGCCGGCAGAGGTGTTTGCAGCCCCGGCTGGCTTCCGTGTATCCGGCGGGGCGGCGGGCATCGCCCGATACGAGTTGAGCGTAGGCGGCGAGGGGTGGGAGGCCGGCGCGGTCGGGAACCAGAAAGCGCTGGCGCGCAAGAGAGACTTGGGGTGGCGGCGCGGCTGCGCTTCGCGCAAGGTCAAGGAGGCCTTGCTCGAACTCCCCGCCCAAGATGGTTTGGATGCCGGCGGAGCGCAGCGCTTCGGCGTTGAGCGGCGCGTAAAGGCCATAGGCGCAGAGATGCGCGTCCGGATGCATGGCGCGGAGACGCTTCAGTACGGGGAGGGCCAGGCGGGTCGCAGTGTGCATCGGAAGGAAGAATGCGATGAGGTCCGGCTGGCCGGCGACCGGCAGCGGGGCGCGCGAGAGGTCAGCGAGCGTTACCTGGTGGCCGTCGGCGCGGAGCCACGCGGCGGGAGAGGCGAGGCCGAACGGCTGATGGCCCAGATCGTAGGTGGAAACCAGGAGGACGTTCACTGATCCTATTATGAGGGAGGGGCTGGGATTCCGAAGCGACCGCTCTCTTACGTTCGCGGCTCGGAGGTGGGTTGGCGGTTCGGAGGTGCGTCGCGGTTCGGAGATGCTTCCGCTACAGAAGACAGCGCAAGAAGGCAGCGCAGGAGCGCCGCCCTACAGCACTTGATAGAATGTAAGCGAACCGTCATGTTGGCCGCTCCTACTATCGCGGACGAGATTCTGGACCTGAAGAAGAGGCGCAAGGCTATCCTGCTGGCGCATCATTACCAGGAACCGGAGATTCAGGAGCTGGCGGACGTCATCGGCGACAGCCTGGAGTTGGCCCGCAAGGCGCGGGAATTTCAGGGCGACGTAATCGCATTCTGCGGCGTGTGGTTCATGGCCGAAACCGCCAAGGTGCTGAATCCCGACCGCACGGTGGTGGTCCCCGACGCCAAGGCGGGATGCAGCCTGGTGGATGGCTGCCCGGTGGAGCCTGTGCGCGAGTTCCGGCGGCGCAACCCCGGCCACGCGATCGTCAGCTACATCAACACGTCCATCGAAGTGAAGGCCGAAAGCGACATCCTGTGCACCTCTCGCAACGCGGTGAAGGTGGTGAATTCCATCCCCGCGGCACAGCCTGTGCTCTTTTTGCCGGACCGCAACCTGGGCGCCTGGGTGCGGAAGCAGACCGGCCGGGCGAATATGGAGATCTGGCAGGGCGCTTGCATCGTACACGACACTTTCCCCGCGCGGCGCGTGGTGGAGGCCAAGACGGAGCATCCGCGGGCCAAGATTGTGGCGCACCCGGAGTGCCCGGAATCTGTGCTGGCGCTGGCGGATTTTGTGGGATCGACCTCCGCCATTATCGAATGGTGCGCGTCGAGCGGCGCGCAAGAGTTCATCGTCATGACCGAAAGCGGCGTGGCGTATTCCCTTGAGAAGGACTCGCCCGGCAAGCGCTTCTGGTTCGTGGCAAACGAGAATTGCAACTGCAGCGATTGCCCGTACATGAAGATGAACACGCTCGAAAAATTGCGCGACTGCCTGGTCCGGCTGGAACCGCGCGTGGAACTTGGCGCCGAGCTGATGGCGCGCGCCCTGGTTCCGCTAGAGCGCATGCTGGCGCTTAAATAGATGACGCCGCTGGTCGATTCCTTCGGCCGGGTCCATGACAATCTCCGCGTGAGCGTCACGGACCGGTGCAACATCCGCTGCTTTTATTGCATGCCTGAGACCGGCGTGCAATACGTGGAGCGCGCGGAGATTTTAGATTTCGAGGAGATCGAGCGCTTCGTGCGCGTCGCGGTCTCACTGGGAACCACCAAGCTGCGCGTCACGGGCGGCGAACCGTTGGTGCGGCGCGATTTGCCGGTGCTGATCCGCCGCCTGGCCGCCATCCCTGGGATTCGCGACCTGGCACTGACCACGAACGGCGTTTTGTTGCCTGAACTGGCCGGCCCGCTCTACGACGCAGGACTGCGCCGCATCAACGTCCACCTGGACACGCTCGACCGGGAGCGGTTCTTGCAGATCACGCGCCGCGACGAGTTGGGCCGGGTATTGGCGGGAATCGAAGCCGCGCGATGTTTGGGCTATCGAATTAAGCTGAACGCGGTAGCCGTGAAGGACCTGGTGGAGCCCGATATCGTGCCGCTGGCGCGCTACGCGAGGGAGAACGGATTCGAAGCGCGGTTCATCGAATTCATGCCGCTCGACGCGCAGAACCTGTGGGACCGTTCCAAGGTCCTGATGGCCGACGAGATTCTGGCGACGCTCTCGCGCGAGATCGCGCCGCTGGTTCCCGTACCCGATCCCGACCCGCGCGCGCCCGCTTCCGAGTACGAATACGCCGATGGCGGGGGGCGGGTCGGATTTATCGCTTCGGTGAGCAAACCGTTCTGCATGAATTGCAACCGCTTCCGGCTGACGGCGGATGGCAAGCTGCGGTATTGCCTGTTCGCCATCCATGAGGACGACGTGAAGACGTTGATGCGATCGGGGGGATCGGACGAGGAAATCGCGGCGCTGATCCGAAGCAACCTGGCCGGCAAGTGGGAAGGCCACGAAATCAACTCCGCGAGGTTTGTGGCCCCGCCGCGACCCATGTATTCGATAGGGGGGTAGTAGGGCGGGCCTCCCGACCGGCATCAAGAAGGCAGGCCTGGGGGCCCGCCCCACCCCCAACTAGCCCTTTGGAGTCAATTGGGCGCGATTTCGTAACCGCCTTCTGAAACCCGGCGTCCCCTTTACAGGGTGCGATATCTCACGCAGCTCGCGCGCCCGTGTATTCGGGCATTGGTTGTTACGGTGGCCGTGGCTGGGTGTGTGCCGGTCTGCGTAGCGCTGTCGGCTGACAACGCGCCCGATTCGCAGGGCTTCCTCGCGCCGGCGGTGAATCCAGCCTTCATGCCGCGCCTGCCATCCAAACGCTTTTCTTCCCTAAATCCGCTTACCGACCGGCGGCTCGTCGGCGTCATTCCGGATTTCGGAACGGTGCAACCCGCGGAATCTCACGCTCCGCTGTCGTTCGCGCAGAAGTGGAATCTGGTAGTCAAGGGGACCATCGATCCGTTCAACCTGGTGAACTCGGCGATGACGGCGGCTTTCGCGCAGGACGGCAACCAAACGCCCAAATATGGGGAGGGCCGGGTGGCGTACGGCGAGCGTTTCGGCGCCGCCGTGGCCGACGGCTTCACGCAGAGCGTCATGGGCGGCGTGGTGTTCGCACAGTTGCTTCACCAGGACCCCAGGTACTTCCGCCTGGGGCCGCAAGTGGGCATTGTGCACCGCGCGCTGTACTCCGTAAGCCGTCTGATGGTGGCGCGCAAGGAATCCGGGAAGGACACCTTCAACAGCTCCGGGATGCTGGGCATTGCCACGGGGATTGGGATGTCGAACATCTACTACCCTTCGGCGAGCATCCGCAGCCGGGTGATGGCGGAGCGCCTGTCGACCAGCTTTACGGGCGTGGTGGTGGGCAACGTCATGTCCGAGTTCGTCCCGGACCTTCAGAAGTTCTTCCTTCCGAAATTGATGTTCTGGCGGAAACAACCTACGACATAGCGCGACGGCCCGATTGACATATACTAATTTATTAGTATGTATCTCGACTTATTGTGGGCCCTTCGCTGGCTGCGCAAGAACCCGTTGTTCGCCGTGACGGTGGTCTTTGTCCTAGCCTTGGGAGTCGGGGCGAATACGGCCGTCTTCAGCATCGTGGACGCCGTCCTCTTACGGCCGTCTCCCTACCCTTCCCCGGCAAGCCTGGTTCGAATCGAAGAGAGCCGCGCGGGACGGACTTCCTCCGGCGTGCCGGTCAAGGACTACCAGCGCTGGGCGCAGCGCAGCGACGTTTTCGAAGAGATCGCGCCGTACGTCAGGGACACAGTCACGCTGACCGGCGACGGAGATCCCGAACAGGTGATTGCAGTACGGTCGCAGCGTCTGTTTCCCGTGCTCGAGGTTCCAGCGCATTTGGGGCGGACACTTGTCTCATCCGACGACGAGGAAGGGTCCCGAAATGTCGCCGTCCTCAGCGACAGGCTATGGCGGCGGCGATACCACAGCGATCCGGGCGCGATCGGCCGCACGATGACCATCTCCGGCGAGGCTTATGCGATCGCTGGAGTCATGCCGCCGGATTTCGAGTTCGTTTATTCCGAGGCGGAAGTGTGGACATCCCTGCGCCTGACCGCGACTTCTCCGTGGCTTCAGGTGGCGGCACGCCTCCATCGAGGAGTGCCGGCGGCGCAAGCCCAGGACGCCATGGGAATTGTGGCGCGCCAGATGGAACAGGAAGATCCCAAGGATCACGCCGGGTTAAAGATCGTCGTCAAGCCGTGGCGCGAGACGCCGGACGAGAAATACAAGTTGACTCTGGTATTCGTGCTGGCGGCGGTGGGCTTGATCCTGCTGACGGTCTGCGCGAATGTGGGCAGCCTATTGTTAAGCCGCGCCGTCGAACGGCAGAAGGAGATCGCCATTCGAGCAGCGCTGGGCGCCGGGCTATGGCGGGTTGCGCGGCAGTTGCTAGCCGAGAGCCTGGCGCTGGCGGTTCTGGGGAGTTTGGCTGGAATTGCGGCGGCGCGATGGCTGCTGGAGCTGCTGACGAATCGACTGACCGCGCTGCCGGTCGTACTCCCGCACCTGCAGCGAGTGGCGCTCAACGGACGGGCGCTGGCATTCAGCGCCTCGCTATGCGTGCTCCTTACCGCGCTATGCAGCCTGGCGCCCATTCTGCTGGCGGCTCGAACCGACTTCCAGGCTGTGCTGCGCGGCGGACAGGCAACCGCGGGGCCGCGCGGATCTTCGCAAATGTTCTCCACGCTCATCGCCTTGGAAGCGGGGTTCGCGTTCCTGCTGTTGGTAGGGTCCGGCCTGATGATTCGCAGCCTGGTACGCTTACAGCAGGAAGACCACGGATTTCGTCCCGACCACGTGCTCACCCTACGCGTCCCGGTTGGGACGTTGACCGATCCCCGTCCAACGGGTAAGTACGACACCAGGCCGCGGCAGATGGCATATTATCGCGAGATCCTGGAGAGAGTGAAAACCGTTCCCGGAATCAAGGCGGCGGCCGTTGTAAATAACCTGCCGCTTTCCGGCATCAACAGTTCACTTAGCTTGAACCTTGCCGGACCCGATGGCAAGCCTGAACCCACGTCCGCGCGCACCATCAGCCCGCAGTACTTTGCCGCGATGGGCATCCCGCTGATCGCCGGCCGCACGTTTGCCGATAGCGACCAGACCGGCGCTCCCAACGTGGCGATCGTCAACCAGTACCTGGCCCGCCAGCTCTTCCCGAACAGAAGCCCGCTGGGCGAAAAGCTCGCGGGCGGACCCTCGGGTCCGACGATCGTCGGCGTGGTCAAGGACTCCGCGCAACTGAGCTACGAATTGCCGGCCAGGGCCGAGGTGTATATTCCGTATCAGCAGTACATTTTCGCGGCTTTCATGTCTACCATTGTGGTGCGAACGGAGGGCGAGCCGGCCGCGCTCGCATCGGCCCTGAGAAAACAGGTCTGGGCAGTTGACCCGACACAGCCCGTCGTAAGGGTGGAAACCATGGACGAGGTGATCGCACAATCCATCTGGCGCCCGCGATTCTCGGCCTGGATCTTTTCCGTGCTGAGCGGATTGTCCGTGCTGTTGACCTCGATTGGGGTTTATGGCGTCGTCGCGTATACCTCCAGCCTGCGGGCGTGCGAGGTAGGGATTCGGGTCGCGCTAGGCGCCACAGTCAATGACGTCCTGGCCGTGATTCTGCGCGGAGCCTTGATCCCACTGGCGATCGGTCTCGGTCTGAGCGCTGTGGCCGCGCTCCTGCTGTCGCGCCTTGTCGCGGACCTGCTCTATGGTGTGAGCAGCGGCGACCCGTTGACGTATTTGAGCGCCGGCGTACTGCTGTTAGGGGTTGGAGCAGCCGCCAGCGCGCGGCCGGCATGGCGGGCAGCCACGCGGGACCCGCTGTGGACGCTGCGCGCCGAATAGGGCGTGCGTCACGCGCATCCCACCCGGGCTGAGGCGAGCCGGTAGAACTCGTATCCGCGCGTCCTCCCGCCCGATCGGCCGGCACGCTGCCAAACCTCAGCCACGCTCAGATCTTTGAGCAGCTCGAAACCCCGCGCGGCAAGGTACGCCCGGAGATCCCCCGGATGGAATCCAAACGTCCACGGCTCACCGTAAGACCGGAGTCTGGCCGCCAACTTCGCGGCGCCGAAGCACCGCTCCGGATGGTCCAGAACAGCGCGGTCGATGTAGGTGAATAGCAGAGTACTCCCCGTGGCAGCTTCGCGAATGCGTCCGAACGCGCCGTCGACAGCTTCGGAGGTCAAGTAGTTCGTGACGCCTTCCCATATCAGACAGGCAGGCTGTGAGGCATCGAACCCGGCATCACGGAGAACCTCCGCAATCGACTGGCGGCTGAAGTCTATGCCGGCATATCGGACGCGCCCCGGCATGGCTGGCCTGGCCCTTTCGAGTATTGCCTGTTTGGCACGCGAGGTTTCCGGAAGGTCGAGCTCAAACGCGCCGGCGCGCGCCGCGGAAGGCAGACGGGAGGCGCGCATGTCGAATCCGGCTCCGAGCAGAACGAGTTGCGTGGCGGCGCGGAGGGCGTCCGTGGCCTCATCGTCGATCCACTTGGTACGCGCGATGCCCGCCGCCCTTGCGCCCGGAGCGGCCCGGTCGAGTATCGCCTCCGCCAGGCGCCGGCCCGCGGGTAAGCAAGCCATCCGATAGAGCCACTTCCGCCAGCCGCTCAGGAAAAGGGCGGCGTCCGAGTCGAGAAACAACCGCGAACCGGGAGGGCGCAAGGATTCGAGGGCGCGGAAAAGCGCCATATACTCCGCGGTGAGGCTTGCGCGACTGGCCATGAGAGACTCTCCTGACGATTGTCCGACGGGCACAGTACGGCCGGCAAGGGCGAGGGTCCGGGCGCTTTTCTGCAAAAAACAGTTTGCATTGAAATTGTTTTCTGCTATTCTGGTATCGCTCTGGCCGCCAGTCAGGTCCGCGCGAACTGAAGTATGGATACAGCCGCGCAAGGCATTCTTACTCGCGATGAAATGGAGAGCAGGCGCCTGTTAGCCGCACGGGACCTGCAGACGGGGCTCACGCAGTCCCAGGTTGCCCGCAAATTCGGCGTGAGCCGGACGACGGCGTCGCGCTGGCGGCGTGCATTATGCGTCAGGGGCCTGGAGGCGTTGCGGAAGCGGCGGGCGTCAGGCCGTCCCAGCCGTTTGAGCCAGGAACAATGCCTGGGCGTGGCGGAGATCTACCATGCCGGACCGCGAGAGGCCGGATTCGATAGCGACCGGTGGACAACTACGCGCTTCGCCGAGGCCATCCGACTGCGATTCGGGGTGCGCTACGATCCGGACCACGTGGGCCGCATCATGCACCGGCTTGGCCTGCGTACGCGGAGCCAGCGCAGCCTGCGCGACCAGGAAGCGGGCGCCTTCGAGCAGACGTTGATCCAGAAGGCTTCGTAAGTGCGGGGGTGGGGTAGACGAAAGCGTCTGGCCCACATGCGCTGCCGGCGCCGCTCTCTCACGTTCGCGGCTCGGACTGGTGCTTGAGCGGCGCGGTCGGGTCTTTTGCGTTCCCGCCGGCGTGGCTGCCGGCACCGCTCTCTCACGTTCGCGGCTCGGATGGGCGCATTGAGCGGTACTGTGGTTGTAGTGCGCATCCTGGGCATTGAATCTTCGTGCGATGAAACCGCGGCCGCCGTGGTGGAAGACGGCGGCGCCATTCTTTCTTCGGTGGTGGCGTCGCAGATGGGCCACTCGAAGTACGGCGGGGTGGTGCCGGAGTTGGCTTCGCGGGAGCATCTGCGGGCCATTGCGCCGGTGGTCCGAGAGGCGCTGGAGCGGTCCGGATCGCGACTGGCGGATCTGGCCGCCATCGCGGCTACCGTCGGGCCGGGCCTGGTGGGATCGCTGCTCGTGGGACTCACCTACGCCAAATCCCTGAGCTTCGCCAGTGGCGCGCCGCTGATCGCCGTCAATCACATTGAGGGACACATCCACGCCGTGGTCTTAGAGGCCAGGCGGGCGGGCACGCGCATCGAGTTCCCCGCCCTGGCGCTGGTGGTGAGCGGCGGCCACACGCACTTGTTCGAAGCGCGCGAGGGCTTCGCCTACCGGCTGCTTGGCAAGACGCGGGACGACGCGGCCGGCGAAGCCTTCGACAAAGTCGCCAAGCTTTTGGGTTTCGGCTACCCCGGCGGCCCGACCGTCGACCGCCTGGCGCCATACGGCAACGCCGCTGCCGTACCCTTTACGTTCGCCAGGATGAAGGGCAACGCGCTCGATTTCAGCTTCAGCGGCCTCAAGACGGCGGTGCTGCGGTGGGTGGAGGCGCATGGCATGGAAGCGGAAATCGCCGTCCGCCGCGCGCTTGCACGCTCCGGCGCGCAGGTTACCACGGGAGAATGGCTGGCCGTTACGCCGCCGCTCACGCTGGACCTGCTGGCTTCGTTCCAGCGGGCGGTCATTAAGGAACTGATGGTGCGCGCGGCGTCCGCGGCGGAAGGGATCGGTGCGCGGGCGATGATTGTTTCGGGCGGCGTGGCTTCGAACACCGATCTGCGTGCGGCGGCGAATTCGGCCGGCTTGCCCTACCCCGTATTCTTCCCCAGCCCCGGCCTCTCTACCGATAACGCCGCCATGATCGCCGCCGCCGCTTTCCCCAAGCTGGAACGGCGGGAATTCGCCGGTCTGGACGTGATGGCGCAAGCCAATTTGACGCTGGCGTAAAGGCGCGGGAGCCTACCGCTGCACGCGGCCCGATCCGCCGCCCTTCAGCAGGGCGTTGACCTCATCCACCGTGAAGCGGTTGAAGTCGCCGGGGATGGAGTGCTTGAGGCAACTGGCTGCCACGGCGAACTCCAGCGCGTCGAGAGGCGCCGGTAGCGCCATCAGGCCGTAGATCAAGCCACCGGCGAAGCTGTCGCCGCCGC
The DNA here is from genome assembly GCA_964457555.1 of uncultured Solibacteraceae bacterium. Lineage (GTDB taxonomy): Bacteria > Acidobacteriota > Terriglobia > Bryobacterales > Bryobacteraceae > BOG-224. Next base: position 23,132 of record CAYWHA010000016.1, read on the forward strand.
CGACGCGGTCCACGATATGGGTGATCTCGTAATGCCGGCTCGCCAGGAACTCCTTGCCGTCGTTCCAACAGGCCGACCAGCCGTTGTGCGATGCGCTACGGGATTCGCGCAGGGTGATGGCAATGCCCCGCAGGTTCGTGTGCTCCGCCAGGACCTTGTCGCTGAGCTTGCGGTATTGCCCAAGGTCGAGTTCACCGGAATGAACGTCCACGGCAGCCTGAATGCCGAGCGCCATTTGCACGTCCTCTTCGTTGGCGATGGCGATATCGACGAAGCGGATCAGCTCGCGCATCACCTCCACGGCGGGCTTTCCCCACTTCCAAAGGTTCTTGCGGTAGTTGAGGTCGCACGAGACGGAGATTCCCTTGGCGCGCGCCTTTTGAACGGCTTCGAGAGATAAAGCCGCGGCCGAGGAGCTGATGGCGGGGGTGATGCCGGTGATGTGGAACCATCCGGCGCCTTCGAAAGCGCGGTCCCAATCGATATCGCCCGGCTTGGCCAGCGCGATGGCGCTCGATTCGCGATCGTAAACCACCTTGGAGGGGCGCTGGTTGGCGCCGGTTTCCAGATAGTAGACGCCCATGCGACCCTTGCCGCGCACGATCCTGGAGGTATCGACGCCGCGCCCGCGCAAATCCGCGATGGCGGCATCGGCCACGGGATTACTGGCGGGTAGTACGGTGACGTAGGCCGCCGGCGCGCCGAAGGAGGCCAGGGCGACGGCGACATTGGCTTCGCCGCCTCCGAACGTCGCCACGAACCGCGGGCTCTGCAGAATGCGCTCGAAGCAGGGGGGCGCCAGGCGCAGCATGATCTCGCCGAAGGAAACAGTACGTTTCAGCATGATCCGCAATGCTAGCGCGTGGAAAGGAGTGGAAGCAAGCGGTAGGTCCAATTCAGGAGTGCTATGATTACCAGATATCGAGGGCTGGAAATGCACAGGTTGCCGCTGATTTGCTTGATCCTCTTGTGTCCCGCGTGGCTCGCCGGCCAAGGCTTTGGGACGCTGAAGAAAACCATCGTTCTGGAACGGAAGCTGCCCGCCGCGGTCAAACTGCCGGGCAATGCCTTCGATGTCACGGCCACGGCGGAGAAGCCGCTGGACCCGTGCGAGAAGCTGGCTGCCGACAAATTGCAGACCATGATCGAAACCACCCTGGTCCACTTTAATAGCCAGCTCGAACTCAATCACGACAAGCCCGATACGCTGATTGTGCTCAAGGTTCTGACCTGCAACGCGGCGGCCACGCCCGAATACGCCGCGGCGCTTACCGGGAAAAACAAGGGACAGCGCCAGCAAACCGGCGTGAAGGTGGACGGCCACCTGCAGGTGACCTATCAGGCCAGGACGCACGCGGGCAAGTTCGTGGACGCCGAGCCGATCGACGTCAAGTACGATCACGAATTCAATCAGGTGACGCAAGCGATTTCCGAGACTAAGAAGATCCTCAGCAAGATCCCCCATCCCGGCGCCAAACACAAGGAGGAAGAAGCTGAAGACCAACCGCAGACCATGGAGGATGTCGTCCAGATTCTGGTGGACCGCACGGCGCAGCGCGTGGCGGCGCGTCTGGTGAATACCGACGAGCGAGTGGAAGTCTTGCTGGCGCGCGGCGCGCTCGACCAGAACAACCGGAACGCGGACGCCGGCCAATGGACCAAATTCGTGGAGACCCTGGAGACCATGGCGCCGCTGGCTAAACTGGACCAGGATGCCTACCGCCTGTATAACATCGGGGTGGGCGATGAGGCGCTCGGTTACAAGGCGGAGACCCCGGCCAGCGCCAAGCGTTATTTCGAGCAGGCAGTGATGCAATACCGCAAGGCGGGCGAGGCCAGTCCGCAGGAGAAGTACTTCATTGAGCCTGTAAACCGGATTGAAATTGCGCTGGAGCACTACAAGCAACTGGCTGCCCCGGCGGAGGCTCCCGCCGCCAAGACTCCGCCCAAGAAAGCGAAGAGCAAATGAGGTTATGCGCCGCAATCCTGGCGCTGGCGGCCGCGGGCCACGCGCAGCAGGGTTGCGCCGTGTCCAAAGACCTGGTGGTCCGAGCGCTGGAACTGGTTTCCGCCTCGCCGGCCAGGGAGGACCTCTCGAACGGCTTGCTGCTATTGAAGCAGGCGGAAGAGGCCTGCGACGAGAATGGCGACGCCTGGTATTACCGCTCGCTGTTTGAGCGCAAACTCGGTCAGGGCAATCCGGAATACTCGCTCGGGAAGGCGCGGGAACGCAATGCCCCGGCGCTCAAGAGCGCCGAAGACCCCTTCACGCTGGCCACTCCGGCGCGCGGCGTTGCAGTGGTGGCGCACGATACCCCGGCGGCCGGCTCCGCTCCGCACGCTACCCGCGATACCCACCAGCCCGGCGTCTCGCATAAATGGGCGTTGGTGGCGGGCGTTGGCCAATTCCAAAACCCGCGCCTAAACCTGAAATACACGCGCAACGACGCCCAAGCAGTCGCCGACTACCTGCGCGATCCCGCCAGCGGCCGTTTCCGCGCCGACCACGTGCGCCTGATTGCCGATTCGGAAGCGACCGCCGTCAACATCCGCGCCGGCCTCAACTGGCTGGTGCGCAATGCCGCCGAAGACGACATGGCGGTGATCTACATCGCCACTCACGGCACGGCGCGCGAGCAGGACGCGGCCGGCGCGAGTTACGTGGTGGCCTACGATACCGACGTCGATTCCCTGGACGGGCTGTATTCCACCGCCATTCCGATGGTTGAGATCACCACCGTGGTCCGCACGCGGATCAGAGCGCTGAAAGTGGCCGTGATCCTGGACACGTGCCACAGCCAGGGCGCCATCGCGCAGACCGTAACCGTCCCGCAATCGGTCTCTTCGCAGACGCTCGACCGCATCAAGGAAGGCACCGGCCGCGTGATTCTGGCTGCCAGCGGATCTGAAGAAAGTTCCTACGAGTTAGCGAAGTATTCCCACGGCCTGTTCACTTACTACCTGCTCCAAGCTCTCAAACAACAGAAGGACGCGCCGCTCGACAAGGTCTATCAATGGGTCACGGAGCAAGTGAGCCGGGAGGCCGAGGGCAATGGGTGGAAACAGCACCCGGTCTACAGCGCCAGCGATGAAGTAAGCCCCATCGTGCTGGGAATTGCGGGGCTCGACGCAACCCTGTGGCTGCGCCCGGCGGTCCGTCTGGCGGCGCGCTAGCCGTTGCGACGAATACGACCGCTCCGGCGACCGCTCTCTTACGTTCAGCGGCTCGGTTCGAAGCGCTTGATTTTGCGGAGCCGCGACCGTAAGAGAGCGGTCACTCGCGATTCCTACGCTTGCGGCTTTGCGGCGGCTGCTTTCGTGTTCGTAACCGTCACTTGGAGCGAAATGTAGCTCACCATCTGCGCGGTTTGCGGAGCCGCGTCGAACACGTCCATGGAGGTCGCTTCTTTCGGTACCAGAAAGCCGTCCAGAATTTTCAGCTTGCTAAGTTGGTCCTTCATGGCGGCCGAGTGTTCTTTCGGAATCACGATGTAGCTGCCGGACCGCAACCGCAGCGCCTGCGGGGAGGCCTTAGCGCCATCCACCGTGGCGGTCACGTCGACCGGCGGGCTCTGCAGGATCCACTGCTGCTGTCCGCCCTCGCCCTGCAGGCTGCCCACCAGGGCTTTGACACCAGCCAGGCCCGCGCTGCCCACCACCGGAAAAGTCATCAGCGGCAGGTAGGAAGCGAGCGACGAATTGAGGACTTTCGACATGACGTCCACAAAGGAGCCGAACAGCGTCTTGCGCGGGTCCTTGGCGAAACAGGCGAACGAGTGCCTGCCCAGGCCACCCGGCAGCGTGATGGACTGCGCCTCCTTGGCTGCCTGCAACGGTATGGTGGCCGCCGGCGCCCCGGAGCTTGCCGCCGCGCCCGGAGCCGGCGTATTGCCTTTCGGAGCTCCACCGCCGGAGCTTGACCCGCTCTTGGCGCCGCTCTTCGATGCGCCCGACCCGCTCTTCGATCCGCCCGCTTCGCTCTTAGCACCCGGAAAGATCGCGCTGAAAGTGGTGGTTGCCAGCGAGACCATGTCGCCGAAAACCGATTGCGGCTGCCCCTGCTGGAAGTCCAGGTAGATCCCCCCGGAAGTGAAGTTCTCGAATTGCTTGTGGTCATCCGGGTTGAGCCGCATCCGCACCAATTGAAAATCGAGCTTGGCATCGGTGAACGGGTGAAGCTTCGCGGTAGGGATTTGATCCGCGGGCATCAACGTACCCTCATCCGGATCGTAGTGCAGGAAGAGCGGTTCGCGCGCCAGGTCGGAGGTCTGCGGCCCGGCCGGCTGACGCCCCCTGGTGGTTTCCGCGCCCAGCACCATGTGAGCGGGAACCCCCATGCCGCGAACCCAGAAATCCACCACATCCGCGGGCGGCGCGGCGCTGGAAGTTTGCGAAAAGGCCTGCTCGTCGAGCTGCGCCAGTCCGAAAGCAGCCAGCGGAGATCCCATAAGGAATCCCCGGCGATTCGTCTTCATCCCTCACCTCCTCCTGACGTTTGCATCGTACAGGTTATGGGATATGATACCATCGTGGCCTTTGCACTTCGGACGCACGTTGGGCGCACGGCGTTACTGGTATCTGCGCTTGCCGCCCTTGTTTCGGCTCTCCATGGCGAGTCGCGCCGCGCCATTCTGGTCGGCATCGATAATTATAATCCCGACCCCGGCGCCCAGGCCCAGCTACGCAGCGAATCGAAGCCTGCCACGGTGAAGCGCCCGGCCGTGGAGGGCGACGCCACGTACTGGCGATTCGATGACCTGGACGGCGCGGTCAACGACGTCCGCCTGATGAAGGCCGTGCTCCAAAGCATCGGCTTCCAGGATTTCGTGGTCCTCACCGATCAGGACGCCACTGCCGACGCCATTCTTCAGGCGCTCGAAAAGAACCTGGTGGACGATGCGCAGCCCGGCGACGTGCGGCTGTTCTACTATTCCGGCCATGGGAACCACGTCAAGAACCGGGCCAGCACCGAACAGGAGGGGGAGGACCAGACGCTGGTGCCCGCCGACAACTGGCGCAACGTCCCCGATATCCGCGACAAGGAGATCTCGCGCATTCTTTTCAAGGCGGCCCGCAAGGGCGTCATTGTCACTTTGATCGCGGATAGCTGCCACAGCGGCTCCCTGGCCCGCGGCGCCTGGAACTCAAGCGGCAAGGCGCGCACCAACAGCGGCACGCGCGCGGGAACCGCCGGCGCGACGCTTCACGAACCTGTCGTCAACGACCCTGCCGATCTGGACCCCGCCACGCGCCAACCCATCGACCCGGAACGCCTGGGAGTACTGACGCTGGCCGCCGCCCAGCCCAACCAGGAAGCCCGCGAAGTACGGACCGAAGACGGAGCGCACGGCGCTTTCACGTGGGCATTGGCCCAGTCGCTGCGCTATGCCTCAGAGCCGATGGACCGCATATTCGCACGCACCATGGCCGCTTTGAGCGCTAACGGCGCGCTCCAACAGCCCTCCATGGGCGGCCCATCGCGGTTCTCGAAGACGATTTTGGGCCAGACTCCGGGCGTGGGCGGCGGCCTCACGGTGGTGGTCGATTCGGTGAATGGCGCGGACATTCATCTGCGCGGCGGAACCGCAATCGGTCTATTCCCCAAGTGCCGGCTGAAGACCGTGAGCCAACCCGCGGTGACCGTGGAGATTGCTTCTTCGGAGGGCCTCAACGGTTCCATCGCCCATGTCACCGGTCAGGGCAGCATCAAGCCGGGAGACGTGCTCACTCTCGATCGCTGGGTGGTCCCCGCCACGGCCGGTCTGCGCGTTTTCATCCCCAAGCCGGCGCCCGCGGCCGCCGTGGAACGCGCCGCCGCCGAGTTTGGGAAACTGCGCGGCGACGCAGCCATAGACTGGCTGGACGATCCCACGGCCGGCGCGCCCAGTCACATCGTCAGTTGGAACGGGTCGGCCTGGATACTGGAAACCAATCCCGCCGCCAAGTCCGTTGCGCTGGGAGCCCGGCCCACCGCCGACGATATCAAGCGCCTGCTTCCGCCGAAAGCCCGGCTGCTGGTGCGTTTGCCGCCCACTACCGGCCTGATGCCGGCGATTCCCCTGGGCGATGCCGACCATTCGGCCGTCGAAATCGCCGCCGCCCCCGCCGGCGCGCAGTATTGGTTCTGGGGAAAAATCTCGGACAGCGGCCCGGCGTATGCCTGGCTGCTTCCGGATTCCACCGAGGCCAGCGTCCGCGATGCGGCCGGCGGGAACAACCGCGCCTCCGGATACTTCCCGCTTCCCATTCGGAGCGACTGGGTGAAGCTCCCGTCAGACGACCAGGGCGTACGCGCGGCCGGCGCCGATCTCACCAAGAAGGCGCTGGTGCTGGCTCGCATCCGCACCTGGCTGACCCTGCAATCGCCGCCTTCGCAGCAAAACTTCCCGTACCACCTGGCATTCCGCCAGGTGGTGAACGGCGCGCTTGGCGATTTCAAGGATTCGGGCGAGTTCCAGGAGGGCCAACAGTACAAACTCTATCTCCGCGCCGATCCTTCCGCCCTGGCCGCTCGCGATTCGTTCGCGCCGCGCTGGGTCTACGTCTTCGTCATCGACCATTTCGGCACCGGCACGCGCGTCTTTCCTCCGCCCGGCCGCGGCAACGAAGGCAACCGCCTCCCCTATGCCCAGGTGGGCGACAAAGCCGATTTCCAAGCGCTCGTGCCACTCTCCGGCGCATCTCCCGACGCCGATTTCGAAATTGGCGCGCCCTTCGGAGTGGACACCTACTTCCTGCTCACCAGCGACAACGCGATTGACAATCCCGAAGTCCTCAACTTCGAGGGCGTACGCACCGAAACCGGAACCCGCGGCGCATCCGACCCGCTCACCGATCTGCTTTCGAGCGCGAGTTCCATGGCCCGCAGCGTCAGCCTGCGCCCGGTTCCCGCACTATGGTCCATTGAAACGCAGACTTTCCGCAGCGTTCCCAAGGACGCCAAGCGATAGGCGCCTTGCGGACTACTGTTTCACGAATTCCACCGGGCAGGCGCGGCCTTCGATGCCGAGGCCAGCGCTCTTGGAGCCTGTGCCCTCCGTGTCGGTGAATTTGGCCTTGATGTCGTAGCTATAGTCCTCGCCCTTGTGGGCGAAGACTCCACGGGCGTATTGCCTGGAGGCGACGATGCCGGTTGCCGACAGCTTGGCGCTGCCATCCGCCGCAATTTTGCCTTCGATCAGCAGGTAGCCCGGCTCTCCCGCCGTGCCGTGCTCGCCGCGAAACTTGCTGTCCTGAATGACGCTGACGAACTGCCAGGTGTAGCCCTCGGTATTTCCTTTTGCGGGACAGGTGAGCTTCGTAAGCCACTTGCCATCGAAGCGCTCGCCCGGAAGCGAGACCCCCGGCAAAAGCAATAGGGCAAAAACCATCAAAGGGCGCATTGTTTTCGGCATTCTGTTCTCCGTGTACTTGGGATTGGCGATAGTTATTGTACACCAACCGGCAACATCGGAACCGTTTGTCTTTTTTACGCGAGCGGCGTCACTGGAAGTTGCCGATGAGAACGAACGGGGCCCAGTAGAACGGATGGGAATAACCGGCATCCCGCGCCGGCGCCTGCACGACTCTAACGCCGCGCTCGCTTCCCGCTCCCGGGGACGCGACGGACCCGCGCAGGGCTGCAATTTGAGCCTGGCGCAATGCCTCCGCTTTGCCACCGGCGGGATCTTTCACCCATCTGGAGCAAAAGTCCCGCATCAACTGGCTGGTGCTTGCGTCGCTCACATCCCATAGCGTGGCCAGCACGGCTTCCGCGTCCTTCTGTTGGGCGATCATGCCCAGGCTGTCCATCTCCAGGCCGTTCCTGGCGGCATCGCCTTTCGCCGTGCTGCAGGCCGACAGGGTCAGAAGTTGCGTTCCGTAGCAGCACCGGCGCACGGCCTGTCGGCGCGGGGGTCTGCTCCAGCGCCTTCAGTTCGTCTTCAAGGGGCGCCACCGCCATGGCATACAACTCCGCCAGATGCGGTTTGGGAGCGGACGCGGGATCGCGCAGATCGTCCCGCACCTGCAACACCTTGCCGCGCAACTCCGCCGGCGTGGCCTTCAGCTCGATCTTCTTGCGCGCTTGCGCCGTGACGACGATGGCATACGCATGTTCCTCGCCGAGAAGCAGGCGGATGCCCATCACGCGCGGCCCGAGCGCCGCCAGCGTATTCTGCAAGCGGCTCACTTCCGACTTTTCTTTGCTCAATAGCGCATTGGCGTCCTGTGCGCCGGCCTTTTGCGCCAGCTCCGGATAGAGCGTCTTCCTGAAGAAGTCCGACAGCTCTCCGTTCCCCGCTTCGATTTTCGCCTCCAGCGTCTTCAGGCGAGCGTCTTCCTCGGAAGTGCGCGCCGCTTTGGCCTGCAAACCGGCGTATTCGGCGCTTAAGCCGGTCAGCGCGATGGCGGCGGTCTCCGCGGCCGCCATTCCGCTACGCGCTTCCTGCTGAGCGGCGGTCGGCTGCAACGGCTCAAGCCTGGCTTGCGAATCGGCGGGGCGCCTCTCCGCCGCGGCTTCCCACTTCGCGCCAGATGTTCAACGCCTGGTTGTACTCCTCCAGCGCCAACGGGTTGTGACCCAGGTCGCGATAGACTCTGCCCATCCAGTTCAAAGCGTTGGCTTCGCCGGGGCGGTTGCCGATTTCACGCCAGACGGGCAATGCCCGATTGAAAAACTCGAGCGCCTTCTGCTTTTCGCCCAGATTGGAATCGTTCGTGGCGATATTGGTGAGCGTCAAGGCTTCGCCGCCCCGTTCCCCGGCTTCACGCCAGAGCGGCAGCGCCTGATTGAAATATTCCAGCGCTTCCGTCCCGCGGCCCATATCGGAGTATGTCCTGCCCAGATTGTCCAGGGTGCTTGCCTGGCCGCTCGAATTACCCAACTCGCGCCAGATGGGCAGCGCCTGGTTGAGCGTCTCCAGCGCCTTGTCCTTCTGCCCGAGCATGTTGTAGGCCCTGCCCATATTGTTCAGGGCGTTGGCCTCGCCCAGACGGCTTCCCAACTCGCGGTACACGGGCAGGATTTTGTTGAACAGGTCCAGGGCTTTCTGCTCCTGTCCCATGTCGGAATAAATTCTGGCGATGATGCCTTCGGTCAGCGCTTCGCCGGCGCGGCTTCCGGCACGCTGCTCGATTTGCAAGGCAAGATTGCAATCGTCCAGCGCCGCTTGGGTCTATCCCGCTTGCCGGTACAAGTTGCCAAGCGTATCAGCTCGGTGACTTGATTGGTAAGCTGGTTCGCCGTGCGCGCCTGGGCAAGCTGCCGCTCATGCTGCGCGATCTGGTCCCGCAGCGGCGAGGTCTGCGCTCCCGCCAGAGCCGCGCCCAACATCGCGATGCTAAGGCATGCCGCCCAGGATTTCCGTCGTGCCATCCCTGTCCGTTTCGCGGTCTGGTTTGCGCGCTGTTGCTCTTGCCTGGGTCTTGCTTCCCCGCGAGCGCTTCGATGGCAAGTGGCTTGCAACCGTCACCTGCCCTTCAAAAGGAAGTAGCCATTATAACCCGCCTATAGGAGCCGTTTATCGAATAGGAACGCCGCGCCGGCCGATGCGCTATAGTAGCGCCAGCGATGTTTGCAAGCGTGGATATTGGCGGAACAAAAACTTCCTGCGCGGTGGCCAGCGGGGCCGGGCAGATGCTCGCTGAGCGCGTGATCCCTACACTGTCGCACGAAGGTCCGGACGCCGTCCTGAACCGCATCGCCGCGACCGTTAACGAACTGGCTGCCGGCACGGGCAAACGGCTGGCGGCCTTCGGCGTGGGCGTGCCGGGCCTTGCGGATTTCCACCGTGGCCGTACCCTATTTCTCCCGAACCTGCCCACCGGATGGCGCGACTACCCGGTGGCGGAACGGCTGTCGGCCAGCGTGGGTTGCCCGGTCTTCCTGCTCAACGACGCGCGGATGGCCGCCCTGGGAGAACTCTGGTTTGGCCAAGGCCGCGGGGTCAAGACCATGGTCGTCTTCACGGTGGGCACCGGGATCGGCGGCGGAGTGGTCATCGACCGGAAGCTACGGCTCGGCCCGCTGGGTGCAGCCGGCGAGATCGGCCACCAGACCATCCTGCCGGACGGTCCGCTCTGCGGCTGCGGCAACCGAGGCTGCCTGGAGACGCTCGCCGGAGGACCGGCCCTGATCGGCGCCGGCATCCGCCTGATGAAAAGCGGACACGCCCCGCGCCTGTACGACATGGTGGAGGGGAGCGCCGACCGGGTGACTCCGCGTCTCATGGCGCAGGCAGCCGCGGCAGGCGACGCGTCCGTTCGCGAGGAGTTGGTACGGGCCGCGCGCATGTTGGGAATTGGCGTCTCCAACGTGATTGCCGTGCTCTGCCCCGATCTGGTGATCCTGGGCGGGGACGTTGCGAATGACATTGGTCCACTGCTGATCGACACCGTCAAACGCGAAGTTCGCGAGCGCGTACGGCTGTTTCCGGTGGACAAGGTGCGCATCGAGGGTTCCGCGCTCCAGGAGAAGGCCGGTCTCTGGGGCGGTGTCGCGCTGGCCATCGCCCGCGTCGCACAGGCGTCCAACCAACGCGTCGAGGAAGCGATATAGCGGGTCGTGCGGTCCTTACTGCTTCCCTTCGTAGAGGGACTTCACGTCGAACCATGCCATCGACGTGCGGCTCAGCGGCGGCAATCCTCCCCCTCCCGCGTTGAAGGCCAGCAGGACGCGCCGCCCCACAAAATGAATTGCGGTGTAGCAGTACCATCCGTCCGGATCGTCCAGCAAATTCTGCCGGTGGATCCAGGTGGCGCCCTCGTCCCGTGAAACGGCCACCGTCAGGGGCGTGCGCTTGCCACCCGAAGGCCGCGGACCCTCGCTTGCGCGCATGGCTTCATCGACCCTCGCATGATCGTTCCATACGGCCAACAAATCCCCGGTCGAGGGGATTCGCTTGATGGAGGCTGGCGATAGCGGAGACGCCAGGGTGGATGGCGCGGGCGGGGACCACGTATCGCCATCGTCGCGCGAGTAGGAGAGATACTGGCTGCCCTGCATGGTGCGAATGAACATCATGACCCGGCCGTCCTTCAGTTGCACAACCCCTGGCTCCTGAAGCCCGGCGCGGCTGGCGGGAGGCGGTTCGAGGATGGTCCCGCTCCGCCGCCAGGTTTTGCCCGAATCGTCCGAGAGGTAGGCCATCGCCACGCCCGGTCCCAGGTTCTGACTCGCGGTGAGAGGATGCCGCGCCACCGGCAGCAGGATGCGCCCGCTCTTCAGTTGTACGGCGCGGTCGTTGTTCAGCACCAAGAAGCCATCGTCGCTAATGCACAGAATCGGTTCGCTCCAGTTCCTGGCTTCGTCGCTTGAATATCGCAGGTAGGGGCGGCAATCGCGCTCCGAATTCTTCCGCAGGTAAAACAGCGCGATGCGGCCGTCGCGCAGGCGAAGCAGGGACGCGCTCATGACATTCATGGCGCCCTCCTGGCTCACCATGGGGACATCGGCGGAACTCCACGTTGCGCCGCCATCGGCCGAGTAGCGGCCCGCAATGACGGCGGCATCGTCGTCTCCGCCGCCGCCCGTGAACCGCGTGTAGCCGAAGAGAATGCGCTTGTCCCGCAAGGTGACGAACGATCCCTCCGTGTTTCGCGGGTTTCCAGGACCGGGTGGCAGCAGCGGCGTAACCGTCGCGCCGCGCAGGCGAGGATTGGCCTCAGCGCCCCATACGGCCGCAACGGCCGGGCCAAACAGGAACAACTCACAGACGGCCCGCCGGCCAATGCCGCGTTGGCTCATGATTTGCGCCGCCACTCCAGCCAGACTAACAGACGGCGCCTAACTCAGCGCCCGGTCCCGGGCCCTTGCGAGCCGGCGGAGATTGCAGAGACCATGCATGCCACATAGACTTCCCCGCGGCGGACTCTGCGTCTCCGCGTCTCCGCGTCGGTTCGGTTATCCGCCCGAGGCGAACGAAGCCGGACGTCGTGGCGCATTGGCGCGCGCCGACGCCCGGTCTAGCCTGAATCGAAGTTCCTTCAGCCTTGCCGCAATCCGTGCATCTGCCGCCCGGCCCATGCCGGGAGCTCTCGGCAGCAGCGCGGCCATTTTGCGATAAACCTTCTCCGCTTCGAAGCCGAGCGCCGGTTCCCGGTCCACCATCGTCAAGGCGCGCTCCAACTCACGCGGAATCAGGACTGCCAACTCCCAATCCGTTCGGGCGCGTAGTTCCGCAAGCTTTGCGTCGTTCGACATCGGTCCGATGGAACCTCCTTGACAAACGGGAATCGTTATGGCGGTGAACGATGGAACTTCGTGAGCGGATCGAATCGACTGGGTCGTTTGCGCTTAAAGTTATTAGACGCTCGACGGGGCCAATTGGTTCAAATGGGATGCTTAATTTTCGGTTACAGCGCCGCACCCCTGTAGATCCCGCATACTAAAAGGGATGAGCACGGCGCGCAAGGGGTCTACCGGTTGAAGGGCGGCGCCAGCTTATACGCGCTCATCGCGCTGATGATTGCCGGCTGGAGTGGAAACTACATCGCCGGCAAGATCGCCCTGCAGGCGTTTCCCCCGGTGTTGCTTTACGGCTTGCGCGTTTCCATGGCCGGACTCCTGATTCTGCCGGCTTACCGGTGGGAGCGGCGGCGGCGCGGCGCGCCTTCATGGACGCTCCGCGACACGCCTCAATTGGTGCTCCTGGGCGTGCTCGGCGTGTCCCTCAACCAGTTTCTGTTCGTGCTCGGCCTGAGCCGCACCAGCGTTGCCCATTCGTCGATCTTCGCCAACACCACGCCGATCCTGATTCTGCTGCTGGCCAGCGCGCGGGGCCTGGAACGGCTCACCGGGTGGAAGCTCGTGGGCGTGATGGTTGCGCTGACGGGCGTAGTCCTGCTGCGCACGCTCGATGCCGGCCCGCAAGGCGAGGCCACTCTGGCGGGAGACCTTCTCACCCTTGGCGGCGCCCTGGCCTTCTCCATCTTCACGGTGCTGGGAAAGCCCCAGACCAAACGATTCAGCGCCATCACCCTGAATACCTTCGCCTATGCGGGCGGCGCGCTCGCGATGGCGCCGGTTACGCTCTGGCAATCGGCCAGGTTCGGCTTCCGCGCGGTTCCGTTTTCAGCCTGGGCCGCCGTCTTTTACATGGCGCTCTTGCCGTCGGTTGTCTGCTACATCATCTACTACTACGCGCTGGCACGCATGGAAGCCTCACGCCTGGCGGCTTTCTCGTACTTGCAGCCGCTGCTCGCCACTGTCTTCGGCATCTACATCCTTCAGGAACGGGTCAGCTTCGCGCTGGCGATTTCCGGCACCGTCATCTTCGGCGGCGTGTACATCACGGAGCGGGCGCGGTCATAATAGAGGAGAGGCCATCGTATGAACCGACGCAATTTTCTCAGAGCCGGCTTCGTGTCCACCGGCGCGCTTCCGCGGCTAAGAGCGGCCACTGCCATCGCCAGGCGCCCTTACAACAAGGACGTCAGCCTCTCGGTAATCGGCTTCGGCGGAATTGTGGTGATGGGAATGGAACAGCCGGAGGCCGATCGCACGGTGGCCGACGCGGTCGCGCGCGGCATCAACTACTTCGACGTGGCGCCCTCCTACGGCGATGGCGAGGCCGAAGAGAAACTCGGACCCGCGCTGGAGCCTCACCGCAAGAACGTGTTCCTCGCCTGCAAGTGCGAGCGTCGCGACGCTGAAGGCGCCCGGCAGCAGTTGGAGCTGTCCTTGAAACGCCTGCGCACCGACCATTTCGACCTCTATCAATTCCACGCGGTCGCCAGCATGAAAGACGCGGAGCAGATCCTGGCCCCCGGCGGCGCGGGCGAGCTGTTCCTGAAGGCGCGCCAGGAAGGCAAGGTGCGTTACCTCGGGTTCTCCGCTCACAACACCGAAGCCGCGCTGGCCCTGATGGACCGCTACCGCTTCGACTCCGTGCTCTTCCCCGTCAACTACGTGAACTACGCCCAGGGAAAATTCGGGCCGCAAATCCTGGCCAAAGCCAAGGAAAAGGGCATTGCGCGGCTGGCCCTCAAGTCCATGGCGCACACCGTCTGGAAAGATGGCGAAACGCACACCTATCCCAAGTGCTGGTATCACCCCATTGAGGACCCGGAAGTGGCGCGCAAAGCCCTGCGATTCACGTTATCCGAGGACATCACCGCCGCCATCCCTCCCGGCGACGAGCGTCTGTTCCGGATCGCGCTGGCAGCCGCGCCCGGCCTGAAGCCGCTGACCGCGGCCGAGCGGCGCGATCTGCTGGCAGGCGCCAGGGGCATGACTCCGATTTTTCACGCGTAAGGAGCTACGGCCCGATCTTCTCGATGTCGTGCCGCTTCAGATACCAGCACGGAGTGTAGCCGAAATGCGGCATCAGCGCGTCCACGCACGTCTCCATGAACGGCTTGCCGACCGCGTACTCCACCTCATTCCAGTGGTTCACGTCGGCGTATAACCGGCCGACTTTGATCTGTTCGACAGGACGGCCCCGGTGGCGCGCCCAGAGGTCGTCCGCGGCATAGGCCAAGGCCGCCAGACTGAGCAGGGCAAGGCATCCCCACAACGCGATTTTTCGGATGATCCGCACGTGACAGGCTCTCTTCGACTATAGCGAACAGCAGCCGGCGATGCGTGCCCTGCGCATCCTGTTAAGAGCTATACTCGGCCTGATGGCTTTGCCCGCGCGATTCCATCGGAGGTTTTGATGAGCGACAATCGATTCTCCAGACGTTACTTTTTCTATGGCAGCCTGCTGGCCGGCGCCGTTCCGGCCGGAGGGTTCGGCAGTACGCCTTCGCTGCAAGCTGCCGGCTTCAAGTCGGTGCTCGAGAAGTTGAACATCGCGGGCATCGGCATCGGCGGACGGGGCGCCGACGACCTTGCCACGGCCGCCACCAGCGAAAACATCGTGGCGCTGTGCGACGTGAACGACGAATATGCCGCGCATACGTTCAACCTCTACCCGAAGGCCAAGCGCTACAAGGACTTCCGGAAGATGATCGAGACCGAGGGCAAGGACATCGATGCCGTGATGATCGCCACCCCGGACCATGGTCACACCCCCACGGCTCTGTTCGCCATGCAGCACGAAAAGCACGTTTACTGCGAGAAGCCGCTGGCGCGCACGGTTTGGGAAGCGCGCCTGCTGCGCGATGCCGCGGCGAAGTACAAGGTCGCCACGCAGATGGGCAATCAGGGATTCTCCCACGAAGGGACCCGCACCGCTTGCGAGATCGTATGGTCCGGCGATATTGGCGGCGTCAAGGAAGTGCACGCCTGGACCGGAAGCATCTACATCGGCGGCGACGGCGTGCAATCGGCGCCGCCCGAAGAGCCGGTTCCGGCAGCGCTCGACTGGGATCTGTGGCTGGCAACCGCCGCAACGCGCCCTTACAACCACAACGAGTTCCGCTTCTGGCGCGCCTACATGGATTTCGGCACCGGCGGTTCGCTGGGCGATTGGCTGGTTCACATTCTTGGCCCCGCACACCTGGCGCTGCGGTTGTACGAGGCGTCTCCGATTAGCGTGGAACGCGTGGCGGTGGAGGGAACCAGCCAGTGGACCTGGCCGACCAATTCGCACTTGCGCTATGAATTCCCGGCGCGCGGCGCCATGCCCGCCGTGACCGTTCACGCCTACCAGAACATGCGCGGCGACACGCCCTACCCCGAAGGCATGGGGGAGAACGAACAGCTTCTGCCGCGCTCCAACAACCTGGCGGAACGCGGCAGATACGCGCCGCCGGAGCCTACCCAGGAGAGATCCCCCGCCGCTCAGCAGGCCGCTCAGGCGGCGCGCGGCGGCGCGGCCGGAGCCGGACGCGGTGGCGCTCCTGGCGCGGGTGGCGCTGCGGGCGCCGGGCGCGGCCCCGCCCCTGTAGATCGCACGCGGGTTCCGGGCAACGGAGCGCTATTCATCGGCGACAAGGGTTACATGGCGACTACCTCCAGGGGCGAGGGCGTCTGGCTGCTCCCGGCCTCGCGATGGGCCGAGTACAAGCTGCCGCCCCAAATTCTGCCGCGCTCGGTCAGTCACCAGATGGACTGGGTGCGCTCCTGCAAAGGCGGCCAGCCCGGATGCTCCAACTTCGATATCGCCGTGCCCTACATTGAATGGCTGATCCTCGGCGCCGTCGCCCTGCGCGTCCCCGGCAAGCTGATGTGGGACGCCCGCGCCATGCGCTTCACCAACAACGAAGCCGCCAACGCCTACCTGAAGCCGTACATTCGCAAGGGGTGGGAGCTGAAGCTGTAAGCCGCTGCCGGCTCTCATCCGTCTTGAAGCCGCACCGTCGATCTCTCGCTCCATGGTATGTGTTTTCTCATGTCGATCCGCGGCTTGAGAACAATCATTCTGGGCGCAGTTCTTGCCATGGCTGCAGCTTCGGCGGAGCGGCTCGCCCCCACGCCGCCCATGGGGTGGAACAGTTGGGATGCCTACGGCCTCACGATTAACGAAGCACAGTTCCGCGCGAATGCACAGGTCCTGGTTGGCTTGAAGAGCGATGGCTGGAACTACGCGGTGGTCGACGAAGGCTGGTACTTTGAGGATTCTCAAGCGCGGCCCGAAGCCCGGAAATCCTCCTGGGACTCCAACGGGCGGCTGATTCCCGATATGACGCGCTTTCCCTCTGCCGCGAATGGGGCGGGGTTCAAACCCCTGGCCAATTGGACGCATTCGCAGGGCTTGAAATTCGGCATTCATATTGTCCGCGGCATCCCCAAAGGGGTTGTTAGCGATAACCTGCCGGTGGCGGACTCCGGTTTTCATGCCGCCGAAGTGGCCGACACCAGTGACCTCTGCCCGTGGGATAACGGCAATTACGGCGTTCGGGACAATGCCGCGGGCCAGGCATTCTATGACTCGACGATCCGCCTATACGCGCGTTGGGGCGTGGATTTCCTGAAGGTAGATTGCATCGCGGATCATCCCTACAAGGGCGCCGAAATTCGAATGATCGCTAAAGCGATCGAGAAGTCGCGGCGGCCGATTGTGCTGAGCCTCTCGCCCGGTCCGACGGACCTCAGTCATGCCGCCGCGGTAGCCGAATATTCGCAGATGTGGCGCATTGCCGACGACATCTGGGATGGATGGGATTTCCACGCAGGCCAGTTTCCCAACGGGATTATCTCCGCTTTCGACAACCTGGCGAAATGGGCGAAATTCGCCAAGCCCGGCAATTGGCCCGATGCGGACATGCTTCCATGGGGATCGCTAACGCCCCATCCGGGGTGGGGACAGCCGCGCCAGTCGCGCATCACGCAGGACGAGGAGCGCACTCAGTTCGCCCTCTGGGCGATTTCGCGGTCGCCTCTGATTCTGGGCGCCAACCTCACCAGGCTGGACGAGTTCACTCGCTCGCTGATCGCCAATAAGGAAATCATCGCAATCGACCAAACCGCGGTCTCGAGCGCCCAGATCCCCGGCGATCCAGCGGACTCCATGCACATCCGGATTTGGTTGGCCGAGACGGCCGGCCGGCGGCCGAAGCGCTATCTGGCGGTTTTCAACCTACAGGAGACCGCGCTCGAAAGAGATCTTGCGTGGCCCGCCCCCTTGAAGGGCAGCGCTCATGCGGTCTACGAAATCTGGAGCCGGCGGAGCGTCCCCGCCGCCGCGGCTCTGCACGTGGGGTTGCCGCCGCACGGATGCGCCGTTTTCCGCATTGAGCAATGAGCCAGACCCTTAGGAAAGGGCCGGAGCTATGCGCGCCGGGGCCGCGCGATTCCGCTCGCCGTTCCGCAACTTGACATAATCGGCGATCTCCTTGAGGCCCCTCGGGCGGCAGCGGCGGAAGATGGAGTGCGCCAGGACGCCAAAGAACCCGAGCCACAGGTAGCCGATGATCCCGTGGGACGGCGGAATATAGCTGTCCATCGCGAAAAGCCCGGCCGCCACCAGCACTGCGCGCAGCGTGCCCAGCCATGGCTTGGGCAGCAGATCGGCGAACTGGCCGCTGTAGGTCACCCACCGCTCCGTCGAACGGTTCGCCACCAGGAGCAGCACGCTCGAATCCGACGAAGCGGACTGGGCGAAGAGAAGCTCCATGATCTGCCCTTCGCGATATGGCAGGGGCAGGCCGCCGAACGTATGGGACCATTCGACCCCATCCGGACCGCGCAGCCAGATCTCGTCCCACTTGGTGTTGTGCGAGTACAGCGTCAGATTCCCGCCGTTCTGGTTGGACGAACCGGTAACCGACGTCGTGGTCCAGGTCTTGTAAGTGAGCACCACTCCACTCGACCACCAGAATCGGACCGGAGCATTGCCAAACCGCACGTCTTCGGCGCCATCGCTCAAGGTAGCCTCCATGCGATGGCCAGGGCTATGTGGGCCCTTCGGCCATCCGCCTTATGTCTTATCGGCCGGAACGAGTTTCCCCGCGTAAGTGCGGCCGACGAGTCAAACCGGCCGATAAGAATATGTGGTTTGGACTAAGATAGCCGCCCTCCTCGGGTGCGGCGTCGCGGCCTACGCCGGCGCGCGCGTCGAAGCGCTTCGCGGGTTCGCGGTGGACGTGTGGAAAAGCGACAACGGCCTGCCGCAAAACTCAGCCACGGCCATCGCCCAGTCCGCGGACGGCTTCTTGTGGATCGGCACGCAGGGAGGCTTGGCTCGATTCGACGGATCGAGTTTCAGGATCCTGACACGGGAGGACAACCCCGGCCTGATCGATTCCGAAATAGGGCACATCCTGGCGGCCCGCGATGGATCCGTCTGGATTTCGACGGGCGCCGGGCTGTGCCGCATGGAGCGGGGCAAGATCGTAGCCCAAGACCCCGCCGAAGGCGCCGCGTTTCGCAAGGGCGTGCTGTTCGAGGACAGCCGGGGGCATATCTACGTGGGGAGCGGGTCGGGCCTCTTCCTGTGGCGGAGCGGCTGGAGTTTCACTCCGGCGGGAGGATTGCCGGACAAACGCGTCAGGGCCATCGCCGAGGACGCCGGCGGGCGGATCTGGGTGGCCACCGAAAAGGGAATCTGCCAACTTCGCGACGGCCAGTGCTCCACCGCAGCCGCGCCGGCTCCTCTGCGGGATTTCGAGACCTATGCTCTTTACGCCGACCCTGGCGGAGGGCTGTGGCTGGGCGGGGCCGGGCGGATGGCGCACTGGAACGGAAGCGGGCTGCGGATCATGTCTGCCGCCGATGGCATGCCGAACGCCAACGTGAGGGCGATCGTCGGGGACCAGGGTGGGGTCTGGATCGGCACATCGGGCGGCGGTATTCTCCGTTACCTGGACGGACGCATGGAGAGGCTGACCACGCGCGAAGGGCTTGGGGACGATGCTGTCGCGGCCCTGTTCCGCGACAGCGATGGCACGCTGTGGGCGGGCACGGACTCGGGCGGTTTGAACCGGATTCGCGAGCAGACTTTTCACATGATGCGTCCGCCGGGCGAGCGCCCGCAGGATGCGGCGGTCGTGCTGGAGGCGCGCGACGGGTCGCTGTGGACCGGCAGACGCGGTTGCGCGCTCCGGCTGCATCGCGGCGCCTGGACGCGTTACGACTTCCCGGGAACTGTGGTCTCGGCCTTAGACGAAGACGGGCAAGGCGCTGTCTGGGTGGGACTCCTGCGCGGCGGCGTGTACCGCTTTGACGGCCAGCGTTTTGCGCCCGCGGCATTCAGTGTGCCCAATGCCGTGAGCGCCATTCGGAGCGATCCCGGTGGCGACCTCTGGATCGGGACCGATCGCGGATTGATCCGGTACCGCAATGGGGCGGCGCAGATTCTGACCGTCAGGCAGGGGCTGCCCGCCAACCAGATCACGGCGCTGATTCCGGCTCGCGGCGGCGGTTATTGGGTGGGCACCACCGACGGTTTCGGCCTCCTGAAGAATGGCCGCGTCCTAAGCTTCGGGACCAGGGAGAGCGGATCGGCCCCGGTGGGGACGGTCATGGGCCTGTACGTGGACGCGTCGGGCGCGCTGTGGATCGCGACCATGGGCTACGGGATGTTCCGGTTCGCCGGCAACCGGCTAACCGCCTATGACCGGCGCGCGGGTCTTCCGGATAACGCGATCTACTCCATCCGGGAGGACGACGGCGGAAACTTGTGGCTCAGCTCGAACCACGGGTTGATCCGGGTTCGAAAACGGCAGCTCGAATCCCTCGCCGGGGGGAGGATCGACGCAACAATCTACGGAACGGCGGACGGCATGGACAGCCCCGAATGCTCCGGCGGCTTCGAATCCACTTCGTGGAAGGCGCGAAACGGGGACCTGCTGTTCGCATGCATCGGCGGCGTAGCGGCCTTCAACCCTTCGAAGCTGATTCGCGGCGCACATGCGCCGCCGGTTCAAATCGAGAGCGTCCGCATCAACGGCAGCCTGCTCGATCGTCTTCCCGCAAGCATCGCCGTCCCGCCCGGTCCGGGAAATGTGGAGATCTCGTATACGGCCGTCGATCTGCGCTCCGCTCGCGGCGTCGAGTTCCGTTACAAACTCGAGGGATTTGACCGCGACTGGGTGGAAGCGGGTTCGCGCCGCGACGCCTACTATACCAATCTCCCCGCGGGCAAGTACCGCATCCGCGTTGTCGCGCGCGGGTCGGACGGCGTTTGGAACGAGAGTGGCGCGGCATTAGATTTCCGCCTGGAGCCGCATTTCTATCAAACATGGTTGTTCTACCTGGTCAGCGCTCTGGTGGCCGGTCTCCTGTTGAATCTACTCATGCGCCTGCGCCTTCGGAGATCGGCCGTCCTGCGGGAGCGCCTGGA
The DNA here is from genome assembly GCA_964457555.1 of uncultured Solibacteraceae bacterium. Classification (GTDB taxonomy): domain Bacteria; phylum Acidobacteriota; class Terriglobia; order Bryobacterales; family Bryobacteraceae; genus BOG-224. The sequence continues at coordinate 43,780 of CAYWHA010000016.1, forward strand.
AAAGCTGGTGGCCGAGCGCACGCTCGAGTTGGAACAGGCCAGAAAGGCGGCCGAAAGTGCGAACCGCGCCAAGAGCGAGTTCCTGGCCAATATGAGTCACGAGATTCGCACTCCCATGAACGGAGTATTGGGCATGGTGGCCCTGATGCTCGACAGCGACCTCCGGCCCGGGCAGCGCGAGTACCTGGAAATGGCCAATAGCTCAGCCGAGAGTCTGCTGGGCATTATCAATGACCTTCTGGACTTCTCGAAAATCGAGGCCGGCAGGATGGAACTTAGTCCCGTCATCTTCGACCTGCCGGCGCTCGTGGAGCAATCCGTGCGAACCCTCGCGGTGGCCGCCCATAAAAAGGGACTGGAGCTGGTTTGCGACATTGGCCGCGGCGTTCCCACCTGGGTGGAAGCCGACAGTCTCCGGCTGCGCCAGGTTCTCGTGAACCTGCTCGGAAACGGAGTGAAGTTCACGCCGTCCGGAGAGGTGGCCCTGAGCGTCGAGGTGGAATCCGCCGGCGAGGAGGACGCGCCGCTACTCTTCACCGTGCGCGACACGGGCATCGGAATGTCGGCCGAGCAGCAGGAGCGAATCTTCGATGCATTCTCCCAGGCCGACGGATCTACCACGCGTACGTATGGAGGCACCGGTCTGGGGCTGTCCATTTCGCGGCGGCTGGTGAAGATGATGGGCGGCGAGCTGCGGGTGACCAGCGCCCTGGGAAAAGGGAGCAGCTTTCAGTTTCGTCTGCGGTTGAGGACAGGACCGGAGCGCCACCAGGACCCGGTCCCGCCGTTGGCGCGCGGCGTGGCGGCCCTGGTAGTGGACGGTAACCGCACCAGCCGGCTTGCGCTGGGGTCCATGCTCCAATTCCTGGGCATAGACTCGGTCTTGGAACCCGACCGCGATTCGGCGCTGCGGGCCGTTGGTAAGCGCCCCTTCCACTTGGTTCTTGTGGACGCGAATCTCCCGGACGCGGACGCCATCGAACTCGCGCGCGAGCTGAAACAAGCCGGCCGCGGCGATGCGCGCTCTCTCCTGCTCCTGCCGGCGGGTTGCGATCTGAAGACGGAGCCCGGCGTGGATGCCGTCATCGGCAAACCACCGCGCCGGGCCGACTTGCGCGCCGCAGTTCTGAAGGCGCTTCAAATCGAGGCTGCCGCCGACTCGGACTCCATCGGGAAGCTCTCGGCGGCGGTCGCCGGAAGCGCTCCCCGATGGCTGCGAATCCTGCTGGCGGAAGACAACGCGGTCAATCAAAAGGTAGCCGTCTGGCTCCTGGAAAAGCAGGGGCACCAGGTCGTGGCGCGCAAAAACGGGCGTGAGGCGCTCGAAGAGCTGGAACATGAGCGGTACGACCTGGTGCTGATGGATCTCCAGATGCCGGAGATGGATGGATTCGAGGCGACCGCCGCCATCCGCCGGAAAGAGATCGGGACCGGGAAGCATATGCCTATCGTTGCGATGACCGCGAACGCCGGCAAGGAAGACGAGGAGAAGTGCCTCCTTGCCGGGATGGACGATTACGTCTCGAAGCCGATTAGGCCGGACAGGCTGCTGGACGCCATCCACCGCGCCTGCTCCGCGCTCAACCAGACCGCATAGGAGGTCCAGGGCGCCGAGTCTTGAGATTTTCAAAATCACGGATTCCGGTTTCCGCCAGTGGCGCCAACGTACCTGTAGATCCGCACGTAGTCGATCTGGAAGGCAACCGGCAAATAGGAATCCACCGGGTTGCCGGCATGTCCTTCGAGGCTGAAGATGATGTGCCGCGGCATGGTTGCATACTCAGGCATCGATACCACGTTGTACTCCCAGTACTTGAAACCGTCGAGATAGAAACGCAGCTTCCCGTCTCTGCGTTCGAGACCATAAGTGTGAAAATCGTAATATAGGGGCGCCGGAGCATCGTAACTTTGGCTTGCATCCTCCGTATGGACACCGGGCCTGGTGGGCCACCGGTGCAACGTGCTTCGGACTCTGTTTGGAATTCCGACCTTCCCGAGGAGATATTCCTGAATATCGATTTCCGGATTGGGATTATTCGCCTGAAGCAGAGGGAAGTTCTGCTCCCAGATGGCGCAGCAGATATTCGCCCTGAAATCGATTGGCTTACCCCGGACTTCTAAGTAACTGCCGTCACCGGGGTCGCTGACCTTCGATTCGAGAAATGCGGAACTGTAGGACTTTCCGTTGAAGTCTTCCTTTCTGGCAGACAGGTTGAGATATCCACCGGAAACCGCGATGTTATCGGGTTTGAACGCAAACACTCCGCTCGTCGGGTACCCTGGTTGCATGCTCCATTTCGTAGTGTCCAGCGATGTTCCGGAGAATTCGTCGCTTATCTCCGGGATCAGAGTCCAACTGGGCGATGGCGGCTGGCCTGCGTTAACTGGCGCCTGCGGCCCTGGCTCGATCGCCCGCAGATTGCGCGCCGGGCCGAGCGGTTGGGACGCAAGCAGCAAAGCCTTAGCAAAGTCCCTGCGATTCATGGGGAAGCCCCTTTTCGGAACGGATTCGGTGCAATTATACTACTCCGGCCCGGCGAAAATGGCCGGTCGGGCTATCTACTTCAACAGCCTCGGAATGAAGCCTGTATCGAAGCGGCCGGCTTGAAAATCGGGGTCGGCCAGAATGCGCTGGTGCAGCGGAATCGACGTGTAAATGCCTTCCACAATGAACATGCTTAGCGCCCGCTGCATGCGCCGGATGGCCTCGGGGCGGTCGCTGCCGTAGGTAATCAGCTTGGCTATGAGAGAATCGTAATAGGGCGGAATCACGCAATCCGTGTATGCCCAGGTGTCCACGCGCACGCCGATTCCGCCTGGAAGGTGGAATCCGGTGATGCGCCCCGGCGAGGGCTGGAACGTGTCCGGATTCTCGGCGTTGATCCGGCACTCGATGGCATGGCCGCGCAATTCGAGCGGCCCTGGCAGAATGTCCCGCAGCGCTTCGCCCTGCGCGATGCGGATCTGGCTCTTGACGATGTCGATGCCCGTGACGAACTCCGTTACGGGGTGTTCCACCTGCACGCGCGCGTTCACCTCCATGAAGGAGAGCCTGCCGGTTTCGTCCATAAGGAACTCCACGGTGCCGGCGCTGGTGTAGCCCGAAGCCGCGATCGCCTTGCGCAGCGCCGCCGAGATTTCCTTGCGTTGCGCGTCCGTCACGGCGAGTGAAGGCGATTCTTCCAGCAGTTTCTGATGGCGGCGCTGGATGCTGCACTCACGCTCCCCCAGAATCTCAACGTCGCCGTATTCGTCCGCCAGCAACTGGAACTCGATGTGCCGCGGGGCGGCGAGGTATTTCTCCAGATAGAGGTCCGCTGAGCTGAAGGCGGCGCCTGCTTCCTGCTGGGCCTGCGCGAACAGCCCGGCCAGTTCCCCAGGGCCGTTCACGATTCTCATTCCGCGCCCGCCGCCGCCGGCCGAAGCTTTCAGAATCACCGGGTAGCCGATGGATTCGGCGGTCTCAAGCGCCTCTTCGGGGCTGCTTAACACGCCCTCCGAACCCGGCAGCACCGGCACGCCCATCTCACACATGAAGGCGCGCGCGCGTTCCTTCACGCCCATCAGCCGGATCACGCGCGGAGAGGGCCCGATGAACTTGATGCCTGAGGATTCGCACACCTCGGCAAATCCCGCGTTCTCGCTCAGAAAGCCGTACCCGGGGTGAATCGCGTCCACGTTGGTGATTTCGGCGGCGCTGATAATGGAAGCCTGGTCCAGGTAGCTGCGGGCGCTCTTGGCCGGCCCGATGCAGATCGCCTGGTCGGCGAATCGCACGTGCGAGCTGTAGCGGTCGGCTTCGGAGTAAACCGCCACGGTCTGGATGCCCAGTTCCTTGCAGGCGGCGATCACGCGGACGGCAATTTCGCCCCGGTTGGCGATGAGGATTTTCTTAAACCTTACGGATGGCAAACAGAGCCTCCCCGTACTCCACCGGCTGTCCGTTGATGACGAGCTTGCTTTCGATCACGCCCGAGGTCTCCGCCTCAATCTCGTTCATCAACTTCATGGACTCGATGATGCAGAGGACCTTGCCGGTTTGCACGTGCTCGCCGATGCGCACGAACGGCGGCGCGTCCGGCGACGGGCCCTCGTAAAACGTCCCGACGATGGGGGACTTCACCAGAGTCAGATTAGGATCCGCCGGCTGCGTCTCCTTGGACGGCTCGGGCGCGGAGGGGATTGGTGCGGCGGCGGCCGGGAACGCCGGCTGCGAGGAGACTGCGGCTTCCTGGTGCGTCGCAAAGCCGGCGAGCCGGATGCGCGCACGATTATCGCCCCGCTGGACCTCCAACTCCGCAACCCCGGTTTCGCGGGCGAGGTTGATTAACTCGCGGATTTCATCGACTGTCATTACTGGATAAGCTTAGCAGAGGCGCCGGGGTTTGGGTGACCGCAAACGCGAGAATTTTAAACGGCTTCCACCAGCTTCGGCGATAATGGCTCCTGAGGTGTCGTTGTGCACAGGAAACTGCTTTTTGCGGGATCCATTCTCCTGATATCCGCCCTTGCCGCCATGGCCGCCGATGCCGTCACCGGCAAATGGCGCATGGAACAGGAAGGGTTTGGCGGGGGGCCGACGCGCGTGTCGACGCTCGATCTAAAGGCCGACGGGGCGGCCTTGACCGGCACGCTCACGCAGCCGGGATTCGGGCCTCCAGGCGACGCTCCGCCTCCTCCCACCACCACCCCAATCTCCAACGGCAAGGTGGATGGCAACAACATTTCCTTCGATGTGACCATGACCTTCGGGGATAATTCGTTCACCATGAAGTACGCGGGCGCCATCACGGGAACCGACATGAAGGTGACGATCACGGTTCCGGGTTTCCAGGGCGGCGATCCCCGGACGTTTGAAGCTACCGCCAAGAAGCAGTAGGGCCAAAGGACGCTGGCAGGCGAAAGCGCCTGCCCCACCTTGTTGACCGGCACTTTGGGGTATTATATTCCCTGAGGTGGACCCCATGACGAAGAAGGTGCTTTTTGTAAGTGCGATTCTGCTTGCGGTGGCGCTGGTGGCGATTGCAGCCGACTCCATCACCGGCAAGTGGGTATACGATATGCCGGCCTTCGGGCGCGGCGGCGGTGGCGGCGGTGGGGCTGCTCCGGCCGGCCCTCCGAGGCAGGTGACCATGGATCTGAAGGCCGATGGAGCTACGCTGACCGGCTCGGTTACCACGCCCGGCTTTGCCCGCGGCGGCGGCGACCCTCCCCCGCCTACCACTACGCCGATCTCCAACGGCAAGGTGAACGGCGACAGTTTCTCGTTCGAAGTGACGCGGGACATGGGCGGCAATTCGTTCACGACGAAGTATGAAGGCTCCGTTTCCGGCGCCGAGATGAAGCTCAAAACCACCACCCCCGGCTTCAATGGCGGGGATCCTCGAGTTTCGGACGTGGTTGCCAAGAAACAGTAAAAGGCTGGCAGACCTGAAAATAGCGGTATCCGGGCAGGCCGGATGAGTTACCATGTTCCGTGAGGTATGGCTATGACCAAGAAACTGGTTACTTTAGGTACGATTCTGCTCTTGATCGCGCTGGTTGCGATGGCCGCCGATGCCATCACCGGCAAGTGGACGATTTCGCAGGAGGGCCGTAACGGCGGGCCGCCGCGCGTGTCCACGCTCGATCTGAAGGTCAATGGGGCCACGGTGACGGGCACCCTGTTGGCGACGATGGGTGGCGGCGGCGGCGGTCAGGCTCCGGCTCCCGCGCCCATCAGCAATGGCAAGGTGAACGGAAACACCGTCACCTTCGATGTAGTCCGCGATTTCGGCGGCAACTCCATGACCATGAAGTATGAAGGTACGGTGTCCGGCGACGAAATGAAGCTGAACATCACCCGAACCGGGCAAGACGGCACGCCGATGACCACCCCCGCAACCGCCAAGAGGGCTACGACTTAGGCTTGTAACGCAGCTATCGCTACGGTCCTTATCACGGGCTTGCCGCACCTCAGGCGCGGACGGCCCGTTTTTTTTGCCAGCTTCGGATTTTCCGCTCGAAATCTCAGCCCTAAGGGTAACGTTGGCCGTGATATGCACGCCTGAGTTAATACTATGACCAAAAAGCTGCTTTTTGTAGGTACGATTCTGCTCGTAGTGGTGTGCGTCGCGATGGCGGCGGATGCCATTACCGGCAAGTGGACAATGTCCCAGGAAGGCCGCAATGGCGGTCCGGCCCGTGTGACAACGTTCGATCTTAAGGCGGACGGCTCAACCCTGACCGGCACGGTTCTGGCCCCGATGGGCGGGCGCGGCGGCGGCGGCGGCGGAGCTGCTCCGGCTGCTCCTACGCCAACCGCGATCTCCAATGGCAAAGTGAACGGAAGCACCATTACCTTCGACGTGACCCGCGATATGGGCGGCCAGTCAATGACCACGAAGTACGAAGGCACGGTGAACGGCGACACTTTGCATCTAAAGATCACCAGGCCCGATATGGGCAATGGCCCTCAGCCCCCCACGGAAGCCGACGCGAAGCGCGCTACCACCTAAACCCACGCCGGCCGGCGAGCCGGGACGGTAATTCAAGCGGCCTCACTACGCGCTGGCGTGGGAGGCCGCTTTTGTTTTGGTAGCGCGGCCTCTGCGGCGACGCTGGTTAAAGGCCGGATGGAAGGAACACCGCCGGCGGCGACCGGCGGCGCTACGCGACTTCGGCGAGTTCCTCGTGGAGCGCCGGCGTGTAACCGTGCTGGGGCAAGCCCGCGTCCTGTGCGCACCGGACCGGCATTTGGCGCAGGTGCAGCGGGTCGAGACCCCGAGCCGGCTGGCGCTGCTCCCAGCCGTTTTCGCGGGCGGGAAACATCAACCAGCCCAAGCTTTGAACATACGCGATCCAATGTTTGGGATGGGCCGCGCTCTGATAGAGTTTGATCATATTACCCTTCCTTCTTGGCCGTCGCGGGACGGACCGGTTCCACCGACTGATAGCGGCACTTCAACACGCATCCCGTGTTCTTGCAGGTTAGACAGACACGCTTCTGAGTCATTGTGATCAATCTAACCGGAGTTGTGGATTAATTCAACGAAAACTATGCGGGCATCGCAGGAATACCCCCGATGGCGGGGGGTGTGGCGGAATCCACGGGGGATATTACTTGCGGGGCGGCGCGAAGTACGGGGGTGGCTCAGGGACCGCGGCGCCGTCCTTGCGCGGGTCCGACGCACCCCAGTTCAGGCCCGTGGCGGAATCGTGTATGACGGCCTGGCCGCCGCCCATGTCGTCGGAGAAATCGCCGACTACTTCGAGCTTGTGGCCTTGCGCCGTTAACCGGTCGCGAACCTCGTTCGGGATGCGGTTCTCCACAGTCACATCGCAGCCGCCAATCGCTTTCTTGGTAAACCGTGGGGCCTCCAGCGCGGCTTGGATGTTCATGCCATGGTCGACCACGTTGGACACGAACTGGGCGTGCGCCTGCGCCTGGTTGAGTCCGCCCATGATGCCGAAGCCAACGTGAACGCCGCCCTTTTCCATGAATGCCGGGATGATGGTGTGAAACGGGCGCTTGCGGGGCGCGAGTGCATTGGGGTGCAGCGGGTCCATGACAAACAGCCCGCCGCGGTTCTGCAAGGCGAAGCCGTACCGATCCACCACCACGCCCGATCCGAAGGACTTGTACACGCTCTGGATCAGCGAAGCGATATTGCCCTCGCGATCCACCACGGAGAGGTAAATGGTGTCTCCGCGCGACGGCAGCGGCTGTCCTGGCGGAATCTCGCAACGGGCCTGGCCGGGGTCGATCAGCTTGGCGCGCTCGCGGGCATAATCCATCGAGAGCAAGCCCTCCACCGGCACTTTCGCGAATCGCGGGTCGGCGACGTAACGCTGGAGATCGGCATAGGCCAGCTTCTGCGCCTCGATTTGCGCGTGCAGTTCCTCCGCGCCGCGCGGGGCGTAGCTTGCCATGGGAAACTGCGAGAAGAGGTTCAGCATCTCAAGCGTGGCGATGCCCTGGCCATTGGGCGGCAGCTCGTAGACCTTCCAGCCGTGGTACTCGGTGGAGATAGCCTCGACCCATTCGGAGCCAAATTCGCTCAGATCGGCCGAATCCATTTTCCCGCCCAACCGGGTGCTGGTCTCGACGAGGGCCTTGGCGATGGCTCCGGTGTAGAACGCGGCCCGCCCCTGCGCGGCGATCAGCCGGAGCGCGGCGGCCATTTGCGGATTGCGGAACACCTGGCCGACTTTGGGCGGCGCCCCGCCAGGCAGAAAGACGCGCACCGCGTTCTCATTGTGCCCCAGTTTGTCCGCCGCCAGGCCCCAAGCGGCGCTAATGATCTCCGTGACGGGAAAGCCCTGCGAGGCATAATAGATGGCGGGCTGGAAGAGGTCGCTCCAGGGGAGGCGTCCGAAGCGCTGGTGGAGTTTGGACCAGCCATCCACGGCTCCGGGGACCGTAACGGATTGGATGCCCTCCTGCGGCATGGCGGTTTGGCCCAAGGCTTTCAGGACATCGATGGTGAGCGCCTGGGGAGCCCAGCCACTGGCGTTGATGGCGGTGAGCTTGCCCGTCTTGGCTTCCCAGTAGATGGCGAACAGGTCGCCGCCGATCCCGCAGCTCTGCGGCTCCACCACCCCGAGCGTCGCGTTGGCCGCGATGGCGGCGTCCATGGCCGATCCGCCGCGCGCCAGAACTTGCGCGCCGGCCTGCGAGGCCAGCGTCTGGCTGGTGGCCACAATCCCGCGGTCCGAGATCACCATGGACCGCGCCTGCGTACGATCCTGCGAATGCATGGGCAAAGCGAGCATAAGGAGTACCCAACCGCGCATGGGTCGATGATACCAATTGGCGGGAAACGGAAAAAGGAATCGGCCGGAACGCCTGAGGCATTCCGGCCGATGTGCGGATTCGAGGTTGAGGCCGATCTACCGGGTGAACCGTTTGCGCTTCAACAGGCTCAGGCCGATCAGACCGCCGCCGAGCATGCTGAGGGTTATAGGCTCCGGAGCCTGGGTTAAGTCACCCTGAAGTGTGGTAATACCGGAATTGCTGGTCGGGTCTACGACAAACTGGATGGCAGGGTAAGTCTGGTAGGTGTCCTCAATCTGCGTGCCGCTTAAGACCACACCAGGGTTATCTCCGAAAAGCGGAACGGTCGTGTTGCCCGCGCCGAAATTGACCTGCAAAGTGGTGGAAGACGTCGAGACGGTGCCGGTGAAACCAGCGGCCGGTAGATCGCCGCTCTTCCCTATAGTGACGTCGTCAATATCAATCACCAGCACAACGCCGACGAACGACACACCATTTACAACTCCTGTACCGCTCGTAACGAGCTCTCCGAGGTTGATTTCGCTCGGGACGGTAGTGGCGTTTGTAATCGGGTCGTACGTCAAGGTGATCCCACCCAGCTCGATTGACGCGGCATTCACCTGTGTGCAGTTTGCAACGTGATCGCAGCTCAATGTGCTGCCGCTCGTGTTGTAGCTGACGGTGCCGGCCGAAGCAACGAACGCCATGAGTATTACAGCCGCAATAAGGACTAAACCCTTTTTCACGTTAAGTCTCCGTTCCAGCGATCCGCATAGCCGTGTCGCTTGCCGAGCCACGCCTCAGACTTAGGGATCTCTTCATCGGCTTCCAGCCTAGAGTACGACAGTGCCGCAATGAAAGCAATCGATTAAGAGCGAATTCCTGGAGGGAAAGTACTAGAATCCAGGTGGATTCGCAGGGGTATAAACCGAAGCGGTGGATACAGCAAAACGTCATGCAGCGCCAACACATTGATAAGTAATGACTTAATATCCATACGGCGCACATCCGACGTTGTGCCGAACGCATGGTACTACGTGGTTTAGTACTGAACCTAATGCGTCATCGCATAGACGATGTAGTTCACGCCGATTCGAATGCCCAGTGCTGAAAACTTCTGCGGGTACATGGGATCGTCGGCGTTTTCCCAGGAATCGCCCAAGTCCATGTCATGACAAATGGCTACGATGAGCCGGCCGCGGTCGTCGTAGATGCCACGCCAGCGGGGGATATCGCCGCCGCCGGTTCGATAGGTAGGATTGGTGGGGCACTTTTCGCAGAGGCTGTGCGTTTGCACGTACTGGTAGCCGGGCACCTGGTAGCGGTCGTCCAGGTCGAAAACGGTGTGGAAGATGGGGTCGGGATTCTCGATGTCCACGATGGGGTTGTCGGGAAGCACCTTGGACATGCTGGCCACGAAGGTGTTCCATTCGTCCGTGCCGTGAAAATCGTCGCACATGAAGAAACCGCCGCGCAGCAGGAACTCCCGAAACTTCGCGATCTGGGAGTCGGTGAGCTCCCAGTGGCCCACTTCCACGGCATAGAGCCACGGGTAGTTGAACACGTCGTCGTCCCGATCCAGATTGACGGGTTGCTCGACGGACTTGGCGTCAATACGCGACAGGCGGCGGACTGCGGCGGCGAGATGGCGGTCCGAGCGGGGATAATCGATGGTCCAGTTGGTGTTGCCTTCGCGCCAATCGAAATACGGCTTAAACTGCCAGTCGATCTGGATGTGCGAGGAGGGATACATCAGGCGCGCAAAGGTCCACTCGCCCGGAGTGCGCCAGTCGAGCGGGATGGGGTAGTCGTTGTATTCCCACGCCGGATAGACCCGGAACGGGTTCTGGAACGCATAGAGCGACCACCCCAGAAGGACCACCCCCGCGACCACCCCTATGAATCGGCCGGCGCGCACAGTTTCAGTATAGGCGATGCGCCTGCGCGGGCATTTTCCCACGGGAAATCGCGCTGTGGTACGATGCTCATGCGGACCATTTCATCTCCGGAGAGGTGGCTGAGTGGTCGAAAGCAGCGGTTTGCTAAACCGTCGTAGGCTTAACGGTCTACCGGGGGTTCGAATCCCCCCCTCTCCGCCAGTCCACTAAGCGCGATCTGCGCCGCCTGGCCCGCCTAATACCTCGCGCAACCGTAAGGCGAATGCGCGCGGGTTGAGCGCGTAACCCGAATGCCCTCCCGGGAACTCGACGAGGGGCTGGCCGATTCGCTCAGCCAGGGCCATCGCGGAGTGGCGCGGCACGACGTCCCCGGTTGTGATCCCGGCGGCGGGCAGGATGCGGGCGCCGGCGGCCTTCAGCGCGGCCAGCTCGAACTTGTAGGCGAGGGCCGCGGGTGCGTCGTGAGTGAGAAAGAAGCTCAGGTTGGCGGCCCTGGCAGCGGCGCTCTTGGGGTCCGGCCGGGGCACTTGCACCTCCGGCTCGCGGTCGTCCAATCGGACCCCGGAAATCTCCACCATTTTCCTCATTGCCGCCGGCAGGCCGCCGCTGCGGAAGAGTTGATCCACCTCCTCGTGGGCCCGGATATGGGCGGCTCGCTCGGCATCGGGGAGCAGCTCCATGGCCGCGGCCTCTAGCGCCACCACTGCGCGCACCTGTTCGGGATGGCGCGCGGCCAGGTCCAGGGCAATGATCGCGCCAAAGCTGATGCCGAGGACGAACGCCGGTTCCGCGGTCAGCGCGGCCAGCAGGCGGTGGACATCGTCGCTGTGCGTCCGTATCCCCGGGGTTTGCGACGCATCGTCCACCTTGCTGCGCGACAAGCCGCGGCTATCGTAGGTAACAACGGTATACGCATCGGCCAGATACCCGGCCAGACCGTCGGATCCATCGGCGTCCCCGAAGCCGCCCTGAAGTATGAGGAGTACCGGGCCGGTTCCCCGCACCTTGTAATAAATCCGGGCGCCCGGCGCCAGTAACGTACCTTCGTTTGTTTGATCCATTGTTGGAGTATATCAGCTTACCTGATATAAGACAACCATATATACTTGTAGCGTGCCAAAGACTCAGGGGCCGAAGCCCAGGCCGATGAAGCCGCTGACCTACCTTCTCAAGCAACTTCAGAACGCGCTGCGCGCGGCGATCGACCAGGCGTTAGCGCCGGCCGGCCTGACGATGTCGGAGGCTTCGGTGCTGGCGGAATTATCGCTCGTGAGCCGCCGGTCGAACGCCGACCTGGCGCGCGCCGCCTTCGTAACGCCGCAGAGCATGATCGCGCTGCTGAAGTCTCTGGAATCGCGCGGGCTGATTCTCAGGCATGCGAACCCCGCCGGCGGCCGTTCGATGCCGGCGGAGCTTACGCCGGAAGGCGCGAAACAACTCATGGTTTTCTACCTAGCGATGCGAGGGGTGGAACAGCGACTGCTCGGAGACTTGAAACCGGAGGAGCAAGGGCGTTTGCGGGAACTGCTGGAGCGCTGTTTGGAATCGCTGAGGGTGCAATAGGGGGCTGCCGATTCCGGACCACGTTCCTATCGAACGAGCCTCGATTTTCCTTTTACGGCCGCGACCACTTCCTCAATGGCCCGGGCGACGAGTTTAGGATCGTCAATTTGCAGATTGTGACCGCCGTCGGGATCCAGAATGAATTTCGAGTTTCGCGACAGGCGCGCCGCAGCAACGCGATCGTCATCGGTTGCGCGCCGTATGTCCTTATAAGCCTCCTCCGTCATGCCGGGTGGCGCTGGCCGTTTGCCGGCAGCCAGCACGAATAGCGGCCGGTCGCCGTACGGTTCGGGGTTTTTCTGGCGGTGAAGGTAAAGCAACTGAGCTTCGTCTCCCAGGTAGTCGTCTTCCGGCTTGTATCCCGTGCCCGGCGGTCCGCTGGTTCGCGGCGCCGGGACCGCCCGCCCGGTAGCCTGATCCCGAAGTCTCATCCACCGGTTTGCCGCCAGGTTGAATAACATGCTGCTTTCGTCCGCCGGATCGACCAGAACAATCCCGGCCACGCCGCTCCCATACCGCTCGGTCTAAAGACGCACGTTGAGGGCTCCCATCGACTGGCCTACGAGTATGACCGGCCCCGAGATTCTTGCGGCATCGAGGAGCGCGTGCAGCTCGAATACTTCCTGACTCATCGTCCGCGGTGCGGGGCCCGGCTCGCTCCAACCCAGCCCGGCGCGATCGTATGCGCAGCTTCTGACGCGTGCTTTCAAGAGGCTCTGCACAGCGGTCCAGTCCTTCGAAAAAGCGCCGCCGCCGGCTTCGAAGATTACCATTGGCCTGGCGTTGGCCGGACCGGCGCAATCGATGTGCAGCCTGTGTCCGCCGATGTCGATGAGAGTCCCAGGCGGAGGGACCAACGGGACGTTCGATTGACAGAGGGCTGTGCCGGCAATGTTGCATGCCAAGACAAGCGCGGGAAGTTGTCGCGGCGAGCGCATGGGACCGGTCCTTCCTGATGAGACGGGTTGTGTTACGGGCTGCGTTGCCGGATAACAGCAAGCGCCTGCTACGTGATATTCTGGAGATGTGATAACCCGCGCCGATTTGAAACCACTTCGGGACTCGATGGAAGAAGCCCGCGTGATCCTGTCCACCGCTCCCCTTGCCGGTCGCGCCGTTCTCGCTAAGGAACTAATCGAATCCGCGGTCAAGCAGGCCGACGCCCTGATACAGCGCCCCACCTGGGCCATGCAAGCCAAGCGGGGGAATGCGCGGGTCTTCGTCAAAGGATAAACCACCATGCCCAAACGCCAAGACCTCAAGGCCCTCCGAAAGATGATCGCCGAAGCTAAGACCATTTTAGACACGTCGCCGGAACTGCCACAGGGACGCACAGGACGGGCGCAGGAGCTTCTAGGGGACGCCGTAACCCTTGCGGACTACCTGTTGACCATCGAACCGGCTGCGGTCCTTGGGAAGATGGGCGGGAAGGCCACGGCAAAGCGCGGCTCTGAGTATTTCCGCAAGATCGCGGCTATGCGGAAAACACGGGCGGGGGGAAGGCCGAAGAAGACGGCTTAGGCGCGTGATGCCACTTTCCCACGAATGCCCCGAACAACTCCCAAAACTCCAACTGCGAATAACCCAACCGATCCAACCCAAACTCCAATGTTATGGGCGCTATTCAGTGGCGGAAGTCCGGTATCAATCCAGGAGGCAACGGACCCCGCGACGGCGAGACATCCCGCGAGTCCTTGAACGACCCTCCAGACCATCCCGCTAGCCTGACGTTTGGGCGTGGCGTCCGTGCCAGTGCTGGTTCCTGAATCGGCCATAAGTGCAACATTACACCCCGACAACATCCGATTTCAATTAGAAGCCTGCACTATTGGGCCATCCGGTCTACCGCTTTAAGTACCATGAGACGGCAGTGGTTGACTCCAGGCGCCGAAATGTGTGATTATTCATTAAGGTGAATAAAAATTCAATCAAGGTGGCCGTCATGCCCGCTGGCTTGGACCCGAGCCGGATTGTGAAGACGCATGCCTCGGACCTGCTCCGGGACTTGGACCTGACCGACGACGAGTTGCGTTACCTGCTTGACCTGGCGGCTGCCGTCAAGCGGTCTCCGCGGGACTACTCGCAGGCTCTGGCGGGCAAGTCCATCGCGCTGCTGTTTGAGAAGCCCTCGCTGCGCACGCGGCTGACCTTCGAGCTGGCCATCAAACAGTTGGGCGGCGATTCGCTCTTCTTCGAAGCGCCCATCGGCGTCCGCGAGCCGCTGAAGGACGTGGCGCGCAACCTGGACCGCTGGGTGAACGGCATCGTCGCCAGGGTGTTCCGGCAGGACACCATCGACGGGCTGGCCGAATGGTCGTCCGTGCCTGTGATTAACGCCCTGAGCGATCTGTTCCACCCCTGCCAGGCGCTGGCCGACATGCAGACGATACGCGAGCGCTTCGGTGAACTGCAGGGCCTCAAGCTGGCATTCGTTGGCGATGGCAACAACGTGGCGCACTCGCTGATGTTGAGCGCGCTGCGTCTGGGCATGGATTTTTCGCTGGGATGCCCGCAGGGGTACTCGCCGAACCCGGACATCGTGGCGCAGGCCGAAGGGCTGGCCGCGGTTTCGGGCGCGGCGCTCTCGATTGTTCACGACCCGGCCGAGGCGGTGCGCGGCGCGCACACCGTCTACACCGACGTGTGGGCCAGCATGGGCCAGGAACAGGAGACTGCCATACGCCGCCGGGATTTTCGCGGCTTCCAGGTGGACGACGCGCTCTTCGCGGCGGCGCGGCCGGACGCGATCTTCATGCATTGCCTACCCGCCAAGCGCGGCGAAGAGGTGAGCGACTCCGTGATGGAGTGCGCACGCTCAGTGGTCTTCGATCAGGCGGAAAATCGCCTGCATGCGCAAAAAGCGCTGTTGTCGATGATGTTGTGAAAGAAGCAGGTCGGGATTATGCCCGGCCCCTACACTTATGAACAAACCTAAAAAAGTGGCTCTGGCCTACTCGGGGGGCCTCGATACTTCCGTAATCATCCCGTGGCTGAAAGAGAACTACGGCTGCGAAGTGGTCGCGGTGTGCGGCGATATCGGCCAAGGCGCCGACGAGCTTACGGGCCTCGAAGCGAAGGCGCTGAAGACCGGCGCGTCGGAAGTCCACATCGCGGACATGCGCGAGGAGTTCGTCTCGCAGTACCTCTGGAAGCTGGTGCGCTCGGGCGGCGTCTACGAGCACAAGTACCTGCTGGGCACCTCGATTGCGCGTCCGCTGCTGGCCAAGAGGCAGGTGGAAGTCGCGCTGGCCACCGGCTGCGACGCGCTGGCGCACGGCTGCACTGGAAAAGGCAACGACCAGGTGCGCTTTGAGCTGACCTACAAGGCGCTGGCCCCGCAGCTTCAGGTGATCGCCCCCTGGCGGGAATGGGACATCGTGTCGCGCGAGGACGCCATCGAATACGCGCGCGCGCACAGCGTCCCCATCTCCGCCACCACCACCAAGATCTACAGCCGCGACCGCAACATCTGGCACATCTCGCACGAAGGCGGCGCGCTGGAGGACCCGGCCAACGCGGCCCCGGATGAGATCTGGATGCTCACCAAAAGCCCGGCGGAAGCGCCCGACGCCCCCGGTGAAGTGACCATCGCTTTCGAGAAAGGCGAGCCGGTCGCGGTGAATGGCAAGCGGATGAAAGCGTTCGAACTGCTCGAAGCGCTCAACCGGATCGGCGCGGAGCACGGCGTCGGCCGCATCGACCTGGTAGAGAACCGCTTCGTCGGCATGAAGTCGCGCGGCTGTTATGAAACGCCGGGTGGGTCGCTCATTATGTTCGCCATCCGCGAACTGGAAGCCCTCACGCTCGATAAGAACACGCTGCACTACAAGCAGCAGCGCGCGCTCGAATATGCCGAGATGGTCTACAACGGCCTGTGGTTCACGCCGCTCCGCGAGGCGCTCGACGCGTTCTTCGAAAAGGTGAGCGAAACCACCACCGGCGAAGTGAAACTGCAGCTTTACAAGGGCAACATCCAGCCGCTGAGCCGCAAGTCGCCGTATTCGCTCTATTCGCTCGACATCGCCAGCTTCACCATGGGCGCGAGCTACGACCAGAAGGACGCGCTCGGCTTCATCAACCTGATCGGCCTGCCGATCAAGGTCCGCGCCGCGCGGGCCGCGCAATCCAAATGAAGCTTTGGGGCGGCCGCTTCGAATCCGGATCGTCGGAGGTCTTCGAGCGTTTTTCGGGGTCGCTCGACTTCGACCGGCGCCTGATCGACGCCGATATACGGGGTTCGCAGGCCTTCGCACGGGCGCTCGAGCGGGCCGGCATCCTGACCGCGGCGGAGCGCGAAACCATCGTTGCGGCCTTCGACGCCATTCGCGCGGAGGCCGCTTCGCCTTCCTTTTACGAAGGCGCCACCGATGAGGACGTGCACACGCTGGTCATCCGCAAGTTGCAGGAGCGCGCCGGGGCGGTGGCCGGCAAGATTCACACCGGCCGCAGCCGTAACGAGCAGGTGTCGCTCGACACGCGCCTCTGGCTGCGCGAGGAATACGACCGCGCGCGCGCGCTGCTGGGCGGCCTGATGGGCGCGCTGATCGATCTGGCCGAGGCGTACCCCACGGCTTTGATTCCTGGCTACACGCACACGCGTCGCGCCCAGGCGGTCTTGTGGCCGCACTACCTGCTGGCGTATTTCGAGATGTTCGCCCGCGATTGGGAGCGGCTCGGCGAAGCGCGGCGGCGCGCCAATGTCCTGCCGCTCGGCTCCGGCGCCCTGGCAGGCAGCGGCTTTCCGTTCGACCGGGAAGCCATGGCTCGCGACTTGGGCTTCGATGCCGTCACGCGCAACAGCATGGACGTTTCGGGCGACCGCGATTTCGCGCTCGATTTTCTCTATGCCGCCAGCGTCGCCATGCTGCACCTGAGCCGGCTTGCCGAAGACTGGATACTCTATTCGAGCGAGGAATTCGGCTGGCTGGAACTGGCCGATGGCGTCACCAGCGGTTCGAGCCTGATGCCGCAAAAGAAAAACCCCGATTCGCTCGAGCTGATTCGCGGCAAAGCCGGTCGCGTAATGGGTTCGCTCACTTCGCTGATGGTCACCATGAAGGGGCTGCCGATGACCTACAATCGCGACATGCAGGAGGACAAAGTCCCCTTGTTCGACGCGGCCGACCAGTTGGCCGGTTCGCTCGAAATGGCGAGCGCCGTGGTGGCATCGGTGAAGCTGAACCCCGCCCGGCCCGCCGCCGCCGCCGAAGAAAGCTGGGTGGTGGCAACGGATCTGGCGGAAGCGCTGGCGCGCGCCGGCACGCCATTCCACGAAGCGCACCAGCTTGCCGGCCGGTTCGTTCTCGAAAGCGTAAAGCGGGGCCGCAAGCCAGCCGATTGGACCGCCGATGAGATGCGCCGCTTCGCGCCCGAGTTCACGGCGGACATGGCCGCCCTGCTCGACCCCAGGGAAGGCATGAAATCGCGTGAAATCTCCGGAGGGACCGGGCCCGAATCCGTAGCCCGCGCGCTCGCCGGGGCCCGCCAACGTCTGAACGAGATGACTTTATGACCAAGACTTACCGCCAAGGCCAAATCCTGAAGCTGATCCGCACCAAGAGGATCGGCACCCAGGAGGAGATTGCTCACGAGTTGGCGAAACAAGGCATTGCCGCCACGCAGGTGACGCTCTCGCGCGACATCCGCGACCTGCGCCTGGTGAAGACGCGGGAAGGCTATCAGGAGATGGCCGCCGAAGAGACCGGCCCGGAGTTCGCCTTACTGGCCGCCGAGTTCCTGCTGGACGTGCTGATCGCGCAGAACCTGGTGATCCTCAAGACTTCGCCGGGACACGCCAACTCGGTGGCCGTTTCGCTCGATGCCGAGCGCTGGCCGGGAGTGGTGGGCACCATCGCCGGCGACGACACGATTCTGGTGATCGCGCCGGATAGCGCAACGGCTGAAGCGGTCCAGGAGAAGCTATTGGGGATGCTGGAAAAGGGGTAAGGGCGTTAGGGTTGCGGGAGTGCGCGACTCAAGCGTCGCGGTGGACGCCGGCGCGAGAGAAGGCGGGGATGCAGACGGTGATGTAGTCGGCGCCGGCGGGACCGGGGGTGGAATACCGCACCCACTCGCCTGGCTCGGCGTCGAGGCACCGGCCGGCTTGCATGTCGAAGGCCCCGTCGGGGTGCTCGACGTGGAGAGTTCCGGCGAGCACCAGGCGATACTCCCGGTAGTCGCTGTGTTGTCCGATGCCAACCCACCCCGGGGGCGATTGCACGCGGGTGATGGAGATCCCTTCGTCGCCGGTATTGACCAGACCGACAAACTCACTGGCAGCCTTGTTCACATTGCCGACGCATTGAACGATGGTCGGTGAGGCGATCAACTTTGGCATGGCTTCCTCCTGGAAGATCGATTGTGTCGCGTAGCCGCGGCGTCTTGCCTCCATCGCTTCAATGTGGCTGCCCCAAGGGGCGCGGCCGGAAGCAATGCATGGCGATACCCGCCGCGGCGAGCTTTCCCGGCCAGCTATTTCTTCTTGGTCTCGGCAACGTGGCCGCGGCCGTCCCGCACTTCGTTTCCCTGGAAGTGAGCGCTATCGACGCGCTTTGCCGGTTCGGCTTTCTCGCCCGCTTTAGGCGCGGGACCGGTATAGCCGTGGTCCGGATGGAGACGGTTATTGACGTTGCCCTGGAATTCGTTAGCGCCATGGAACCACGGGCCGGCGCCAATGAAGCCGTCGCCGTTGAACCACTCGGGACCGTAGTAGCCGGTAGGAGCGCAACTATAAGGAGCGACGTCGTAGTACCCGTAGGGACAATCGGGCGCTACTCCGATTTCGACGCTGACTTGAGCTTCCGCTTTGGGAGTGGTAGTGGCGATGCCGATTCCAGCAACAGCAGCTAACACCAGAAATGTAAGTGCACGCATTCAATCACCTCGGCACTCGTAAGAGCACCCCGAAGGCCGGACGGGTTTCGAGGGGCGCGGGCCTCTGCCGCAGGGCCGCTGGCCGGGCGAGCGCGGCGTCTTCAGATCGCAATCGGCAACTTCGGCGCTTTAAGGTGCAGCCTTTGCACCCCGAATTGCCGCGCTTCTTGGGGATTGGGGAAAGGACGCGCTTCGGGCCCGTGATATACTTCGGTATATACCAGGAGTGGAGGCGCCAATGCCGCGCACCGCAAAATTGTTTCGTAATGGCAGCAGCCAGGCGGTCCGATTGCCGTCCGAGTTCCGCTTCGAGGGCAGTGAGGTCTTCGTCCGGCGCGACCAAGCCACCGGCGATGTCATCCTTTCGCGGCGACCGGAATCCTGGGACAGCTTCTTCGACTTGGCCAGGGGCGTGCCCGAGGACTTCATGTCCCATCGCGCCGACCAGCCGCCCCAGAAGCGCAGGCTCTTCCGATGAGCGAATACCTGCTGGACACCAACATCGCGAGTTACATTATCAAGGGTCATCCGGCGGTCCGCGGGCGGCTGGTTGCGGTCCCGATTCACGAGGTTTCGATCTCCGCCGTGACCGAGGGCGAATTGCGCTATGGAGCGGCGCGGCTGCCGGCCGGCGCGCGGATGAACCGGGTTGTGGAGGAGTTCCTGATCCGAGTGACCATCCACGCTTGGGACTCTGCTGCGGCGCGCGAGTATGGCCGGCTTCACGCCGCGCTGGAACGGGCAGGCGATGCGCCGGGCAACCTCGATACCATGATTGCGGCGCACGCTCTGGCGAGGGGTGCGGTCTTTATCACCCACGATAAAACCTTCGCGCGGATCAAAGGACTGAAGACGGAGGATTGGACCGAGGGTTAATCCGAACAACGCGTTGGATTAGGGACGCGGGACGGAATCGGCCGGCGTCCCGCGTCTTTTCAAGTTGGAGCCGTACAGGTATGCGGCCAGGTCCGCCATCTCCGAACCGCTGAACCTGGGCCAGGAGATCTTTTTCGACCGCATACGGCTCAACATCGCCGGCCCGTGCTTCCACAGAGCGGCTACGATCCCGAAGGACGTGATTTTCCCGGCCATGGCCGGCCGGCTAAGTGCTCCGCTGGACGGGTCGTCGTGACAAGTCTCACAGCGCTTTTTCGCAAAGACCTTCTTGCCCTGCTCCGGGTTGCCCCGCTCCTCAAAGAGCTGCGTCGAGACCAGGTAGCCCACCAGGCGGCGCATCTCCTCGTAGTCGAGCGGCGCCGGATTATCCGGTGTACGGAGTGAGTGGTTCCACATGGCCGCGGCGAAATCGGTCAGGCTGTATCGGGTAGGCCGGGCTTCGAGGGCCAGCTCTCCCTTGTGGCAGCCGGCGCAGCCCTTCGACGCAAAGATCTCCGCGCCGGACTCCGCCGAACCGGGCGAGAAAGCGGCGACGCGGCCCGGCGCTTGCGTGCTCCGCAGATACGCCAACAGATCCGTCATTTCCTGAGAAGAGAACCGCGGATAGGGAATCTCCGTCCGGTCGAGCTCCGCTTTCATCTCTCCGGAGTGACTCCACATCTGCTGCGCGAGCGCGATCGGGTCCGCGAGCGACTTCCAGGCCACTACCGGCTGGATGCCTTCGCGGCCCGCGGACCGGATGCCGTGGCACTCCACGCATCGATTGCCAAGAAAAACCCTCTCGCCGCGCTGGATGTCGCCAGGCCGGTCGAAGTAGCGGGCCGCAAAGAAATAGACGAACAGATCCGCCGCCTGCTGCTCACCGAGCTCGGGCCTGGCAACTCCCATTCGTTCCGCCGCGGCCCACATCACCGGAGCATGGTTCCACAACAGGCCCGCCATGACATAGGGACTGAAGCCCCGCGCCACGCCCCGCCCAAGGTCCGGCGCGCTCTTTCCGCCCTGCCCGTTGACGCTGTGGCAGACAACGCAGTTCTGCGCGCGGAATACATCCTTGCCGCGATCCACGTCCCCGGGCAGCAGGCTCGCCGCGGCGCAAATCCCCATGTGAGACGCGGCGATTACGAACAGCCAGCCCCATAACCGCTTCATCATTCGAGGCTATAACAATCGGAGAGCCTGCGCGGAAACGGGACAACCGGCCTGTGGAATCGACCTACTGCCGCCGCTCGCCGCCCGCTCTGAGCGACGCAACGGGAGACGAAGCGGGAGTCACCTTCACTGCGACATAAGAGGCCGGCGCCGTAACTATCGTGTCGGCCACGTGGTCCTCGCAATTCGCATCGGTGTGGGTCCAATTGCCATCCGTGTACGCGCCATCGCAAAAAGTCGAATGCGCCTTATCGATCGCCACCTGCTGCACGAAGACCGGAGAGGCGCTGATCTTGAGGATCTCGGCGACGGCCGCGTGATTGACATCGCGCGCGAACAGCGTCCGGAGCGCCGTAGCGTTCAAGTCTTCCGGTCGCACATTCACGCTGAAAGTGAAACGAGTGTTTCCGTACTCGTCGGAAGCCATCGCGGGGCCGCTATACGAATAGGTGATTCGATAAGCTGGCACCGGATATTCGTCCTGCACGGAAGGACAGAACATCGAACCACCGGGTTCTTGCCCGCCTTCCCCGCAGTACCGCTTGTCCGCTATTAGGGTCCTCTTTGTCGCGACCTGAACTGCCTCGGCGCCCTCGAACCTGATGGACGATAGGTCGGCGCCTGCCGGGATGTAGGCCGTGTTCGTAAATGGTTGGATCTCCACGGTCTCAACCGCCACCGTATTTCCCGTCGGCGATGCAGCCACCGCTCTGCCGGAGTTTGCCTTGGGACCAGCGGCGACAGCCAGGGAGGCCACAGCGATCGTCGCGAAAGTGAGTACCAGCGCTCTGTGTGTACTTCGATACATGATGTTCCCCCTCTGAACCGGACATTACATTCTGAAACTAAGATGTAATCGCTTTGGAACCTGTTTGTAACCCAGCTCTGATTCCATTACACAACAACCGCCTGAAGGTGGGTACTGGGGATTCGCGCGGGAAGGTGTTCTTTCGTACATGGGCTTCCCGGCGGCGGACGCTGGGGCCGTTACTGCAGCGTAATCTTCAGGTAACTGATGGAGCCGTTGCGGATGTCCACGTTGCTGGTGGCCTGTTTGCCGTCCTTCTCCACCGTGACGCGATACGCGCCGGCGGTGAGCGGGATGGCGGCGGGGGTGGTCTGCGTCATCCGATGCCCGTTCACATCCACGCTCGCGCCCGGCGGAATCGAGGTCACCATGAGGGTGCCCGCGATCGCCCGTAAGACGATGGGCGGCAGTTCCATGGGGCCGGATCCCACGTCCACATCGAAATGCTCCACCTGGTAGCCTGACAAGACAACCGAGAGGGTGTGGTGGCCGGGCGCGGCGTGGAGCGAACAGGGCGTGTTGCAGGCATCGTCGCGGTTGCCGTCGAGAGTCGCCTTGGCGCCGGCCGGACTGCTGGCGATGGCGACTGGCCGCGGGCCAATCACCGCGCGGGCCGGCGGACGCGGCTTCTCAGGCGCGATCTTAGGCGCCGGAGCGGACGATTGGGACTCCGTATCGGGCGATTGCTGGGCCGGCGCGGTAGCCGCGGTCTCCGCCTCCGGTTGCGCCGCATCGGTCTTGGCGGTCTCTGGCGTGGCGCCGGACGGTATGGGGCTGGGCTTGCCCTCGGCGGGGCCTGCCGGCGCCGGTGCGGCCGCCGCTTGGCCTGTCCCACCAGGCGCGGCCACCGGGCGGGCGGGCGCGCTCGGTTCGGGCGGTGCTTGCGCCAGTCCCAACGCTACTTGTAGCCGTTGCGCCAGGCCGCCCACCTTCTGGGGCAGATTGGGGTCGGCCTGCCATCCGATCAGCGCCAGCAACGCCGCAGCCACCAAAACGGCGGCCAGAAACGACCAGAACCCCGACTTGGATTTCCCGGGCCGTCCCGCCGGAACAGTGGTATCGTCGCGGCGGGGGTGGTGAGCCGGTGGCAGCTTACGCGCCGCTCCGGCGCCGACCATGGCCGTGGGTTCGTTCAACGCGCCGCCCCGCGCCATGGGCTTCCAACCCGGGCTGGCGGCGCAGGCCTTTTCGAGCGCCTCAACCATCTCCTGACAGTTGCGATAGCGCGCGTCCGGCTTTTTCGCGAGCGCCTTGAGCAGGACGGCCTCGATGGCGCCGCTCAGGGTCGCGTTCAGACGCCGCGGAGATATCGGCTCTTCCGCCACGATCTTGTAGACCACCGTGGTCAGTTGCTCGCCGGTGTACGGCTTGTCGCCCGTGAGCAATTCAAAGGCGATGACCGCCAGCGAGAATTGGTCCGAGCGCCCATCGACGGGCTGCCCCTGCACCTGCTCCGGCGACATGTAGTGCGGCGTTCCGACAATCGAGCCGGTCACGGTGAACTGATCGGACGCGGTGATCTTGGCGATGCCGAAATCCGCGATCTTGGCCGTGCCGTCGCGCGCGATCATGATATTGGCGGGCTTGATATCGCGGTGGACAATGCCCTTCTGGTGGGCGTAATCGAGAGCCACCGCGGACTGCCCCAGAACCGCGAAAAGCCGCTCGGGCGGCAGGGGAGAATTGGGCGCCATGATCTGGTCGAGCGTCGGACCATCCACGAATTCCATGGCGATGTAGGCCAGGTCGCCCTGCTGCTCCACGTCGTAAATGGTCACGATTCCAGGATGGGAAAGAATGCCAGCCGACCGCGCTTCCCGAAACAAGCGCTCCCGCAGCCGTTCGCTATCCTCCGGTTTTCCCCCGAGTTGGATGGTCTTGATGGCTACCGAACGGCCTATGTTGGGATCGATGGCGTGGTACACCACTCCCATGGCGCCGCGCCCCAGTTCCCGCACGATCTTGTAACGCCCGATGCGATCCATTCAGTTCTAGTGATAACACGAGTGGCAGCTTACTCGTAACGCAAGGATTCGATCGGGTCCAGACGCGCGGCTTTGATGGCGGGAAGCAGCCCGGCGATCAAGCCCACGGTCTCCAGCAGCGCCGTGGACGTCACCACCGCGAACGTGGAGATTCCCAGGTGCACGTCGCCCTCGCCGTGGGTGGTATGGAACAGCGGCCCGAGCAGCGGAAGCCCTCCCAGGTACCAGGTGACGGCCCAACCCACGGCTACGCCCAGTACGCCGCCCACGGTCACAATGGCTACCGCCTCCAACAAAAACTGTGACAGGATGGCGCGCTGCGTGGCGCCGATGGATTTGAGAATGCCGATCTCGCGCGTACGCTGGGTCACGGAGACCAGCATGATATTGGCAAGGCCCACGCCGCCGATGGCCAGCGTCAGCGTGCCCACGAATCCCAGCAGCACCCGCAGCGCGATGCCCATGGTATCCACCAGGCGCATGTACTCGTTGAAGACGAAGGTGCGCACGGCGTGATCGTCGTTCGGGGCGAAATTGTGCAGGCGGGCCAGGGTTTCGGTCACCTGGCGCACGGCCGTTTCCCGAAACACGGGGTTAGCCGGCATCCAGACAATATCGTCGGGATACTTCAAGTCTCGGAACAGCGAGGCGGTTTCGAAAGGGATGAACACGCACTCGTTGTCGGGGGTATTGTAGTTGGCGATCTGGGTCTTGGTCTGGAGCACGCCGGTGACTGTGAAGCGTAGGCCGTCGATGGTGATGTCTTCGCCCTCCGGCGGGAGTTCGCCGAAGAGCTTACCGGCCGCCTCCGCGCCCAGCACAGCCACGCGGCGCTTCTGGTTCTCGTCTTCCTGATCGAGCCAGCGCCCCGATTCGATGCTCATATTGCGGATGCGCCCGTAGGCCGGGCGGACGGAGCGCACCATGGTGGCGTAGGAGCGGTGCTCGTGGACCACAGTCCTCCCGCCGTCCATCATTTCCGGAGAGATTGCCAAGACCAGGGGAACGGTTGTGCGTATCTCGTCGATGTCGCTGGTTTCCAGCCGGATGCGCCGCCCCGCGCGCTCGCCGCCCGCCTGACTGGAAGTGTTCCCGCCGAACATCAGGACCAGATCCTGCCCGACGCTGCGGAAAGCGGTCCGCAGAGCCAAATGAAAACCGTCTCCATAGGAATACAGAATGACGAAACACGCCACCCCCCAAGCCAAACTGACGGTGGTGAGGATGCTGCGCTGCCGGTTGAACCGAAGCGCCTGCGCCGCTTCGTGAATGAGGGAAGCAAAAGTCATAAAAAGCTTGACAAGGAGACGCGGAGACGCAGAGAGAACCATATAAAAGGTCTTGTTCTCTCCATATCTGCTCCCTCTGCGCCCGAACGATGGGAAGGCGACGGACCCGCCAAACAATCCGAACCATTCTTGATTTTCTTCTCCGCGTCGGGGCGCCCGCTGCCCTTGCGGGCCCGCCTCCGCGTCAAAGATTTATCTCTCATACCGCAAAGCCTCCACCGGCGTAAGATGGGCAGCTCGCCAGGCCGGCCAGATGGCCGATCCCACGGCCACGATGCCCAGTGCCGCGAATGCCAGCGCCGTGGTCAGGCCGCTCACCGGCAAGCCGTCGAACATCTCCTGTTTGGGCATCCGGTTGACCGCGGCGGCCACGCCATAGGCCCCGATCCAGCCGCACACGCCGCTGGCCAAAGCCAGCAGCAGGCCCTCCAGAAAGAAATCCGCCAGAATCCGCCGGCTGGTGGCGCCCACGGCTTTTCGCAGCCCGATCTCGCGCGTGCGCTCGGTAACCGACACCAGCATGATATTCATCACGCCCACTCCGCCCAGTGTCAGCGTCACCAGCGAAATGGCGGCCAGGAACACGGTCATGGACGTGAAGACATTGTCCACCAGGCGGGCATTCTCCACGGTGTCCCAGATGTGTATGGCGCCGCCATCGGCGGGGTCGAAGCCGTGGTCGCGCGCCAGCACGCGCACCACCTGGTCGCGCGCGGCCTTCCACTGGTCGAGCGAAGCCGGCGTGTAGATCAGGTCGCTCACAATCCCGGGGTGGAAGTTCTCGTCGTCGGCCGGCGGAATGTCTCGGACCATGGCGGAGTACGGAACGAAGATCTTGTCGCTGTCCAGGCCGTTGTAGCTGCTGTTCTGGTTCTTGGGCGGCGTGAGACCGACAATGCGGTAGTCCAGCCCGTTGATGGCAATGGCGTCGCCGGGCCGCACGGGGCGCTCGCCGAACAACTGTTTGCGGACGTTGTCGCCGAGCACAGCCACGCGCGCGCCGTCGCGGTCGTCGGCGTCCACCAGGAATCGGCCGCGGTCCACCGGAATGTTGCGGATCTCGGAATATTCCGGTTCCACGCCCAGCACGCGGAACGTACCGCTGTTGAAGGGGCTGACCGCGTTCGCCGAGCTTTGCAGTTCGGCCACCACCGTGCGCACCAGGAAGCAGTTGGCGCGGATCTCGCGCACGTCGTCGTAATCCAGGCGCACCAACCTGCCCGCGCGCCGCCCGCCCGGCTGCATCTCCGTGCGGCCGTTGAACACGATCACGATGTTCTCGCCGATGTCGCGAAAGCGGTCGCGCTGCCCTCCCTTGAAGCCGTCGCCCATGGCCACAATCAGCACCATCGACGCCACGCCCCACGCAATTCCCGCCATGGTCAGGATACTGCGCAGCTTGTTGCGCATCAGGCTGGAAAAGACGTGCGCGAATAGTTCCTTCAGGTATTCCACGGCAGCCTATTGGAGAATCACCTGCTGCCCGAGCGACAGGCCCTTGGCAACCTCGGTCTTCGATCCGTTGCTGATGCCAGTAGTCACCGGGACCCGCCGCGTGCCGCTCTGCGCTGTGGCGTCCGGTATTTCCACTTCGGTCGAGTGGTCCTTCTTGTAAATGATGGCCCCTTCCGGAATGGCCAGCACGCCTTTCTTCTCCTCCAGCACGATTTCGGCGTTGGCCGTCATGGTGGCCAGAAGCTTGCGCGATTCGTTCGAAATGGAGACGCGCACCTCAAACGTGGTGACGTTGTCCTTTTCCACCCCCATGGGCGATATCTTGGTCACTTTCCCGGTGAACTTCTGGTCCTTGAAGGCTTCCACCGTAATGCGCGCCGGCTGGCCCAGGTACACCTTACCGATGTCGCTTTCATCGGCCTTGCCCTTGACGTAGACCTCGCGCAGGTCGCCGACCGTCATGATGAGGGTGGCGCCGGATCCCATCACCAGGATGGAACTCACGGCATCGCCCACTTCGCGGTCGCGGGAAAGGACCACTCCATCTATGGGGGAAACGATGGTGGCGTTGCGGACATCCTCTTCGGATTGGGAGAGCGCAGCTTTGGCCTGCTCCACCTCAGCCTCCGACCTGGCGATGGCGGCTTTGGTCACCCCCAGATTGACCTCCGCCTGCTGCTGCTTGTTGATGCCCATTTGATAGTTCTTCTCGGAGTCTTCGCGGTCGTTCTGGGAGATCAGGTCCGCCTTGAACATCTCCTGGGCGCGCTCCACGTTGCGCTTGAGGAACGGCAGGTCGGGACCGGCCGCCTCCACTTTGTTGCGTTCGTAATCCGCCTGGGCGCTCTTAAGCTGGGCTTCGGCCATGGCAAGAGCCGCCTGCGCCTGCCGCAACTTGGGCAGCAGATCGTTCTGATCGAGCTCGCAGATCACCTGCCCGGCCTTGACGGTATCGCCCACATTCACGGGGAGCTTCAGAATAATGCCGCTGGCTTTGGATTTGATGTCCACCTGCGTGACCGGCGTGATCTTTCCGGTGGCCACGACGGAACGCGCCAGGTCCATCCGCTCCACAACGGCGAGCTTGTCGGGATCAATCTTGGCCGGGGTACGGCCGACGCTGCGCAACGAGAAGAACGCCACGCCCCCAAGGAGCAAAACCACCCCCGACACGATCCAGCGGGCTAGGCCGCGTTTACGGTTCGCCATTGTTTGTCCCTAACTACATCTTTACGCAGATCGACGGTCCAGGGTTCAGACGAAAAGCCGCCGCCATCGGCTGCGATGCGATGGAGGAATGAAATCCCGCCGCCTTGAGGCGACCTACCGCCGGCTCGTGTCTGCGGCCGATTCCGACCGCAACGGAAAGGCCGGTAAGGACTTGATCCGGGGGATCTTCGGGAAAGACGCCATTGCCGAAGATTCGATTCTCTAATCTTCCGCGACCCACAGCCATTCGACTGTGCCATTGATTGGGTGATGGTTGGCCACGGCGACCGATCCAGAACGTCACGGGCAAGGTCGGCAAGGGCCCACAGGGTGTAAACGTTCAAAGGCTGGCAATTGACAGTACACGCGGCTAGTCTGGAGCTAAAATAGACTCCGGAGTCCGATGGAGGTCCGATTATGCGAGTGGCAACAGTGCTGCTTGCGTGCGCGGTCGTCGTCTCCGCCGCACAAACCAACGCGCCGCTCCCTTCCTTTGAAGTTGCTTCCGTTAAGCCGACCCCTCCTGCCGAGCAGTCGCGCCCTTTCCGTATGCAAGGCTTTGGCCGCCCGGGGCAGTTCACCTGCACAAACGTATGGTTAAGCAGCCTCATTCAGATGGCTTACGATGTGCCGCGGTAACAACGCGACCTGGTGGCGGGCCTTCCAACGGATCGCGGCATGTATGACATTGCGGCGAAGGTCCCCGCGGGCACAACCAGTGAGCAGTTCCTTGTGATGCTCCAGAACCTCTTGGCCGAGCGCTTCGGCGTGGTCGTCCATTGGGTTGAGAAAGAGTTTCCCAGTTACGACCTGGTGGTGGCAAAAGGCGGTCCGAAACTGAAAGAGGCCGAGAAGCGGCCTGCGGATGCGCCGCCCGTAGATCCGTCGCAGCCCTTCGAATGGCCGGACGGAGGCTGGCCAGTGCTCCCTCCAGGCATCCCGAGCATCGGTCTCTATGCCAGACGAGGAACCCAGATGGGG
This sequence comes from uncultured Solibacteraceae bacterium, assembly GCA_964457555.1. Classification (GTDB taxonomy): domain Bacteria; phylum Acidobacteriota; class Terriglobia; order Bryobacterales; family Bryobacteraceae; genus BOG-224. The sequence goes on from CAYWHA010000016.1 coordinate 72,645, forward strand.
TATCTCGCAGCCAGGATGAAAACGGTCCCTGACCTGCTTCGGACATTACAAACCCTGATGGACCGCCCGCTGACGGACAAGACCGGACTGACGGGAACGTACGATTTCACTTTGGAGTTCTTACCGCCGGGAAACGCAGCTTATACGCCTCCGCCCGCCGATCCGTCGGAGGGCGCGGGCGAACCGGCGCCTGATGTGTTCGCGGCGCTGGAGCGCCAACTCGGGTTGAAGCTGGTAGCCGGCAGGGATCAGGAAAAGGTGTTGGTGGTCGACAAATTCAACCTGAAACCCACGGAAGACTGATATCGAGCGCCGCACCCTATTTTTCCGCCTGCTGCTGGTTGCAACGCTTCGCAGCGTTACGTTGCGTGCCGCCAATTCTCAATAGTCAGGCTAATACCGGTATTTTGAATTGCCCGGAAGTCCTCGGTGTTGCCGGTTACAAGAGGCATCCGAAGCCGAACGGCGATGGCTGCAATTAGGCAGTCTGGCAGCTCGAGAACGGCTCCTTGCTTTCGCGCCGTTGCCTTGATCCTCGCCGCGGCGAGGTAGTCGGCATCAATCGGCGTGATCTGTTCGTTTCGGCTGAGCCATGCTAGAGCCTTTTTCAACTGGCTGGCGGCCGACTTTAGTTCAAGACCGTAGACGATCTCGTAGACGGTCACGCTGGTAAAGGTGAACACCCCGTGCCGCTGTGCGTAGTTCGCGGCACGCTTGGCCACTGCCTGGTCGTGTCCTTTAAGATACTCGGAGAGAATGTCCGTATCCAAAAGGGACTTGACCATCGCTCAGATCGCGCCGGACGGGCTGGCCGGGCGGCGTCTTTCCTCATACGCGATGGCGACAACCTCATCCAGCAAAGCAGCGTCTTCCGGACTGCCAAAGAGGCCCAGCCCCTGTTCGAATACCGTTTCGGGGTGGGAGGAGATCGGCCTTCCGGCGATTAGAACCTCGCGCATCAACACGTCGAGCGGCACGCCCTTCACGCGCGCCTCGGCGCGGTAGGCCTTTTCGACATGCGACGGGAGATCGAGCGTGACCGTCATGGATCAACCCCTACGTTCTAGCTTAACCCGACCGCCGCCCCTGCGTCCCCCTACTTCTCCGCCTGCTGCTGTTTCACGTAGGGGTTCTTAATATACTTCTCGGCTTCCGCCTGCGCGCCTTGCGTGTCATCCTTAGTCCGGGCGGCCTGGTTGTATTCGCTGACGGCGCGCTCCCTCTGCCCGGAAATATCGTAGATCTTGCCCAGATTGATGTGCGCCCAAACCTCCGTCCATTTCGGGTCCAGGTCGCCGTTTAGCACTTCGTGGAACTCGTTGGCGGCAGATTGCCAGGTGGCCTGCAGGAAGTAAACCTCGGCCTTCCGGTAATGCGCCAATGAGCTGAGGCGGTTCGTGTCGAGCGCCTTGTTGTATTCCTTCAAGGCGTCGTTATACTGGTTCAGTTCCGCGTACTGCTCGCCGCGGCGGATGGCCACCCCCACCCGTATGTCCGGGCTGTAACGCAGCACGTGGTTGTCCGGGTCGACAATCACGTTCTTCGGCTTGCCGAATGTATCCACCGTGAACTCCGAGGAAGTGCCCTGCACGTCCACGGTCTTCACCTCCGGCGCGCTTTCGGTTTCGATCTTCAAGGTCACCGGCATGTTGAACGTATCCATGTCCTGCGTGATCTTGCCCATCACGCGGAAGCCCTTCTGAGTCCGGAAAATGGTGTATTCCAGCTTGAACTCCGGCGCCTGGCTCGATTCGATCCATTGGGTGAAGAAATATCCCAGATTCCGGCCCGCCGCGCTCTCCACCGCCTTACGGAAATCGTCGGTGGTCGCCGCTTTCCAGAGATTATCCTTGGCGTACGTCTTCAGGGCCTCGGAGAATTTGTCGTCGCCGATCACCGCCCGCAGCATACCCAACACGGCCGCGCCCTTGCTGCCCGTCAGCGCCCACAACTCCGGCGAATAGTCCTCCTCGCGCGCCGACTGGATAATGGGCACGTCGTCCACCGTCAGCGCCTCAAGCATGTCGTCGTGCAGCGCCGCATCCATCGCGGCCGCGCTGGTCTCGTGCTCCACCCAAAGCAGCTCCGAGTACGCCGCCAGCCCGTTCACCAGCCACAAATGGTTGCGGGTGGCGGCGGACACCTCTTCTTCCCACCACTGCCGTGAAATCTGGTTGGCCAGCAGCCTGGCGTTCACCCGGTTGCCGACGCCCGCCGGCGAAAGGAAAATCAAGCCCGGCGCCGCGTAGCCGTTGGGCCCGCCATCCTCGGTTTCCACCACCGTCAAATTGGCGGCCAGCGGCAGACCGAACGTTCCCGTGAACCAGGACATCTGCTTGCCGATCTCGTCGCCGTAAGCCTGCGCCATCTCCGCCTCCGGGCCGCGGAAATAGAGAGATGTGGTGACGCCCTCCGACGGCACTTTCGCCGGATCGCCTTTCACCACCGCGATGCTGCCGGGAAACGAGCGGTGCTCGAACTTGAACTCCACCGTGCTCTTTCCATTGGCGCTCTGCGGCGCGGAATCGAGTCCGCTGGCCAGCACCTTGTATCCGTCCGGCACGGTGATCCGGAAATCGGCGGCGAACCGGTCCGTCGAATAGCCAGCCACCGGAAACCATCGCCCGGGATACATCAGGTACGCGAAGTCCGGGTGGATGGCCGCGAACTTGACGCCGTACACGGGCGACTCCTCTTGCCCCGTCAGCTTGCCGTCGTAAGAGAAGGTAATCGTGACGGGCTGGCCTTTTACCAGCGCCGGGTCGAAGCTCAGGCGCACGCTCGAATCCTGCTGGTTGCGCGCGGCCGGAATCTCGGCGCCCTTCTGATCGACCACCCTCGATACGTTGAGCGCGTTATTCAGGTCGAAAGAGGCCGACGTCACGCCGTCGTCGAGCGGCGTGAGTTGCAGGGCCGCCTTCGCCGAGAGGGTCTGTGCGGACGGCGAAATCTCCGCGTCTATGGTCACCTGAGTCACGTCGATGCGAGCCAGGCGGCCGTTCTGCGCCGGCGCTTCCGGCGCCACGGCCAGGAGCAGCAGGCCGGCCGCCAGCGGCGCCGCGGCGCGAATCGAAAGTTCACGATACATGGGCAACTTGTCCTTCCAGAATCTCTTGAACGATTGCGGCGGCGCGCCGCGGGGCGCCCTCGCCGCCCGAAAGCCGGGCGCGCACCTCCGCCAGACCAGCTTTCATGCGGTCCAGCGCGGCGGCGTCCCCGAGCAACCGAAGCCCCTCGCCGGCAATTCGCTCCCCCGTCATCTGGCTTTGCATCAGCTCGGGAACTACGGCTCGTCCGGCGATCAGGTTCACCATCGAATAGAACGGAACGTCCACCAGGAACTTCCCGGCCAGCCAGCTCGCGGCCGTCACTTTGTAAAAAGTCACCATCGGCGTTCCCAACAGGGCCGCTTCCACGGTAACGGTTCCACTTGCGGCCAGCGCGAGATCGGCGTGCGCCATGACATCCCAGCTCTCTCCTTCAATCGCCTTTATGGGCGAACCCGCCAGGCGTTCCTGAAAAAAGGCCGCTCCGGCGGTCGCGGATGCCGGCAGCACCCAATTCGCGGCCCGCTCCCGCTCCATCCGCCGCACCGCATCCATCAGCGCGGGCAAATGGCGCGCGGCTTCTCCGCGCCTGCTGCCTGGCAGTACTCCTATTAATGGACGGTCCCCGGCCAGACCGTGTTTCCGGAAAAATTCGTCGCGGCTCAGGGACGGACGCACCAAACCGGCCAGCGGATGGCCGATGTAAGTGGCCCTCACGCCCTCCTGCCGGAAGAATTCCTCCTCGAAGGGGAAGATGCACAGCACGCGCTCCAGGGTTCGGCGCATTGCCTTCAGCCGCCCTCTGCGCCACGCCCACACCTGCGGCGCCACCAGGTACACCACCGGAACGCCCTGCCGGCGTAACTGCCGCGCCACGCGCAGGTGAAAGTCCGGGGAGTCCGTCAGGATCGCCAGGTCCGGCTTCTCGGCGCGCGCGGCCGCCAGCAGCTTCCGGTATTCCCCGTAAACACGCGGAATGTGGGCTACCACTTCCAACAACCCCACCACCGCCAGGCTGGCCGCATCCACCACCGTGCGCACGCCGGAAGCCCGCAGGTGGGGACCCGTGCAGCCGAAGAAATCGATGTCCGGCCCGAGCGCTCGCAGTTGCTCGGCCACCAGCGAAGCGTACAGGTCGCCCGACGCTTCTCCCGCCGAGATCAGAATCTTACGGCGCATTCCACTTAGAGTGTAGCGTGCCGCCCTGATACAATCGGACAACGGATGTCCACAGGAGCCGAGCAACCCAAATCCACGGTAGAAGAACTCGCCGCGCGCTTTCGCGGGGAGATGATTCCCGTCACCACCAGATTTTCCTATTTCTCCACCCTTCCCATCGCGGAAGACGATTTGAAGCAATATCTCAACGACCCGATCGCAGCCCTCCCGCCGGCCGCCATCGCCGCGCTGCCTCCCATCGGCGTCATCCTCGCGCCGTATATCGAGAAAGGCAACGGCAAAGGCGGCGACTCGGTCTCTTTCGAACACCCCGCCGAGGCCCGCCAGATCCCCTCTTCGCGGCTGGAACTGAGCGGCATGACCATTCTCGCGATGGCCGTCAAGGACATGGAAATGGCCGATTACCACTACCAGTTCTACAACGCCATCGCGGCCCTGCTGGCGGATACCTGGTCCGCGGATGTCCAGGAGAGTTTCTTCCGCACCATCCGCGAAGAATTGAGTGCGGAAGTCCACGGCGAAGTCGATGAGAAAAGCTGGCATCTCAAGCAGGCGTTGATGCGCCGCCAGACCAACGTGCGCAAGGAAACCAAGCTTTTCCGCGAATACGCCCGCCAGGCCTTCGAGGACACCCTCACGCTCTACCTCCACGGCGCCTGTTGCGATATCGACGTCGAGACCGGCCCCCGCCAGATGCCCAGCCGTTATCTGCGCCGACGCCTGGAGTTGCTGATCGCCCTGTTCCCCCCGCCGGAAGGCTACGCCGTGTTGCCCGAACAGTTGAAGACGCGTTAGCTCCCTGCCCCGCCGCGCTATGCTGTCTTGAGGAGGAATTGACCATGAAGTCTCTCTTGCTATGCGGCGCGCTGGCCGCCGCCAGTCTGGCATGGGCGCAAAGCCCGCCGGCCACCGAATCCAAAGCCATCGGCGGCAAGACCATTACCATCAAGTACTGTTCGCCCAGGGTCAACAGCCGCGCCGGCAGAATCTTCACCAAGGACGGACTCATCAGCCACGACGCCACCTATCCCGTCTGGCGCGCCGGCGCCAATGACGCAACCGCCCTCCATACCGACGCCGACCTCACCATTGGCGATCTCAACGTCCCCAAGGGCGACTATACTCTATACGTCGATATCGCCGACCCGGAGCACTGGATTTTGATTGTCAACAAGCAGACCGGCCAATGGGGGCTGACCTACAACAAAGCGCAGGATCTCGGCCGCGTCAGGATGACCATGAGCAAGCCGCCGGCGCCGGTCGAAGACATGAAGTTCACTATCGACGCCACGGGCGGCAACAAGGGCAAGCTCGAGCTGGCGTGGGAGAACCACCGCGCCTCCGTGCCACTAACGGTGAAGTAGGGCGGACCGGGGCGCCCACTCTTCTGTGGGCCCGTCTGCCTTCTTTATTCTTCGTGGTTGCCATTCCTGGCGGCATTCTTCCCCTGGCGCGAGTCCCAATCCGGCCGGCTCCAGCCCCCCGCGGGCTGCGCGCGGCGCCCGTATCAAAACCTCACTCCCGTGTCAAAACCTCACACTATCCCCAACAAAACAAGTGTGCTACCATGAGGCACAAAGTTTGGGAGTGGATATATCTGCGGGCTTGCCGGTAACCGGTTGCGTCGTCGCTGCCCCCGCACGGGGTTAGCGGGTTCCCTGGTTTGCGGGCTGGAACCGGAGACCCTTGCGTGCGCTCGAGGGTACGGAAGGAAGCGGGAAATTCGGGAAATGGGAGAATTAGGAATGTCACCGAAACGAATGGCGCTGGTCATCTGCGCCATGGCTCTCCTGTGCGGCTGCGTATTTGGTCAATCGGCGCCCGGCGCACTCACTGGAACCATCTTGAATTCCAGCCATGCGGCCGTGCCGGGGGCCAAGATCGAAGCCAAGGACCCCGCTACCGGCATGCTCCGAGATACCGTTTCCGGACCTGACGGAATCTTCGTATTCAACAGCCTGGAGCCGCGTAAGTACGGTCTGACCGCGAAGGCCGCCGGCTTCAAGACCCTGATCGTGAACGATATCGACGTCACCTCCAGCACCACGCGGGACTTGGGCAATTTGACGCTGGCGCCCGGCGCGGTCACCCAGGAAACCACCGTTGTCGCGCCCGCCACGCCCGTGCAGACCGCGTCCAGCGACGATTACAAGCTGGTGGACAGCGACCAGATGGCCAACCTCACCGTCAAGAACCGCGATCTGTTTGCGTTACTCGTCACCCTGCCCGGCATCTACTTGAACAATACCTATCTGCTTGACCAGGGTGACGACGTTACCAGCGAAACCAACGGCCTCGGAAGTCTGTCCATCAACGGCGGCGGCGCCGGCCGCGTCAACTTCACGGTGGATGGAGTAACCGACATGGACACCGGACTCAATACAGCCACCCATTTCGAGCCAACCATCGATACCATCGCCGAAATACGCGTCCTCACCAGCAATTATCAGGCTGAATTCGGCCGCAACTCCGGCGGCAACATTGCCGTCGTCACCAAGAACGGCGGCCAGGAGTTCCACGGCTTGGGCTATGCCAACATCCGCAGCAATACGCTCAATGCCAATTCCTACTTCAACAACCTGAGTAACACCCAAAAGAGCGTTTCCCAGTACTTCGTCGGAGGCTTCACCATCGGAGGGCCGGTGTACGTCCCCAAGTCCTGGAACACCCAAAAGAAGAAGCTGTTCTTTTTCTTCTCCCAGGAATACACCAAACAAACGCCCGCCACCGATACCGGGGTCGCCATGGTCCCGACCGCGGCGCAGGATAAGGGCAATTTCTATGACCGCTGCGTCGCCGGGACGGGGACCGGTCCGGGGTCTTCTCCTTGCACCCCGGGCTACACCGACGGCAACGGAGCCAACCAGGACGCATCCCTGCGCGATCCCACCACGGGCAATCCTCTGCCGGGCGGCAACCTCAACGCCTTGAGAGGTACGTCGTATTACGACCCCACTTCGGTGATGTACGGCCAGACCATGTTGGATTTCCTCCCTCCGCCGAACATCTGCACCGCCGCGGCCGGCATCTTCAATAATTCGGCCATCCGCGGCCTCCCCGGGTCCAGCACTTGCCCGGCGGGTTTCCTGCCCAATAACCTCGGAATCTGGAACTACAACTACAACTACTTCTGGTCCTTCAACGAAAAGGACCGGCGGCGCAACGACACCGCGCGCCTCGACTTTAATTTGACCTCCAAGCTCACCGGCTGGGGCCGCTACATCAACGACTACGATCAGCTAACCGCTACCAACAACGGGATCGCCGCCCTCAACTCGGCGGGCGCGTGGGAGCCGCTTGCCTACATCCGTCCCACCCCCGGGCACGGATATGCGGGAGGACTTACCTACGCGATTTCCCCAACCCTCACCAACCAGTTGACGCTCGGCAAGAGCTACGACACCTGGGACTGGTATCCCCAGGATGAGAGCCAGTTGGCGCGCGCGCGAATGAACGATCCGCCCTCGTTCACCGGCATCGAGGTGAATGGCATCTTCACGAACGATGTCAACAACCCGCGGCCCACTCTGTCCGCCGGCAGCCAGAATTTCTTCGTTGGCGTGCCGTCGCTCAACTTCGGCGGCGGCGCCGAACCCAACGAGAGCGGTTCCAACGTCGCCCTTTGCAACGGCCAGCAATGCCCTTTCACGAACTGGAACGAGATCTACACCGGCAACGACGTCCTGAGCAAGGTGAAGGGCAAGCACAACCTGAAGGCCGGCGTATACGTCGAGCGAACCGTCAAGAGGCAGCAGGCTAACCAGGGCCCCTACGTGGGGGCCTACAACTTTGCGGGCGGCGGCGCGGGCATGCCCGCGGACACCCAGGACGGATTCGCCAATGCTTTCCTCGGCAACTTCAACAGCTACAGCGAGGGCACGCGGTCCATCGGGGACTGGTGGTATTGGGATATCGAGCCGTTCGTGCAGGATAGCTGGCGCGTCACCCGCCGCCTGACCCTGGACTTGGGCGTGCGTTTCTACCACATGCCGCCCATCGCGAACACTTCCATCAATCAGGCCGTGTATGTGCCTTCCGCATACACCGCCGCCGCTGCCGAGCGGATTTACTATCCCGGCTGCAAGGTCTCCACGGCTAACGGACCCTGCCCCGCCGCGGACATGTACGCAAGCGACCCGGCAACCTCTACCTCGACGTACTACGCTTTCGCGGGGACCCTCGTGCCGGCGGAGGTGGGCGGCTACACCACCACGCCGACCCCCTTTCCCGGCATGGTGATCGCAGGCAATGGAACCGGGGTCCCGCTGGGGCTGTTCACCACGCGGAGCATCTCCCCAGCGCCCCGTTTGGGCTGGGCGTGGGACGTGTTCGGAAATGGCAGGACAGCCGTTCGCGGCGGCATCGGCGAGTTCCAGAACCGCGGCGATTTCAGTACCATCGCCGGCGCCACCGGGCAGCCGCCGGTTACCTATGGCCAGACGGTTTATTACTCGAACATCAATGACATCGCCACGGATAGCGCGCAACTGTTGCCCAACGCGGCCATCTCGCCCCTCACGCCAACCTCCGATTTTATTGGCAGCCAGAAAAACGAAACCACCTACAACGGCAGCTTCATGATCCAGCAGAACGTGGGATTCTCCACGGTCGTCGAAGCTTCCTGGGTTTTCGACCTGGCCCGCCACATGCCTGCCACTTCGCCCATTAACTACACGCCCATGTTCGCGGCCTACAACCCGTCATGGGTCAGCCCCATGGCGCAGTACCTGCTGAACCCGGCGAAGAACGGCGGCCTGACGCAAGGCAACGTGGATTCGTCCGATCTCAACCTCAACCCCGAGTACTTCTATGGATCCTCGTTGTGCCCTGGGTGCGTAGCCGGTCTCGGCCCCCTCAGCGCCAGTAACTTCGACATGAACTCGGATACCAACGCTTTGGAGATCGCCGTTCGGCGCAACTTCACCAGGCGCCTGTCCTACGGCTTGGCCTACACCTTCATGAAGACCATGAACGCTTTCGGCAACGGCGGCAGCGGCGTCGTCGGCGCACACGACCCTCTCTTTCCCGACCGCGACCGAAACCTGGGCCCCACTTATCTGTCGACGCCTCAGTCGATTACGGTCAACTACGTCTACCAGGTCCCGAACCTCGGAGAGAAGTTGAATTTCAAGCCGCTGGGCTGGGTTACCGATCATTGGACCTGGTCCGGCATCACCCAGTGGCGCAGCGACATCATGACCGGCATCCCCTCCTGCTGCGGAAGTTCAGGCTTCACAGGGTATAACAACGCCAGCGACCCCCTTGAGGATTGGACCGGCTCGGCCGACGCCGCCCGCTATTTCGTGACGGGCAACTACCACCTCTCCTCCGCAACGCCCGGCCAACTCATCAACGAGTCCGCCTTCACCATTCCGTTCCCGTGCAGCGCCAAACCCTCGACGAACCCTCGTCTTGGCGCGGGAGAGAACCCGGAGTGCTTCGGCAACGCCGGAGCGGGCGAGTTGATTAACGTCCCCGGCACGCGCGTGCTCAACTTCGATATGTCGTTTTCCAAAAGCTTCCCGCTCAAGAGCGAAAAGCGGTCGCTGGTGTTCCGGGCTGAGATGTACAACATCTTCAACCACCCCGATTTCACCATCGGCAACTCGACCATCGCTCCCACCTACGATTGGAATAACTGGAAGAACGGCGCCCTCGTTCAGACCAACAGCGCCCTCGGCCAATACACCGGCACCCTCAACCCCCGGCAGATGTCCATGGCCCTCCGCTTCCAGTTTTAGGGTAATGCGGCAAGCAGAATGCGTTCGCGGCTCTTCGAACCGAGCCGCGAACGTAAGAGAGCGGTTGCAGGCGTGATGCTATTCGTCGCGACTTTGGACGCACACCATTAAAGTGGGGTGGGCCTCTTCTTCCTGTTCCTTCGTAAACCTGCGCGGCCCTTGCCCGCAATCCCCGTCCGATACCGTTTTTCCGCGACCAGCCGATGAGATGAGGGAAGGAACTTGCGCCCATCCGGCGCAGGCTGGTCAAAACCATGAAACGTCAAGCTTGGCGCTCCGCACGCCTCCGCTGCTTGTTGCCGCTCGCGATAGGGGCCTTCCCTACCTTGCTTCCCGCGCAGGCTGTCAGCCCGGGTATCGCGTTCTCGCCGGTCACACTGGACTTTAAGTACACCACTGGAAACCCTCTGCCGGCCGCTCAAACGCTACAGATCAAGAGCACCGGGGCCGCGTTGAATTTCACCATCCCCCCGGTGGCGGCGGAATGGCTGAGCGTGTCCGCCAATAGCGGCACAACCACGGCAAGCGTCAAGGTCTATGTCAACCCGACATCCATGGCGTCGGGGAACTATGCCGGCGCGATCGTGGTCAATGCGCCTTTGGCCGCGACGCCCTCGCTGACCTTCAATGTCACCATGGAAATCAGCGATCCGCCGCCGGTCCTCAGCGCCAGTCCCACCAGCCTCACGTTTCTCTATGCCACCAGCGACCCCGCGCCTCCGGCCGCCCAACCGGTCGTGATCGCCAGCTCGGACGGAGCCGCTTCCACCACCGTTTCCGTCACGGGTGGCGCCTGGCTGGTCGCGACGCCCACCAGCATTCTGACGATCGCCGGGATCCCCGGAACGGAGTCGGTAAGCGTGAACCCGGCCGGTCTCGCGCCGGCTACCTATATCGGTACGGTTAAGTTCACCCCATCGACCCTCGGAGCCGCGCCCATAACAGTTAACGTCACCCTCACCATCAGCGCCGGCGTTCCAACCATCACCAACCTGTGGCCTCCAGGCGGGCTGATTGGCTCGTCGAGTATGCTGATCACCGTCACCGGCCAGAACTTCATGAGCAATTCCACCGTTTCGATCGGCGCTGTGAAATTGCCGGCCCCCAATGTGCTCACGTCGACCACCATGCTGCTGACGATGCCGGCGGCGGAGATGCTTGCGGCCGGGTCGCTGCCCATCACCGTCACCACCCCCACGGCCGCATCGCCATCGGCCACTACGCTCGCATCCACTTTCCAGGTGTACTTCCCGGGGCCGCAAATCCTGGCCGTCACCGACGCCGCCAGCTACGCCATAGGCAACGTCTCGCCCGGAGAGATGATCACGATTTACGGGCTCGGCCTCGGCCCCGCGGTCGGGGCATCGCTCACCGTGTCCGACCCCATCGCCACCAGCCTCCCGGCCAGCCCCGCCGCCGCGACGTCGGTAACCATCGACGGCAAGTCGGCACCGATACTCTACACCAGCGAGAACCAGGTCAGTTGCATCGTGCCGTTTAACGTGACCACCGGCGGACAGGTGAACGTGTCGGTGACATACAATTCCATCTCTTCCACTGTGGTGGCCAAGGTCAACGCTGTGGCAGCCGACCCGGGGCTGTTCACTCTGAATTACTCGGGAAGCGGCCAAGGCGCTATCCTCAACTTCAACCCGGCGACCGGCGATTATACCCTCAACGGCCCGACCAACCTCGCCATCAAAGGAACCACGTGGGCGGTGCTCTATGTGACGGGTTTCGGCCTTACCAGTTGCACCGATATTCCGGCGAACGGGGCCACTCCGGCCAGCGACTGTAACGCGACGGCGACGGAGGATAACCTGATCGCCGGCGATGTCACGCCCAATCTGGCCGTGGCGGTCACCATCGGCGGCATCCCGGCGCCCGGAGCGGTGGTTCAGGCGCCGATCGGGTCGGTGCCGGGACTGATGCAGGTGAACGTGCCTGTTCCCGCCGGCGTTGCATCGGGCAATGTGCCCGTGGTCGTTTTGGTAGGACCGGCCGGCGCCCAGGTGTCCAGCCAGGCGAACGTGACCATGGACGTCAAGTAGCCCATGCTCCGGGATATACCGCCGAGACGCAGAGATGCCGAGTTTAAAGGGTTCTTCTCCGCGTCTCTGCGCCTCGGCGGTGAACCCGTCTCCGTTCTGGGCTACACTGTTCGGTGGAAATGAATCACCGGAGGGCGTTCTTTCGGTCGTTCGCGGGCGCCGGCCTCGTCGCCGGCGGCGCGGTGGGGGCGCAGCCATCCGCCTCGGAGTCCGACCGCCAGTATTGGCTGCAAGTGCTCGGCAAATTGGCCGACCCCGTCCTTACCAATCTGGCGGCCGGAACCCTCAGGCTCAATATGCCGGTCGAATGCGTCACCGGCAATGTGGCGGACCGGCGCAGGTACACGCACCTGGAGGCCTTGGGCCGCCTTCTGGCGGGCATCGCGCCGTGGCTGGAGGCTCCCCTTCCGCCAGGCAGCGAGCGGGATGCCCAGCAACGTTGCGCCACCCTGGCCCGCCAGGCCATCGGTTCGGCCACGGATCCCAAGTCGCCCGATTACCTTAACTTCCATGAGGGCGGCCAGCCGCTTGTCGATTGCGGTTTCCTGGCGCAAGGCTTGCTGCGCGCTCCCAACGAGTTGTGGAAGAAACTGGATGCGCCGGTGCAGCGCAATCTGGCCGCCGCGCTCGCTTCCAGCCGCGCCATCACGCCCGGCTTCAGTAACTGGCTTTTGTTCTCCGCCACGGTGGAGACCGCGCTGGCGCTCATGGGCGAACCGTGGGACGGCATGCGCATCGATTATGCGATCCGCCAGCACCAGCAATGGTATCTGGGCGACGGCGTATACGGCGACGGCCCGCACTTTCACTGGGATTACTATGACAGCTACGTCATCCACCCGATGCTGCTCGACGTACTGCGGAATATCGCGCCGCACAGCCGCGCCTGGAACAGCTTTCTTCCGGATACTCTGGCGCGGGCCAAACGCTACGCCGCCATCGAGGAGCGCCTGATCGCTCCGGATGGCGCCTTCCCCGTCGTGGGACGTTCCGTGACGTACCGTTCCGGAGCTTTTCACTTGTTGGCCCAAGTGGCGCTGCTCGGCCAGTTGCCCCCCGGAATCGGCGGTCCTCGCGTGCGCGGTGCGCTCACCGCGACGATTCGCAGGACCCTGGACGCGCCGGGGACGTTCGACGGCGGCGGGTGGCTGACGGTGGGCTGTTGCGGCCACCAGCCCCACCTGGGCGAAAACTACATTTCCACCGGGAGCCTGTACCTCTGCGCCACCGTCCTGCTGCCCCTCGGTCTCGCCCCGGACGATCCGTTCTGGAGCGGCGCAGCCGAGGACTGGACCTCCCGGCGCATCTGGCGCGGCGAAGACGCTCCCGCCGATCATTCCATTTAAAGCGCGCGCCGGAAAGAGTCAGGCCCCCGAATGGCGCTTGAATATCTGGGGGATGTTCTGCGAAAACGCCGAACGCGCCAGTACCATGTCGCAGCCGGAGTCGTGAGCCCGCTGCTTTAACTCGCCCTGCACGTGCGACACGTACCCGATCAGGCTGATGGACTTGGTCTCAGCGCCGGCCTTGAGCGCGGTAATCAAAGCTAACGGATCGGCCGCTTCAAAGTTAAGGTCCAGAATGATGATCGCCGGCTTTTGTTGCGCCTTCTCCAGGGCTTGCTGAGCATCCTTGACGAACTCCAGATTGAGACCCGCGCGCTTAGCCGCGTCGGCCAGCTTTACGGAAAAAAAGAGATCGTTGAGGACCGCCAGAACTCGCTTCGGTTCCTTTGTCTGCATAGGGATAAGCTCGGCTGCCCAGTCGAAATTGCGGGGGGGAACTATCCAATCCTACCACGGATCCGATTGCCCGCGTTTTCGCGGCCCGTACCGGGCGTACCGGGACAGGCCCTCTCGCTTCAGTGGTGGTACGTTATAGGAGGTGCTCCTTCGCAGCGCATGGGTACCCCACCTGCGCCCGTCCGCTTGTTCGGCCGCCGTGCCTCTAGCGAAGTTCGACCGACCATCCCAGACACTCCACCGCCGAGGTGCATATGATTTCGATCCGTTCCGTTGCGCTCGCGCTCATAGCGGCGCTGGCCTTTGTTTCTTGCAGCCGCGATCCGAACGTCGCCAAGAAACGGTACCTGGACAGTGGAAACAAGTATTTCGATAAGGGCAGGTTCAAGGAAGCTTCCATTCAATACCGCAACGCCATCAAGATCGATCCGCGCTACGGCCTGGCGCATTACAAATTGGCGCTGGTCTCCCTGAAGAGCGCTCCGCCGGACATAGGAGGGGCGGTAAGGGAAATGCGGAGGGCCATGGATCTCCTTCCGGACAGTCAACAGGAACACTGGGATGCCGAGGTCAAACTCGCCGAGATCTACCTGGGTCCCGCCGTCAAACACGACGATAATCTCCTGGCGGAGGTCGAGGGCTTCTGCAAGGATTTGCTCAAGCGCGATCCCAACTCCTTCGACGGCCATCGCCTGGTTGGCAACCTGAACTACACCAAGGCGGATGTGGCCTTTCAGGCCAAGCAGAATGACGATGTGAGTAAGTATCTGGACGCGGCCTTGGTGGAGTACCGCAAGGCCGACGCGATACAGCCGGGCGACCAGGCCGTGGAGATGCAGTTGGCCCGCGTCCTCTGGCGGAGTGGCGACCTTCCGGCCGCGGAGCAGGGCTTTCGCGCCATTATCGCCAAAGATAAGACCAGCCTGGAAGCCTATCGCGAACTCTACGCGTTCCTGTGGGGGCAGAACAAACACGCGGATGCCGAGGCGGTGCTGAAAAGCGGGTACCAGAACAATCCCAAACAGTACGCGTTCCTCATCTTGCTTGCTTGGCAGTACGTTACCGATAACCGCCGCGACGACATGCTCGCCGTGCTTCAGCAGCTTAAGTCCAAAGCCGGCGAATACCCCAGGGCGTATTTCGACGTGGGCGATTTCTACCTCAGGGCTGGAGACGGCGATTCCGCCATTCGCGAGTATAAAGAGGGAATCGCCAAGGACAGCAAGAACAAAGCGAACTATCAGAAGCATATCCTCGAAGTGCTGATGAGGCAGGGCAAGACTACGGATGCGTCCGGCTACATCCAGCAGATTTTGAAGGATAATCCCAAGGACCCGGACGCGCGCGGGGTGGAGGCGACCCTGGCGCTGAACAGTGGCGACATCGCCAAAGCCCTGCCCGAATTGCAGCAGGTGGCCACTGCGTCTCCCAACAACCCCGTTGCGCACTTCAATCTAGCCCGCGGTTACGTCGCGCACGGGGAGGCGGAGCAGGCCCGGCAGCAGTTCGCCAAAGCCATCGAACTGCGCCCGGATTATGTTTCGGCGCGCCTCGGCATGGCGCAGTTGCAGTTGGCCCTCCAGGAGTACGATGGGGCGCTCCGGTCCACCCAGGACATCCTGCGTCTCGATCCGAACAACCCCGCCGCGAAACTGCTTGAATCCGCGGCGATGGTGGGCCAACAGAGGTATGGCGACTCGCGCCAGGTGTTGGACCAAATGCTCAAGGTGAATCCCGGTTCGGCGGACGCCGCGTTTCAATTGGGCATCGTGAATCTGGCCGAGAAGAAGTACAAAGAGGCGGAGGCGTCTTTCCAGCGCTCTTACGAACTCAATCCCGCCAACGCGCGCGGCCTGATGGGCGTCGTCGAGACCTACATGGCGCAGGGAATGACCGACAAGTCGGTCCAGCTTTTGCAGTCGGAAATCGCCAAGGCTCCTTCGCGCATGGAGTTTCACCGCGCGCTTGGCCAGGTTGGGGTGCGCTCGGGGCGCTTCGACATGGCCATCGCCGAGTTCCAGCAGGTCCTGGCGGCCATGCCCAAGGGATCGCCGGCGCAATCCAACATGTACATGGTATTGGGCGAAGCCTACCGGCGGAAGGGTGATTTCCCCGCGGCCATTAACGCGCTTCAGGCGGCCCGCAAGACCATGCCCAACGACGAAAGCGTGCTTACCATTCTGGCTATGGCGCTCGGATCCGCCGACCGCTGGCCGGAGGCGCGGCAGGTTTACGAAGCCATCGTGAAGATCGATCCCAACAATGGCTTAGCCCTCAACAACCTGGCTTTCGGCCTTGCCGAGCACAATGGCGACCTCGATCAGGCGCTCACCATGGCACAGCAAGCCAAGCGGATACTGCCGGCGATGGCCGAGGTGTCCGACACCCTGGCGTGGATCTACCTTAAGAAGAACCTGCCGGATCAGGCGCTGCCCCTCCTGCAGGAAATCGTGACGAAGAACCCGGGGAGACCGACCTTCCACTACCACCTGGGACTGGCAATGGCGCAAAAACTGGAGAAGACGCAGGCCCGCGAGGAAGCGAACAAAGCGCTTGCGCTGAATCCCGCGGGCGATGAAAAGAAGCAGATCCAGGACTTCCTGAGCCGGCTCTAAAAAAGTAACCGCCGGGACGCGCCACCCGTACCGCCGCCGGTCTTTGCCGGCGGTGTTTCCAGTGGCTTGCGTCCCGGCGGTGAATCGTCTTGCCGGTTACCCGTCAGACGGCCAAGAACATCGTGCTGCCCTGCCGGTTGACCAGCAGGAGGGTGTCGTCCCCCGCGTTATGCATGGCGGATTCGAAATCGGACGTGTTGCGCACCGGCTTGTGGTTCACTTCCTGAATCACGTCGCCGCGCTTCAACCCGGAATCGGCGGCTTTGCTGCCGGGGGTCACGGCAGTCACCACAACTCCCGTCGCGGTAGGCGGCAATCCTAGCCGCCGCGCTGTCTGGGCGCTGACGTTCTCCACCGTGATCCCTTGCGAGGCGTCCTGGCTCTGGCTCTCCGGCTGCTGGCTGCTGGCGGTTTCCGTCGGCAGTTCAGCCAGGGTCACCGGAATGGTCTTGTCCGCGCCGTTGCGGAATACCTTCACCTCCACCCTGGTTCCAGGCGCCATCAGCGAAACGTGCATGCTAAGCTCGGCGCTGCCGGTCACCGGCTTGCCATCGATGCCCAGGATAATGTCGCCCTTTTCCAAACCCGCTTTGTCCGCCGGGCTGCCCGGCTTCACATCGCCAACCAGCGCGCCCGTCACCTCCGGCTCGTGGAAGTCCTTGGCGATGGCCGGCGTCACTTCCTGAGCCATCACGCCCAGGTATGCCCGCGTCACTTTGCCCTTGGCGATGATCTGTTCCATCACGTCACGCGCCACGCGCACGGGAACGGCGAAACCAATGCCCTGGTTCCCTTCCGATCCATTGGCCAGGATGGCGGTGTTAATGCCAATCAGCTCGCCGCGGTCGTTCACCAACGCGCCGCCCGAGTTGCCGGGGTTGATCGACGCATCCGTCTGAATGAAATCTTCGTAGTCTTCAATGCCCAGATTGGCTCGGCCGGTCGCGCTCACAATGCCCATGGTGACAGTCTTGCCCACGTCAAAGGGGTTGCCCACCGCCAGCACATAGTCGCCCACCTGCACCTTATCGGAATCGCCAATGGTGATTGGCTCCAGGCCGCTGGCGTCCACCTTCAGCACCGCGATATCGGTCTTCGGATCGGCGCCCACCACCTGAGCTTTCAGTTCGTGCTTGTCGGGCATGATCACCGTCACGGTGGTGGCATGGTCCACTACGTGGTTATTGGTCAGGATGTAGCCATTCGGGCTGACGATCACGCCGGAGCCCATACCCTCTTCCTTCTGTTGCTGTTGCCGGGGCATGCGGAATTGTCCGCCGCCCTGCCCGCCGCCCTGGTCCTGATCGTCGCCAAAGAACTGGCGGAAAATCGGAGGGAGTCCGTCGTCCCCTCCCTGCAAGCCCGTGTTCACCATGCGGGACGAGGTAATGGTCACCACCGACGGCAATACCTTCTTCACCACCGGCGCGAAGCTCATCCGGCTGGCGGGTTCGTCCGCACTCGCGAACTTAAACGTGGCCGGCGGATTCACCAGGTGATCCACCCCAGCTACCGCCAGGCCACCCAATCCAAGCGCCAGCACCATGGCCGCGGCGGCTCTCTTCGGCCGGTCCCAAATCCGTTGTACGTTCATATGTCCTCCAAAAGGTCTCTCAGTCGCCACCGTGTGGCTCCACTTATTCAGATGGGCCACAGCCGTTTTCGTTTGTAACGGGAAGCTGGTAATTCGGCCCCGGTGACTTGGTACAGTGTCCTCAAAATCAAACACTTCCAACCGAGCCGCGAACGTAAGAGAGCGGTCGCCGGACGCCGAGCCCTACGAAATGATGCCCTTGCGCACCGCGTAGAGAATGACCTCCGGTACGCTGCGTAAGTTCAATTTTTGCATGAGCCTGGCGCGATGCGTCTCCACCGTGTACACGCTCAGATTGAGCAGATTCGCAATATCCTTGCTCGATTTGAACTCCGCCACCAGTTGCAGAATCTCGCGCTCGCGGGGCGAAAGCAGGTCGTAGGAGTCTTCCGCCCCGGTGCGCTCCAGCCTGCGCACGTAATCCTGCAGCAGTACCTGGCCCACCGCCGGACTGAAAAACGACTTCCCACCGGCTGCCGCTCGAATCGCCCGCGCCAGATCGGCCTCGGCCGAGTCCTTCAGCAGGTAGGCCTTGGCGCCCGCCTTTAGGGCCCGCAGCACGTACCCTTCGTCCGAGTGCATACTGAGCATCACCACCTGCGCCTCCGGCAGCGCCGCGCGAATCTGGCGGCACGCTTCGATGCCATTCAGGTTCGGCATGCCGATATCCATCACCACCACGTCCGGCTTCAGGCTGCCTGCCATGGCTACAGCTTCCCGCCCGTCGCTGGCTTCTCCAACCACCGTCAGATCGGACTGCGCATCCACCACCAGGCGCAGGCCCGCGCGAATCAGGGTGTGGTCGTCGGCCAGCAGGACGCTGGTCTTCTTCATGCGCCGCTCCCGTTGGGAATGGGGAGCTCCGCCGTCACCGTGGCGCCCTTTCCCGGCTGCGATTCCACCCGCAACGTTCCGCCCAGCCGTTTCACCCGCTCTTCCATCCCCAGGATTCCCATTCCGCGCGACCGCACCGGATCGAAGCCGCGGCCATCGTCGGTGACCCGCACCAGGATGGAGTTTGCCTCCCGCCGCGCCGCAACTTGCGCGTTCCTGGCGCCGGAATGCCGCACCGCGTTATTCAGCGCTTCCTGCACCAGCCGGTAGACCGTGATCTTGTATTCGTCGGGCAGATCTTCCGGCGCGCTTTCCGAATCCACCGAAACTTCCAACTGGCTGCGCCGCGATACCTCCCGCCCCTGCCATTCCAGGGCCGCCGCCAGGCCAAGGTCGTCCAGCATGGAAGGCCGCAGCAGAAGCGCGATATTTCTCACCGATTGAAAGGTCCGCTCGGCCACCGACTTCAGGTTGTCCAGTTGCGCCCGCACTTCCGGGCGGTCTTCGGAGAGCGTGCTCGAGAGCCGGCCGATGTCCACCAGCAGGGCCCCCAGCGCTTGTCCCACTTCGTCGTGCAGCTCGCGGGAGATGGAGCGCCGTTCGGTCTCCTGCGCATCCACCAGGCGCGCCGAGAGTTGCTGCAGTGCGTGCTGGCTGCGCGCCAGTTCGACGTAGCGTACGCGCGTCTGCCGGTCCAGGCGCGCGATGTACGCCATGCTGCCCAGCACCAGCAGCAGACCGCTGCCGAACCCGATGGCGAGCACCCGCGATAAGCTGCCCTGCAGATTGGCAAACCCGGTCACCAGCGCGCTATCGGCGCGGTCCAGCCGCTCCCCGTTCCACGCCTGGATCTTCCCGGACCAGTCCAGAATCTGCTTTTGGACGGGCACTAGCTGCGCGGCCAGCATGCCCTCCGCCCGGCGCCGGCGTTCTTCGGGCCTCGCCGAGAGGACCGTGATATACAGAGTCCGCTGTTCGGAAAAAACGCCTCGCAAGCCGTTCAGGAGCGCGTCTTCCTCGGAGTCCCGGGCGCTGGGATAGCGGTCGAAATCGGCGGCGATCGCCAGGGTGAGTTGGTCCAGCCGCCGGCGAGTTTCCGCGTCCCGGTCGGCCGCGGTCTGCGCGACGAATTGCTGCACCGCCTGGTCGTAGTTCTGCAGGGAAAGCCACAGCGCGGATAGCGTGCGCGTGCGCTCCGCCAGCGCGCGGGTAGCCGCCAGCTCTTGGGTGCGCATGGCCGAAAGAAAACGCGCCGCCAGCGCGCCGGACACAACCAGCAGCCCCAGCAGCAACACGGAAACCCACAGGAACATCCAGCGCAGCGCGCTGGAGGGCGGAGCGGGTTCCCGCCAAGCGTCCGCTTCCGCGCTCTCACTCGACCTCGCCATAGGCCCTTGAAGGGGTGACAATTCCATTATCCTTTGTCACCACTCCCTTGTCAGTGGCTGGTGGGGCAGGCGCTTTCGCCTGCCAACCCCTCAGGCGCCCATTACCCCCGCAATGCGCTCCGCACTTGCCACAAGCCTGTTCGCGATCGCGACGCTCAGCGCCTTCCCGGACTGCGCGCGCACCAGTCGCTTGAAGCTATCGAGCTGTTTACGAACTCCCGCCTTATCGCCCGCCCCCAGGCGCGTTTGCGCGGCATCTAACGCGTCCTTGAACGCCCCGCTCTTGGGCTTCGCCAATTGAATCAGCGCGAGTTGGTCGGCAATCTGCTCGCCCGCTCCCTTTACGCGGACCGTGAAGCTTTCCTCGGCCGCGTTCCCCGCGCTGTCCTCCGCGCTGCAGGCCACCGTCGTAGTCCCGATAGGGAACGTAGAGCCAGAACTGTGCGAGGCTTTCAGCGGCACGGGCCCGTACCGCCAGGCATGCGCCGTGGCCGTGTACGCGACCGCGGCGCCGGCCGGCGAAGTCGCGTCCACAACCTGGTTCGGCGGAAGATAGAGATCGGGCGGCGTCTTGTATTCGAGCGACAGCCCCACCTGTCCATCCAGGTCCTGCCGGTGCTTCAGCAGCCTCACCCCTTCGTCCCCGATCTCGACCTCGTAGTATTCCGACCGAACCCCATTGCCTTGGCCGCCCTGCGCGACGTGATTCATCACCACGTACATGTCCTGCCCTTCAAACGTCCGGAAGAGGTTGCCATGGCCGCGGTTCCCAAACATGAACGGCTCGCGGTACACCTGCTCCCAAGGACCGCGCACACGGCCCGACCGCGAGATCGCCTGCACCTCGTCGTAGCTGTAGCGGCCGCCCGGCCCCGTCCAAATCATCAGCAGGGAACCGTTCGGCGTCCTCGTAACCTCACAGCCATCGGTCACATACGGCGCCGATTGCGTGGCGTCGATCGCCGGCCCCGTCCCGTGGTTGTATTCCTTGGCCCGCCTGCGCCACGAAGCGTCCGACCCGCGGCACAGCAGGATGGAGTCGCCCGCCGCAGCGCGTAGGTCGGGCGTCAGTGGGATCGCCTCAATGGTCCCATCGGTCTTCTGCACCCATTCATGGCAGTACACCATCCACGGCCCTTCCTCATCCACGATGAACGTGCCGTCGAGCGTCATGAAGCGGGGATTGTGAACCGGCCGGCTGTTATCGAGCCCCGTGAAAGGACCCTGCGGCGAATCCGCCACGGCAATGGTTGTGGCGCGCGCATTCTCCGTTTGCCAGACGGAGTAAGGGTTTACCTCCGTAGCCAGCTCACTCTTCGCCAATATGTTCGAACTGTTATGCCGCGTTAGAAAAATGTAGTACTTGCCTTTGTAAGAGTGCATCTCACAGGCCCACGGCATTTCGTTCGAGTACCATCGCTGCTCCTGCGGCGGATTGGTGAACATGGTGATCGGCCCAGTCCAATCCAGCAGGTTCTTACTCATCCTGACTTGCGGAGCGCCCGTGGTAGTCCGGTAGTAAGTCTTCGTCGCCTGGTCCGCGAAGATATACGCATCCTGTCCACTGAGTTGCCAAGTCTTGAAAGGATACGTGACCTCCTGCGCGGCCTGCTGCGCTCGCGCCAGTAGTTCCGTCCCGGCCACGCCCAAGGCGATTCTGCCGGCCTGCCGCATCACATCCCGCCGTGTTTTCCGATTCTCCATTTTCTGCTCCCGCCCCACCCAAGCACTCATCACCCCGCCACCCCATCCAGATCGCCGCGATGCCGCCCCACTTTGATGCCTTCATCCGTAATCGCAACCTCATGCAGTTCCGCCCGCGACGCGGACGGCTGGCCGTGGTTGTTGTGCACGACCATCAACGTGCGCCCATCGAAGGCCTCGAAGATCATGCCATTACCCCGGTCGCCCGTGAATATCGGCGCAAGCTGCTCCCACGGGCCGTTAATATTGCCCGTCTTCGAAATAGCCTGCGTCTGCACGAATTCGGTGAAGTGCCTCCGGTAGCCGGACCACAGCATCGCCAGCCGCCGGCCCGGCGTCGAGTACAACTGCGGACCGAAAACCGCGTATGGGATGCACTGAAGGTCATTCGCCGCCGCCTTTCCAGGAGGCGCCCCCGCTTGCGGATCCAGATACCACGGCCCCTGCGCCCCGTTGAACAGCCATATCGGCGCCGCCGCGGGCCCGCTCAAGTCAGGCTTTAGTTTGACGGCCGCCATGACTGCGTCTATCTTCTGCACCCAGTCCTGCGCGAAGACCATCCACGGCGTCCCGTCGGGATCGGTGTGCAGCGTTCCATCGAGCGTCATTAACGATGCATCCGTAATCCGCGCGCTCGCCTCGGTGCTGATGAACGGCCCTAGCGGCGAATCCGCCACGGCGATTACGGTCGCGCGCGCTCTCTGGTTCTGCCATTTGGAATCGCCGCTCGCCCGCGCGCCGGTCTGTTGCGCCGCGGCGAGGACGGTCTTCCGGTTCCTCAGTGTAGTGAAGAGAAAATACCGCCCGAGGTGCAGATGAACCTCGGGTCCGGTTGCGCCGCCGCCCGCGTCCGCCCACCCGCCGCTCGGAACCGTATATGTCTTCTCAGGACCCGTCCAGTCGCGCAGGTTCTTGCTTCGATAGACCGCCACGCCGCTCTCGCCGCCCGCAGAGGCCTCGACGTACAGAAAATAAGTCTGCGTGGCCTGGTCAACCAGTACGTAGGGGTCCTGCAGCGGGATCTCCGACAGTCTCATCGTGGAAGCCTCCTCCGAAAAAGGATTATAGCGTGCGGAAAGTTTGAATCGAGATGCGAATGCTCAGCCGCCGGGAACCCAGATACTGCCTGCGTTCACCACTTCCGCGCTGCCCGGCAAAGGCAAAGGGTCCTTCGACTTGGTGAAGAACGCCAGGCCTTTGTAGCTCACCAGGTACTTGTACCTCTTGCCGAAGTTCCAGCCCTCCGCAACCACGATCAGTGGATCCTTGGCCCGGTTGATGAGCCGGGAAAACTCCCTCGGTTCGACTTGGACCACCACCCCCGCCGCCCGTATGGCTTGAACAATCCCGGCGGCGGCCGCCGCGCCCGCTGCTGCTGCCATGTGCTTTCTCCTTTCCACTGCGCGCCGGCGAATTTCAGAGGCCTGGCCGGCGCGCCCGGATCCGCACCGCCGGCCCCGCGGGGTTCGACGGCTGCAAATCCCACTCGCCCGGCCCGGCGGCCACCAGATGAAATTCGCGGTTCACATCCTGCAACGCCGGCTTCACACTCTCCGGGAATGCGCCGCTTTGCCGCGCCGTCTCCCATTGCTTGATCGCGTCGAAAATCGCGGCTTGTCTTTGGTCCAAGGCAGCCACGTCGCCGGAGCTCTGGGTCGCCTTGCTGCCAAAACTGGTCGCCAGCGCAAACCCGGCATCGTAACCGGCCGCTCGCGCGCAGAGCCACTCGACATCTTCCGGCGTCGTTTCCGCGCGCACCGAAAACCACCCGAGCATGTGTGGAATCAGGTTGCGTATGAAGAACAACTGGTTTTTCATCCGGTAAAGCGTCTGGCTCTGTCGGAAGCCGGCGTACCACGGTTCGCCCCAGTTGTAGCGGGTAGCGATGTGCCAGGTAAAATGCGCGGCATTGCTGGCATCGTTAATGACGTGCCCGCGCAACTCCGGCGCCAGCGCGTCGTACCACGCTTTCGTAAACAGCGAGCGCCCGTATTGCCCCATGCCGGTGGACCAGTTCCCCTCCAAACCATCGAGCGAAAGCTGCGTCGCGCCGGTGCGATTGCAGAACGCCGCGATATTGCGCGCGACTTCCTGCGAAAGCGCGGCGTCGGTCAGAAAAACCTTGTAAGCGTGATCCATCAACTTGCCGGCGCCATCGCCCTTGCGGTGCGCGGCGGCTCTTGTGTCCCACGCGCCACGCTGGCACTTCAGCAACTTCCACGGCGCTTCCGCGGAAACGCCGTCGTACCGGATCAGTTCTTCGCCGATGACCACGGTGCTCATATCGGTCTTCTTCTGAAACCACACCGGGTCGGCGACCGGAACTTCCGTCTCGGCCGCATCGATGTCGGCTGTGAGTTCGCTGGTTCCGATGCGCGCCAATCGCGGGTCCGGCGCCGGCGTCACATAGGGATCGTTCGGCGTGATGAAATTGGACAGCGTGTGGAATCCTACCTGGATGCCGGCCTTGTGGGCCTTCTCCACGCAGTCGCGGAACCCATCCCAGCCCCGCGGGAACAAGGCCGGCTTGAGTTTGAAGTGTCCCCAGGTCTCGAAGGGCGAACTCTGGTAGAGGTACTTCAAACCCGCCCGTTCGGTCATCTCGATGGCAAGGTCAATCGTGCTCTCGCCAAAATCCACGATAAGGTATGACGCCGTCGCCCCCGGCGCCATCTTCGCCCAAACGCCGCCCATCGTCGGATGCGGCAAACCTTCCGCCACTTCGATTTCGCCCAGAACCGCCAGCGCCTGTTTGGCCGGGCACGCGAACACCGCGATCTTGCTGCCAATCGCGCCCCCATCCTCAAACGGCAGCGCCACGAACTTCTCATGCCCCCAGTTGCTAATGACGCGCTGCCGGTCCCGGTTCCGGCAATACGCCTGCAACACGCTGCCAAACGGCGTGCGCTTCGCCGTGTCGCCGCGCCAGAGCTGCTGCTTCCGCAGTTCGTCCGGCAAGCCGGAATAGACGCCGGTATCGTCGGCCGTGGCGTCGGGTTCGACGTCGCTCTCCTGGGACGGATACCCTCCCATCGTCTTGGCGTTGAGCGCCTGAATGCCCACGGCAAACGTGGAATCGCGCACCACGCCGACCACTTCGCCCACCAGATCGCCAATGGCGACCGGATAGGGCCCCCACAGCGCCAGCTCAATGGGACCCGCGGCGCGCAATTCAATCAACTCGAACGTCACGTGCGTCGTCTTGGCGCGCACCGCCACCACCGCCTTCGCCCCGATGCCGTTGAAGTCGAGCGTCAACGTGTTCCCCGACGCGTCCCACGTCGCGTGACTCGCCGCATACAACTTGCCGTCCACGCGCACGCTCAGTACCGGCGCCGGTTGTCCGGGCGCCAGGTAGTTGCGGCCGTTGCCGGTAATGGCGCGGAACGCCCCCGTGTCATCGATGCGAAACGTGGCCGGCCGGGTCTTCAGGGTCATCTCGCCCGCCGAAGCGGACCTCGCCGGCTGGGACGTAAACAGCGCCGCCCCACCCGCACCCATGACGGAGTTCAGAAGTTGGCGTCGCGAAAATGAAGAACTGCCACGATTCATTTCTTCACCACCTGCTTCGAAAACGTCACATACGGAAACACTTCGGGAATGTGCGAATCGTAATGCCCGTGACGGTTCCACGTCCAGCCCGCGCACGGGTCGAGCGTTTCGCCTCCGCGGCCGATCTTCTCGAAACGCGAGCAGTCCATCCGCCACACGTCGCCGTGCTTGGGCGGCAGAGCTCGCCCGTCAGCCAGCATCCGCATGCCCTTCCACGGAAATGCCAGCTCGGCGGTCCAACCGCGGTCGGTGCGATTGCGCCGGTTGACCGCGCCGTCCACATGCACCGCCGTCCGCAGACCGGGGAAATCCCAGTCCAGAAAGCCCCACCGCTCGCCGCGGGGGTGTACATGCCCGCCCACTCCATCGAGGACCAGCGTACGCTGCGTGGCGGGGTCGAATTCCGGTCTGCCGTGATAAAGCGAGCCGGGTTTCAACGCGTCTTTCCAGATCCAGAACACTTCGTAGACCGTGTTGAGAGCGTTCACCTCGAACTCGTAGTAGGCATCCCGCCCGCCTCCGATGAACACTTCCAGATCGTTCTCTTCCCAGATGCGGGAATCGCGCTCGGTTAGCGTGCCCCAGACGTCCGTCTCCTCCGCCCTGAAGCCGAAATACAGGTAGTCATCGTCCCATAACAGGGCTACCCGCGTGTCGAACCACGCCGGTTCGCCGGTGACGATATCGACGAACGGCGTCGAAGTCGGCGCAACCCGCCACGAAGGCTCATCCAGTTTGCCATCCACCGCAATGGGCCCCGCCGCGCGGTAGCAGGTGTAACGGGCCGGTTCAAGCCGGTATTGCGCAAGCGGATTGTAAGCCGGATCGGCCACCATTCCCCCTAAACCGGCGCGTCCGCGGTCCACACCCCACTGCCTCGCATCGCGATATTGGCGATATGCCCGGCTCGCGCGGCGGCCACGCCCACCTCCACCGGCGCGTTCGGCGTGCCGCGCGACCGAACGCAGTCCAGGAAATTCTGCACGTGGTCAATCAATCCGTCGCGCGACGATTTGCCCTTGGCAACCGCGGGCGGCGGCTGAAACGCTTCCGAATAGTTGGGAATCTCGTTATAGACCTCGTAACCCTGGCGATGCAATCGCATGGCGCCTTTCGTGCCCCGAAACATCAGCCCGCCGCCTTCGATATACCCCAATAACGCGCAGTCGAACTCCACCACCGCGGCAGGGTAGGAAAGCGCCGCGCTCATGGTATCCGGCGTCTGCCGCTGTTGCAGCAAAGCCTTCACTCCCGTCGCCGTGGCGCGCGTGGGCATATCCACGCCCATGTACCATTGGGCCACGTCCACCCAATGCACGAACAGGTCCGTCATGGCGCCGCCGCCGAAATCCCAGTACCAGCGCCAGTTCGCGAAGGTATCGGCATCGAATGGCCGGTCCGTCGCTGAGCCCAGAAACTTCTTCCAGTCGAGCCTTGCCGTGTCGATGTTGGGTACGCGGCCTCCGGTGTTGTGATTCTGATACCAGTAGGTGCGGATCAGCGTGATTTGCCCCAGCACGCCGGCATCGATCACATCCTTCTTCACCGCCAGGTAGTGCTCCCAACTGCGCTGCTGCAACCCCACCTGGACTACGCGGTCCGATCCGCGCACCGCCGCAATCAGCGGCGCCCCTTCGGCGGGCGTGTGCGTGACGGGCTTCTCGCAGTAAACGTCCTTGCCCGCGCCCACCGCGTCGATCGCGATGCGGACGTGCCAGTGATCGGGTGTGGCGATCGTGACGGCATCCACGTCCTTGCGGTCCAGGATCTCGCGATAGTCTACATGCTCCGTGGCATCGGCGGCCGCTCTTGCTTTGGCCCTCAAGCGGCGCGGTTCGTAGACATCGCACACCGCGACGATCTGGTTGCCCGTGTTCTTCTGGAGTGCGTCGTACAGCGCATCCCAGCGTCCGCCGTTTCCGATGGCCCCGACGCGAATGACATCGTTTGCGCCGAAGATGCGGTTATAAGACGCCGCTGTGGCTAACGCTCCTCCGATGAAGCGGCGGCGGTTGGGGCTTGGAGAAACTGGCGTCGTCGATGACATGTGTGCGCTCCCGCGCGGACCGAAAATTCCCAACTCAGGTCCGCAAGAGTTGATTTAAGCAGAAATCTCCGCCGCGTGGGTTTCATGCCTCTACCGAAAGGAATTAGAATGAGGGCGAGATGCGAAAGCGCCTTCCGGTATTCCTCATCCTTCTCCTGTTCGCTGCGATTGCCTCGCCCGCGCAGACCTACCAACCGAATTGGGACTCGCTCGATAAACGTCCCACGCCCGCCTGGTTTTCGGACGCCAAGTTTGGCATCTTCATCCATTGGGGCGTGTACTCGGTCGCCTCTTACGCGCCAGTCTTGCCGGGCAAGTTGGCGTACGCGGAATGGTATTGGCACGCCATCACGGAAGGCAAGAAGCCCGGCGCGGATCCGGTGGACGCGGGTTCCTGGGAGTATCACAAGCGCGTGTTCGGCCCCGACTTTGCCTACCAGGACATGGCGCCCATGTTCCGCGCCGAGTTGTTCGACCCCGATCACTGGGCCGACGTCTTCCAGCGCTCCGGCGCGCGCTACGTGGCCAGCACCTCGAAGCACCACGAGGGCTTCGCGCTTTGGCCCAGCGCCGAGGCGTCGAAAACCTGGGGACGGCCCTGGAACGCCGTGGAAATCGGCCCCAAGC
>CAYWHA010000017.1:0-99160 GCA_964457555.1 uncultured Solibacteraceae bacterium
GCCCCGGCTCCGGACATTCCCGCCCGAACTTCTCCGCCAGCGCGGCTTCCAAGGCCGCCATCGTCCGCTTCGTCGAATGCCTGGCCGAAGAGGTCCGCGATTCTAACGTGCAGGTCAACGCCATGTCCCCCGGCGATTCCTACACCCACATGACCGACGAGATCCTCAGCGCCGGCGAGGAGCGCGCCGGCCCCAAAGAAATCGAGCGCGCCCAGCAGGTCCGCATCGATGGCGGCGTGCCCCCCGATAAGCAAATCCAGTTGGCCCTCTTCCTTGCCTCCGAGCGTTCCAATCACATCAGCGGCAAGCTCCTTCACGTCAATGACGATTGGAAGCGTTACGAGCGCGAAAACATGCGCTCTGAAATGTTCACCCTCCGCCGTGTGCAGAAAATCTGACTTGGTACTTGGTACCGCCGCCGGTCTCCGCCGGCGGTTCTTGTGCGTGTATTAAGGAATAACAGACTCTTATATGGTAGTATTAACCGACATCGGGGTAAGATGATAAAAACCCTAGCCATTTCTCTTCTCGCCATCGTCGCCGTCTCTCTGCCGGCGCATGCCACGGCCATCGAGTACTCCATCGACTTCACCCTTTCGGAGTTTAGCGTCTTGCTTCCCACCTCCGGCTCCTTCGATTACGATCCAACCGTGGGCTTCACGAATTTCATCGTGAATTGGGACGGCCAGACATTCGATCTCACAACCGCGGCGAACGACCTGACTCTGATCGCCGATCCCCCGACAGGCTGCGGTCCCACCGGTTCCGGCTACCAGCCCGCATACGCTTTCCAGATATTGACCGGGACCGCGGCGGGTTGCGACGCGCATTACGCGTGGGCCGGCACGAATTCGGACTTCCTTGGGTACGACGAATTCTCATTCGTTCTCAATCCCGGCGGGACGTCGCGTTCCCAGGACGTGATCGCTCAAGAGAATCCCATCTCCTCGGGGCCGTTCTACGATGTAGCCTCTGGCTCCTGGACCGTCACCGAGGAATCCTCGACCTCCGCGCCCGAACCAGGCACCCTCGGAATGATGCTGTTCGGCGGCTTGGCTTTCGCCGGAACGAAGCTCGGTACCGCCGCCCGCCGCCGCCGGCATTAACCGTAATTCCCGCCTAATCGGCGTCCCGCGGCTCTACGCGGCCGGCCGCCTTGTGACATTATGGAGATCATGACATTTACCAGGCGAGCTGCGATTCTGGGAGCCGCCGCGCTCCCCGTCATACGGAAGGCCGCCGCCCAGGCGCGCCCGCCCGTAGTCGTCTCCAGCGCCAACCGCAACAACGGCGGCGTCAATTGTTGCGCCAAGGCCATGGAGATCGTCAAGGCCGGCGGCGATACGCTCGATGCCGTCATCGCCGGCGTCAACATCGTCGAACTGGACCCACGGGATAACAGCGTCGGATACGGCGGCTTGCCGAATGAGGATGGCGTGGTCGAGCTCGACGCCAGTTGCATGCACGGACCTTCGCGTCGCGGCGGCGCCGTGGGGGCGCTGCGTAATATCAAGACGCCCTCCAAAGTCGCCCGCATCGTTATGGAGCAGACCGACCACATGATGCTGGTGGGTGAAGGCGCGCTGCGCTTCGCCAAGGACATGGGCTTCCAGGAAGACAATCTTCTCACCGAGGAATCCCGCATCCAGTGGCTCACCTGGAAGAAATCGCTGCGCGACCCCGCCGGCCATACCAACTGGGGACCGGGGCTCGATGCGCCGCCCAGCGAACAGCGCAAAGCCGCCGTGCTCCGCGAGATCAGGGAGATGTTTCCCCAGGCCAGCGACGAGCTGCTGGCCGAGGCTTGGGAGAACGCCATCCACCCGCCGCACGGCACCATCAACTGCATCGCCCTGAACGAGAAGGGCGAAATGTCGGCGGTCACCACCACCAGCGGTCTGGCGTGGAAAATTCCCGGCCGCGTTGGCGATTCCCCGATCATCGGCGGCGGCCTCTGGCTGGACCAGGATGTCGGCGGCGCCGGTTCCACCGGCCGCGGCGAGGAAAACCTGCGGGTCTGCGGCGCGCATACCGTGGTCGAGAACATGCGCCGCGGCATGTCGCCCAAGGACGCCTGCCTCGACGCCCTCAAGCGCGTCTCCCGGAATTTCAACGACGACCCGAAGCGCCTTGCGCCCATCGACCTCAACTTCTACGCCCTCCGCAAGGACGGCGAATACGCCGGCGCCGCGTTGTGGAACAAGGCCTCCGTAAACGCCGTGCGCGGCGCGCAGTTCGCCGTCTGCGAAGGCGCCCGCGAAAGCCGCCAGGAGACTTCGGTGTACCTCTACGAACGGACAATCTGACGCAGAGACGCAGAGACGCAGAGGCGCGGAGGCAAACCTCAAGAGGTTCTCCGCGGCGGGGTGCCCGCTGCCTTTGCGGGCCCGTCTCCGCGTCAATCTTTTATGACCGACGCTCACACCACCTCCGTTCTCGCGTTCGATCTGGGAGCTACCAGCGGACGCGCCATTCTCGGCCGCCTGAGCGGCGGGAAACTCGAGCTCCAGGAAATCCATCGCTTCCCCAATGAGCCTGTCCGCTACAACGGCGAGCTGCATTGGGACATGCCCCGTCTGTGGCGCGAAGTGCAGGCCGGCTTGCACGCGGCGGCTCGTTGCGGTCCCGTGGCAGCCATCGGCGTGGATACCTGGGGCGTGGATTACGCGCTGCTGGGCGAGGGGGGAATCCTTCTCGAAAACCCTTACCACTACCGCGACCAGCGCACCCTGGGAATGGTCGAGAAAGCCGCTGCCGCCGCCGGGTCCGATCGCATCTACGACGCTACGGGCATCCAGTTCATGGCGTTGAACACGCTCTATCAGCTTTACGCCGCCTCCCAGAGGACCCCGAAGCTGCTGGCGCTGGCCGAATCCCTGCTCACCATCCCCGACCTGTTCAATTTCTGGCTGGCGGGCGTCCAGGTATGCGAATATACCGAGGCCACCACCACCCAGTTTCTGGACCGGCGAACGCGCTCCTGGGCAACCGGCCTGCTAACCGACCTCGGCATCCCCACGCATTTCCTGAAGCCCATCGTCCAGCCCGGCGCGGTGCTCGGAGGATTGCGCGCGGAACTTGCCCAACCGGAGGCGCTCAAGAATGCGCGGGTCATCGCGCCGGCGTGTCACGACACCGGTTCCGCCGTGGCCGCCGTGAGGACCGGCGGCTCGACCGCCTTCCTCAGTTCCGGCACCTGGTCGTTATTGGGAACCGAGGTCCCCGAGGCCATTGTCAGCGCCGGCAGCCGGCGCTTCAACTTCACCAACGAAGGCGGCGTCGGCGGGACCTTTCGCCTGCTCAAGAACATCACCGGCATGTGGCTGCTGGAGGAATCGCGGAAGGCGTGGGAGGCGGAGGACCGTCCGTATTCCTACGCCGAGCTTTGCGCCATGGCGTCATCGAAAGCGGCCGTCCCGGTCATCGATCCCGACGACGCCCTGTTCGTGAATCCCGACCACATGCCGCGCGCCATCGACGCTTACTGCGCCCGCACCGGCCAACGCGCTCCGCAAGATCCCGGCGAATATACGCGCGTCATCCTGGAGAGCCTCGCGCTCAAGTACCGCTCGGTGCTCGAACAGCTCGGCGACGTCGCCGGAACGCGCTTCGAACAGATCCGCGTGATTGGCGGCGGATGCCGCAACGCCATGCTGAACCAGTTCACCGCCGATGCCACCGGTTGCCGCGTGCTGGCCGGTCCCGCCGAAGCCACCGCACTCGGCAATATCGCCATGCAATTGGTGGGCATCGGCGCCATGGCGTCCATCGACGACGCCCGCTCCCTCATCGAGCGTTCCTTCCCGGTGGAAGTCTTCGAGCCGGCCCCAAGCGCCGCCTGGGACCGCGCCTACGCGAATTTCAAGAAACTATCATAGGACGAGTCGCCATGAAACAAGCCAACATCGAGCAGGCCTACCGCATCGCGCAAGAACGCTACGGCGAGGCTGGCGTCGATACCGATGCCGCCATGCGCACGCTGGAAACCATTCCCATCTCCCTGCACTGCTGGCAGGGTGACGACGTGGGCGGCTTCGAGACCGCCGGCGCGCAGCTCTCGGGAGGAGGCATTCAGGCCACCGGCAATTATCCCGGCAAGGCCCGAACCATCGCAGAGCTACGCGCCGATATCGAAAAGACCCTCGCCATGCTCCCCGGCAAGCACCGGCTGAGCCTCCACGCGTCCTATCTGGATAACGGGGGGAAGTTCGTCGACCGCGACAAGATTGAGCCCCGCCACTTCCAAAGCTGGATCGATTGGGCCAAGGCGAACGGCTTGGGAATGGATTTCAACGAGACCTATTTCTCGCACGCCAAGGCGGCCGACGGCTTCACCCTGGCTCACGCCGATAAGGCCATCCGCGATTTCTGGATCGAACACGGAATCGCCTGCCGCAAGATCGGCGCCGAAATGGGCCGCCAGCTCGGCACGCCCACCGTGACCAACCTCTGGATTCCGGATGGGTACAAAGACACCCCGGTCGACCGCGCCGGACCTCGCGAGCGCCTGGCGGATTCGCTCGACCGGATCTTCGCCGAACCCATCGACCCCAAGTTTCACCTCGACGCCGTGGAAGCCAAACTCTTCGGCATCGGCGCCGAAAGCTATACCGCCGGCTCGTTCGAGTTCTACATGGGTTACGCCGTGTCGCGCCAGAAGCTGCTGACGCTTGACGCCGGTCACTACCACCCCACGGAGATGATCTCGGAGAAAATCTCCTCCGTGCTGATGTTCTGTCCCGGGCTGGTGCTGCACGTCAGCCGTCCGGTTCGTTGGGACAGCGATCACGTCGTGATTCTGGACGACGAGCTGCAAGCCATCGCCAAGGAACTCGTGCGCAGCGGCCGGCTCGGCGACAAGATCCACCTTGGCCTGGACTATTTCGACGCCAGCATCAATCGCGTGGCCGCATGGGTGGTTGGCGCGCGCAACATGATCAAGGCGCTGCTGATCGCCTTGCTCGAGCCCACGGGCAGGCTGAAGGCCGCGGAGTGGAAGGCGGACTTCACCGAACGGCTGGCGCTGTTCGAAGAACAGAAGAGCCTCCCCTGGGCGGCTGTCTGGGACGCCTACTGCGTGCGCATGGGCGTGCCCGTGGGCATGGCGTGGTTCGATGAGGTCCGCCAGTACGAAAAGGCGGTGCTCGCCGCCCGGCTGCCATGAAAATCGCAATTACCGGAGCGTCGGGGCTGATTGGGCGAAGGCTGCTGAAGACTCTCGCCAAGGACGGCCACTCGCTCCACGTGTTGAGCCGCCATGCGGGCACGAACCTGCCGGCGGGCGTTCGGCTTTCGGTCTGGGACCCGGGTAAAGGCGAGCCGCCGGAGGAAGCGCTGCGCGAGGCGGACGCCGTGATCCATCTGGCCGGCGAAAGCGTGGCCCAACGCTGGACGGCGGACGCGCGGCGCCGCATTATGGAAAGCCGCGTGGCGGGCACGCGCAGCCTGGTGCGCACGCTGGCCAGGCTGCCGCGCAGGCCGGGTATCCTGGTGTGCGCGTCGGCCACGGGCTACTACGGGTCGCGCGGAGACGAGACGCTCACGGAGGCGTCCGCTCCGGGAACCGGCTTTCTGCCCGACGTGTGCGCGGCGTGGGAGCGGGAAGCGCAGGCCGCGGAGGAGCTGGGCGTACGGGTGGTTCGGATGCGCATCGGCATGGCGCTCGACCGGCGCGGAGGCGCGCTCAAGAGCATCCTGCCCGTTTTCCGCATGGGCGCCGGCGGAAGGCTGGGCGACGGCCGGCAGTGGATGTCCTGGATTCACCTGGACGATCTGGCGGCGCTCTTCCGCTACGTCCTGGAAAATCCGGTCGCTGGACCCGTGAACGCGGTGGCGCCGCAGCCGGTAACGAATGCCGATTTCACGCGGCAACTGGCGCGCGCCCTGCGCCGGCCGGCGCTGTTTCCCGCGCCCAAGCTGGCGTTGCGCCTCCTGCTTGGAGAGATGTCCGAGATCCTGCTGGCCAGCCAGCGCGTGGTTCCGCAAGCCGCCGAGGCGGCCGGGTTTGGGTTCCGCTTCCCGCAATTGGGAGGGGCGCTGGCGGATCTGCTGAAGTAAGAGCTACTGCGCCGGAATTACCGGGGGGATCGGCTTGATATCCAACTTCTTCAGGATGGCATTTACATAATCGCGCGTTTCCGGAATCTCCGGAATGCCGCCGGCCTGATCGGCGGTCCCGGGGCCCGCGTTGTATGCGCCGAGCGCCTGCGCCAGGTCGCCCTTGTACTTGTCGATCAGGTCTTTGAGGTATTTTGCGCCGGCCTCGATGTTCTGCCCGGCGTCGAACGGGTCGTTCACGCCGAGTTCTTCGGCCGTGTCCGGCATCAGTTGCATGAGTCCCTCGGCGCCGGTTGGAGATACCGCGCAGGGATGGAAGCCGGACTCCTGCTCAATCACGGCGCGGATCAAGGTGGGCTGGAGGTTATGCGCCTTCGCGGCGCCTTCGATGATTGGCGCCACGGCAGGATCGGCTATGGGCTCGCACGGAGGTTCCGCCAGCCCGGTCGGCGCCGCCCAGGGCGGAAGCCACACGCCCGCCGCCGCCGCTTGCTTTTGAACCGCTTCGCGCTGCGCCGCAATGGCGGCGCGCTGCTTGTCGGCCGCCGCTTTCATGAGGTCGCGCATGGTTGGCGGAGCGGCTGGTGGGGTTTTGGCAGGCGCCGCGGCCGGAGCAGCATTGACTGGAGCAACCTGGACCGGCGCCGCGGCGGAGTTTTGCGCAATGCCCGCGTCCACAAACAAGACCCAAGCCAGCGCCAGACCGGCGAGGCGAATTGGGTGGGCCGGTGAGGACCGGCCCTTGAGGAGGATCATTACCTCTTGTATCGACGGAATGCCGCCGCGACTTTAGGGGAATCGGGAACCCGTGGCGAGCCATGTTAGCATGGAATTTCCAAACACCTTGATCAAAGCCGTCAAAGGAACCAGGGACTTACTACCTCCGTCGACCGAGGTGTGGAACCGCGTGGAAGCCGCGGCCCGAGCGGTTTTCCACGCCTACAACTACCACGAAATCCGCACGCCGATTCTCGAAGAGACGCAGTTGTTCGCGCGTGGAGTAGGCGCCGAGACCGATATTGTCACTAAGGAAATGTACACCTTCGAGGACCGCGACGGCAGTTCGCTCACGCTGCGGCCCGAGAACACCGCTTCGGTCATACGCGCCTACATCGAGCACCGTCTGGACCAGCGTCCGGGCGTCCAGAAGCTGTACTATATCGGCCCCATGTTCCGCCGCGAGCGCCCGCAGAAAGGCCGCTACCGGCAGTTCTATCAGATCGGCGCGGAAGCCATCGGCTCGGTATCGCCCGTGGTGGACGCCGAATCGATCGAGATGGTGGTGGAACTCCTGGGCCGCGCCGGGCTCTCGGGATTCGAGCTGCTGATCAATTCCGTGGGCGACCACACGTGCCGCCCGCAATATATCGAGCTGCTCCGCCGTGAGTTGAAAGGCGTCGCCGGCGCGATGTGCGGCGATTGCCAGCGCCGCGCGGAGACCAACCCACTGCGGGTGCTCGATTGCAAGGTGGAAGCCGACCAGCCCATTATCGAGAAGCTGCCGTCGCTGATCGACCATCTGTGCGCCGATTGTCGTGCGCACTTCGACGCCGTCAGGCAATCCCTGGACAGCCGCGGCATTGCCTACCAGGTGCGCCCGCGACTGGTGCGGGGCTTGGATTACTATATGCGCACCACGTTCGAGGTGGTGCATGGCGGGCTGGGCGCGCAGAATTCCGTGCTGGGCGGAGGGCGGTACGACGGCCTTGCCGAATCGCTGGGTTCGAAAATCGCCGCGCCGGGCATCGGTTTCTCCATCGGCGAAGACCGTTTAGTCATGAGCGTGGAAGCCTCCGAGGCCGGCGCGCCGCTGGAGCTGCTGATCGCGCCGCTGGGAGACGCCGCCCTGCGGCAGTCCGCCCTGATGGCGCGCGAGTACCGCCGCCTGGGTTTATCCGTGGAACTGGCCGAGGGCAAGCTGAAGCGCCTCATGGAACTGGCCAATAAGTTAGGGGCCCGGTTTGTCCTGATTGTCGGCGAGGATGAAATTGCCGCCGGACGCTACGCCCTCAAGAATATGTCCACGGGCGAACAGGAAAGCCTCACGCGCGATGAGGTCGCCGCCAGGCTGACTGACGCCGCGCGGAACTAAAGAAGAGATCGATATGGAAACCTCCGTTGCATTGGATTTTCTCGGTGAACTCAGACGCACGCATCAGTGCGGGGAATTGCGGGCCGCGGACGCCGGCAAGACCGTGGTGCTGATGGGTTGGGTGCACCGGCGCCGCGACCACGGAGGCGTCATTTTCGTCGACCTGCGCGACCGCTTCGGCATGACGCAGACCGTGTTTCACGCCGACGTGGATCCCGCCGTACACCAGCGCGCCGAGGAAGTGCGCCCGGAATACGTCATCGCGGTGGAAGGACTGGTGGCGCTCCGCGGAGAGGGCGCCGTCAATCCGAACCTGGCCACCGGCGAGGTGGAAGTGGTGGCTTCGAAGATTTGGATTCTGAACGAATCCCGCACGCCGCCATTCCCCATGGAGGACGACGCGGAGGTATCCGAAGACGCGCGCCTGAAATACCGTTACGTGGATCTGCGCCGCCCGCGCATGCAGCGCAACATCGTGCTGCGTTCGGAGATTGCCTTCGCCACGCGGCAGTTTCTGCACGGACTGGGGTTTTTGGAAATCGAAACGCCGTTCATGACCCGCTCGACGCCCGAAGGCGCGCGCGATTACCTGGTGCCCAGCCGCGTACAGCCCGGCAACTTCTACGCGCTTCCGCAATCCCCGCAGATCTTCAAGCAGCTTCTCATGATCGGCGGCTATGAGAAGTACTTCCAGATTGTACGCTGCTTCCGCGACGAGGACCTGCGGGCCGACCGCCAGCCGGAGTTCACACAGATCGATCTGGAAATGTCCTTTCCCCAGCAGGAGCGGATTTTCGAAGTGGTCGAGCCGCTGATTGTCCGCCTATGCGAAGTGGCCGGCTATCGAGTCGAGGCGCCGTTTCCGCGGCTGACCTACGCCGAGGCCATGCGCGGCTACGGCAGCGACAAGCCCGACCTGCGCCTCCCGCCCATGCACCCCGTGGAGGACCTGCTGCCCGAGTTGGCCGCCGGCGGCCTGCCGCTTGTGGCGATCCACATCCCCGGAACAGGCGCTCCCAGCCGCCGCGAGCGCGACGAGTTCAAGGCGTTTGGGGGCGAGCGCGGTTTGCGCGTCTACGACGACATACGCCGCCTGGAGCGCGATTACCCGGCCCAAATGGCGCAAGTGCGGGAACGTTGCGGCGCCGGAGAAAACGATTTGCTGGCGCTGGCCGCGTGGGCCGGCGAACCTAAGGGCCAACGCCCCGAGGAGACCGTCTACCAGGCCTGCGGCCAGTTGCGCCTGAACCTGGCGCAGAAGTTCAACGACCGTCACAGACTGCTCGACCCCAAGCTGTTCCGGTTCCTGTGGGTGCTGGACTTCCCGATGTTCGAGTGGGACGAGGAAGAGAACCGCTGGAATGCAGCCCACCATCCGTTCACGTCGGTTCACGACGACGATCTGGAGAAGCTCACGGCCGATCCGGCGCGCTGCCGGGCCAAATCCTACGACATGGTGTTGAACGGCGTGGAGCTGGGCTCCGGCTCGATCCGTATTCACCGCCGCGACGTGCAGGCCAAGGTATTCGCGGCGCTCGGCATGAGCGATGAAGAAGCGCGGCGGCGCTTCTTTTTCCTTCTGGACGCGCTGGAATACGGCGCGCCGCCGCACGGTGGAATGGCGCTCGGTCTGGACCGCCTGGTGATGATCCTGGCGGGCGAGACTTCGATTCGCGACGTCATTCCATTTCCCAAAACCGCTCGGGGCACGGACCTGATGTGCGACGCCCCATCGCCGGTGCCGGAGCGGCAATTGAAGGAGCTGGGGATATCGATCGGCAGACATCCAAAATGATCGGCGGCCTGTCTTGAGCGACAATAGAGACGTGGCGCAAGCGATAACAAGGGACCCGGAAACGATGCATGGCGCGCCCGTATTCAGAGGGACGCGGGCGCCGGTCCAGACCTTGTTCGACTATCTGGAGGGCGGCGAAACGCTAGCGGACTTCCTCGAAGGATTCCCAACGGTTTCCCGCGCTTTGGCTCTCGAAGCGCTTGAGGAAGCCAAACTACTCCTGTTGGCGCGCGACAGTTAAATGGCACGACGTGCTCTCACAGTCGCTGTGCTTTTGGTCGCTGTTGCGGGCGTAGGGAGCCGTATTGCGTTGTCCGCGGTGAATCACCTGCCGGCAGACGTTTGGACGGCGCTCAAGGACGCGCGCAGCTTCGAGACTCGCCGAAGCGTCTCCGCTATTCCGGCCTCCGTGCGCGCGGCGTTTGCGAAAGCGGTAGGCGATGAATCGTTTGCCATGGCCGAGCCGGGGGGCGAATGGCAGGTGACTGACGTGACCGAAAAGCCGGAGCTTCCCCGGCGTCGTCTTAGAGGGGTTGCCCAGTCGAAGTCGCTCTGCATCCTGTTCTACGAACTTGGCGGGCGTGCAGAGAGCGACCACGTGGCTGTCTTTCGGCTCAAGGACGGCGGCGCCGAACTCGCGTGGCAGGCGGTGCTGGATTGGAAGAGCAAGACTGATCGGGTCGCTGCGGACCCAGGGGCTTTACTGGCCGCAATTGAGGCGGGTCGGGTCTACGGCGGCCCCACCATTTACCACTAACTTTGCCCGCGGTCGAGCGCTTCCGCCAGATAGCGGTCGTGTTCGGAGCTGGCGCCGGAGCCGCCGGAGGCAAAGGCACCGGCAATCCCAACGGCGCGCTCAATCCGATCCTCCGCCTCAATAGCCCACCTTCCGGCGAGACATTGGTCGACCGCATTTCGGACCAACTCCGCAACGGATTTACCGGTGGCCGCTGAGAGGTTGCGAAGAGCCCGCGCTTGCTCTTTCGTCAGGCGGATCTCGGTGCGGAACATTATAAGAGCCTCTGGCCTATGATATCCCCTCAGAACGCATCGGCCGAGTGGATGCCTTCCGATTGCAGCGCGGCGGCCATTCTCCGCAGGGCCGTTTTGTGGATCTGCGAGATGCGGCTTTCGTTGACGCCGAGCACGTCGCCGATCTCTTTCATGGTGAGGTCGTTGGTGTAATAGAGGAAGACCACCTTGCGATAGCGTTCCGGCAGAACCGCGATGGCGCGGTCCAGGGTGCTGCGCAACTGACGGCGCTCGCACATTCGGTCGGGCCGGAATTCCGGCGTGGCGGGGAACTCCGCGATGTAATCCCGCTCGCGGTCGGAGTCGTGCGAACTGCCCGATCGCACCAGTCCGACGTTGCTTAATTCCATGGAAATCCGCCGCCAGCGATCCATGCTGAGACCCATGCCGCGCGCCACTTCGTTCTCGGCGGGCGTGCGGCCGAGCTTGGTGGAGAGGTCGCGCGTTACCTCGTCGGCCTGCTTCTGCCGCT
Organism: uncultured Solibacteraceae bacterium; assembly: GCA_964457555.1. GTDB lineage: Bacteria > Acidobacteriota > Terriglobia > Bryobacterales > Bryobacteraceae > BOG-224. The sequence goes on from CAYWHA010000017.1 coordinate 11,449, forward strand.
TGCGCAGGTCGCGCGATGCCCAGTCGAGCTGGCGCAGGCTATCGAGCATGGCCCCTTTAATGCGGTGCTTGGCATAGGCCTGGAAGGATACGTTCTTGGAAGCGTCGTATTTCTCCACCGCGTCGAACAGGCCCAGCACGCCGGCGTGGATCAGGTCGTCCAGGTCCACATGCACCGGCAGGGTTTCGTGCACGCGTATGGCGATGGCTTTGACCAGCGGAAGATTCTCAATCACGGTCTGGTCGCGAAGCTCCTGCGAATCGTCCTCCTGCTGCCGTGCGGCGTTGGTCCTGGTCTGCATTTTCCGCTCCTCCCAGCTCTACGGAATGCAGGCTTGCGACCATTAGTGTTTCAGATATAAATACCTTATTTTCAGTAAGCGATCGGCCTAGCGCGACGTTCCGAGATGGAACGTGTTCCAGATTGAAACGGTGCGCTTGTTTCAGATTGGAACGAGGCTTACCAGCCGGCCTTGTAGGCAATCAAGGTCTTGACGGCGAGGCCGCCCAGCAGGATCCACACGCCGTAGCGGAACACGCCATCGAGCGTGACAAACGCAAGCAGGGCCAGCAGGGCGTAAGCGCCCATGGCCCAATAGAGACGGGAAAGCACGACTCCTATTCTGTCATGCCGGCGGCGCCGCATTGTAGGACAATTGTGTCTAACCATGGCAAACGATCGTCGAGGGTTTCTGAATGGCATGATTGCCGCTGCCGGACTAGCCGCCGCGCAGCCCGCCGGCGCTGCCGCACAAACCGGCGCCCCGTCCGGCCTGCCGGTGATTCCTCCATACGCGCGCGCGCAGAATTGCAAATCGCTGAAGCAATCGAGCTTCGACCGAACCGGCGGCAACCGCGATTCCTGGAATATCCCGGCCGGCGGGACGCTCGAAGTGTTCCAGGCCGATGGACCGGGCGTGGTCACGCACATCTGGTTCACCATCTCCGCGCAGAGCGGCGACCATCTGAAGGAATTGGTGCTGCGCGCGTATTGGGATGGGAACGCCAAGCCCAGCGTGGAAGCGCCCATCGGCGATTTTTTCGGCTTGAACCTGAACTCGTATTGCATTTATCAATCCGAATACCTGGCGTGCTCGCCCGGCAAGTCGCTCAACTGTTACTTCGCGATGCCGTACCGCCGCTCGGCGCGGATCGCGGTAACGAACGAAGGAAGCCGGCCGGTGGGCTCGTTCTATTCGAATATCGATTACACCAGCGTTGCCGGGCTGCCGGAGGACGCCATGTATTTCCACGCGCAGTACCGGCAGTCGGCGCCGTGCACGCCCGTCACCGGCGACGCCGCGAACCTGAACCTGGACGGACGGCTGAATTACGTCTACATGGAGACGCGAGGGCGTGGGCACTTGATGGGCGTCACGCTGGGCGTATTGCAGAACGCTCCGGGCTGGTGGGGCGAGGGCGACGAGATGATTTTCATTGACGACGAGACGAAGCCCGCGATCAACGGGACCGGGTCGGAGGACTACTTCCTGGGGAGTTGGGATTTCGGCGGGCGCGATGGCGCGGAGCCGTTTGCGCACTCGATGTACGGAGCGCCGTTGATTGTGGCGGCGGAGCGCACCGGGGGCCGCTACTGCTGCTACCGCTGGCACGGCGACAATCCGGTGACGTTCGAGCGCTACCTCAAGCACACGATGGAGCACGGCCACGCCAACAACCGCGGCGACAACTTCTTTTCCACGGCCTATTGGTATCAGTCGGCGCCATACACCGATTTCCCGGCGCTGCCCGCGGTGAGCGCGCGCATCCCGCAGGTGAAGACGGCATAGACGGAGATTTTACCGCCGAGGGGCAGAGGCGCGGAGAAGAAAGAGGCAGCAGAGGGCGCAGCGGAAGCCTAGGGAGCGGCCTTAGGCCCACGCTTCCCGATGGTCCTGGAGGACGCGGCTTAGCGTCCGTTACCGGCGGTGATACGATTATGGATACGCATGAGCGGGCTCAGCCGGATTGGCGTGGCGATCGATTCCGACCTGTTGGATAAGTTCGACCGGCTGATTGCGTTGCGTGGGTACACGAACCGGTCGGAGGCGTTCCGCGACATGATCCGCGACGACCTGGTGGAAAAGGCCTGGGAATCGCCCGAGAGCCATGTGGTGGGGACGGTCACGCTGGTTTACGATCATCACGTGCGCCTCTTGAGCGAGAAACTGACGGACATCCAGCACGACCATCACCGCTCGATTCTTTCCACCCTGCACGTACACCTGGACCACGATCATTGTCTGGAGGTGCTGGTGGTGCGGGGCAAGGCAGCCGACGTGCGCAAGATCGCGGATGCCCTGATCAGCGCCAAGGGCGTGAAGCACGGGCGTTTGACGATCACGACATCCGGGATGGATTTGAAATGATCGTCGGAACGGGAGTGGATCTGGCGGAGGTTCCGCGCATCCGCGCCTCCATTGAGCGGTTCGGCGCGAGGTTCGTGGGCCGTGTTTACACGCCCGCCGAGATCGCCTACGTGGAACGCAAAGCCAACAAGTACGAGCGCTACGCCGCGCGCTTCGCCGCCAAGGAAGCCGGCATGAAGGCTATCGGCACGGGCTGGCGGCTGGGCGTGCGCTGGCAGGATTTCGAAGTGGCCAACTTGCGCTCCGGGAAGCCCACCCTGCGCCTCTATGGCGTGGCCGCGCGCGTGGCGGAGAAGTTGGGCGTCCGGCACATTGCGCTATCGCTCACGCACACCAAGGAACTGGGAATGGCGCACGTCATTCTGGAAGACTAGGTTCAGTCGCCGGCGTCGGGCGGCGGAGCTTCCGGTACAGGAGTGTAGCGAGCGGGTCCGGCAAAGCCGCGCAGGGTGGCGGGGTCGCGGGTTCCATACCATTGGGTGAAGGATTCCCGGACGATGCGGACGATGGAGCGGCGGTTTTCGGCGATCAGCTTCAGCCAGGGCCAAGCCCCTTTTTGCGGGAAATAGATGCCGCGGAAGAAGAAGCGGGCAGCCAGGTGGCTGATTTTGTAGGGGACCGGCTCGTTGGCGATGGAGTCCAGCGCGCGTGCGTTGGCGGCGGGGCTATAGGAGTCCGCCCATGCCTGGCGGACTTCAGTCTGCACTTCCGAAACGGAGATTTTCAGGGGCGTATGCGCCATGTGGAACGGCGCAAACTCTAGCCAGTGCTTGGGGCGAGTCAGGCGGCCTTCCTTCTGCAGGCGGTCGTAGAGCGGAGTAGCGGGAAAGGGAGTGATCTGCCCGAAAACGGGCAAGACCGGAGGCCATGCCCGCATCTCCGCCAGGGTGCGCGCGGCGACGCCCGGCGTATCGTTATCCAGCCCGAAGATAAACGATGTGATGGCGTAGACATTGCGCTCGGCCAGCGCCTGGAGCACGCCCGCGTATTCGGCCGGCTTGTTGAAGCTCTTCCGGACGCTGGCGAGATTAGCCGGGTCAAGCGACTCCATCCCGATGAAGATCCACTTTCCGCCCGAATCCGCGATCAAATCGATCAGCTCCGGGTCCCGCAGCAGATTGGCGCTGATCTGTCCCACCCAGGCAAGCTCGGCGCCCGCCGCGATGATATCGCGCAGGAGAGACTTGGTGCGTTTGACGTTGATGGCGAAATTGTCGTCGACGAAGAACACGGCGATCTGCCCGTGAGTGGACTTGGCGCGCCGCTTGATCATGAGCATCTCATCCACGATGCTCTGGTTGGTACGGAAGCGGATGGAGTCGCCGAAGAAGCCCGTCACGGTGCAGAATTCGCACCCATAGGGACAGCCGCGCCCGGATTCGATGGGGATGATGTGAAACGTCTCCCAGGAATGCCCGTAGTGCGCCATGACGCGGCGCATGATATTGGGGATGCGGTTGAATTGGGCGATGTCCAGCTTGTCCCAGGGAATCGCCGGGTAGTTCCCCAAATTCGGTTTGCGTTCCTGGCCGAAGGCGTCCACGGGAGCGTAAACCTCTTTGAGTTGGCCGCTCGCGGCGTCTTCGACAATCCGGGGCCAGGTTTCATCGGCCTCGCCGAGGGCCAAGGCGTCGGCGTGGCGCGGTCCGCCATCGCGGCCCAGCGCCTCATCGGGCACTTCGGTAATGTGCGGCCCACCCATCACCACGGGGATGCCGGCGGCGCGCAAGGCGTCCGCCACGCGGTAGGCTTTGGCGACCATGCGCGTCATGGCGCCGATTCCCACCAGCCCGATTTGCTCCTTGAGAGCGAACTGAACCAACTCGGCGTCGGTCATGGGCTGGGCATTGCCGTCGATCAGCAGGACCTGATGGCCCGGCGGCGTAAGCGACTGCAACAAGAACATCCAGAGGTGCGGCATGAAGTTCTGGGTCACGCCGTTGTCAGGGTTATAGAGAAGGATTTTCATAGGGCTTGCCGGCTTGAAACTAGCCTTTCTTTTCAAAATTCCGGCAAGTCGTCCCAGACGTCAAAGGCGGGCTTTAGCGATGAAAGTCGTCGAAAGATTCGGTGTCGGTGAACTGTGGAGCATTGTAGCACGCGCCTACGCTAGCGTACGCAAACGAAATTTCAGCTACCGTCCGGAGGCGAAGCGGCGGCGGGGTCCAAAGGATCCCACCAGGCGCGGGCGGCGGGAAGCCACCTCGATGGCGACCACGGGAGCGGTGTGCCTCTCCTCGCGCGGGATGCCGGCGGAGAGTTCCAGGCGCTTGAGGCGGATGGAGAGAGTGCGTTCGATGCGGGCGATTTCGGAGCGTTCGGCGCGCGTCGCGAAGGTAGTGGCGGTCCCGCGCGCTCCGGCGCGGCCCGTGCGGCCGACCCGATGGATGAAATCCTCGGGGACCTGGGGAAGATCGTAGTTCACGACGTGAGAAATGCCTTCCACGTGGATGCCGCGAGCGGCTACATCGGTGGCGACGAGGACGCGATACTGGCCATCCTGGAAACCGCGCAACGCCTGGTTGCGCTGGTTCTGGCTGCGGTCGCCGTGAATGGCGGCCGTCTTAACGCCTGAGCGAGCCAGTTTTTTGGACAACCGGTCGGCGCCGTGCTTGGTGCGCGCGAAGACCAGGAACGATCCTTCTTCCTCGTGCAGCATGAATTCGAGCAAACCGAGTTTGCGGTCCTGCTCGACCTCATAGAAATGCAGGTCCACCTGACCGGTGGGCTTCGTTACGCAGCCGCATTCGATGCGCAGGGCATTGCGGACGTGCGCATCGACGAGGTGTTTGACCGAGCTTTCGATGGTGGCGGAGAAGAACATGGTCTGGCGGGTGGCGGGCATGGCCGCCATGATTCGCTTGATGGTGGGCAGAAAGCCCATATCGAGCATGCGGTCCGCCTCATCCAGGACCAGGATGCGGATGCCACCGAGGTTGACCAGAGCGCGGCTGAGGAAATCGTAGAGCCTGCCGGGCGTGGCGATGGCCACCTGGGCCCCGCGGCGAATGGCGTTCAACTGCGCGTGTTCGCTGAGGCCGCCCACGACAATCGCGGCGCGGATGCCGGAACCGGCGGCCATCTTGTCGAATGTTTCGCCAATCTGGATGGCGAGTTCCCGTGTGGGGCTCAAGATCAGCGCACGGATGCCGGCGCCGGCCGGTTCCTTGGCGAGCGCCTGGATGACCGGCAGAACGAAGGCCAGCGTCTTCCCGGTGCCGGTTTCGGCGGTGGCGACCAGGTCGCGGCCGGCCAGCGCCGGTTCGATGGCGAGAGCCTGCACGGGGGTGAGTTCAGTAAAGTTTTGTCTTGCGACATTGCTCTTCAAGAGAGCGGACAGAGAGAGATCGGAGAAAGTTTTCATTCAGAGTTTCGTTTTTTGGAGAAGGACAACCGGCGAGCCTACTACCGTTTCGGGGAGAGGGGGTTGCGGATCGGCTTCAGTAGACTTGAGTATAGCGCATTTGGGGGGTGGGGGGGGCAGGGGGGAGGAAGATAGGCAACGCAAGAAGGCAGCCGGGCCCACAAAAGCGGTGGGCACCCCGGCCCGTCCCACCTACAGCAGGACGGTGTCGATGCGTTCGTCGGCAGTGGGTTGGGGAGCGGCGGCCGCCGCTTTTTGCGCGGGGGTTTCGGTGGGGCGGAGGAACTGGACCAGATCTTCCTCCGAGCCGTCGAAAAAGCCTTCCAGCAGCTCACGAATGGCGGTGCGGCGCAATTCGTCGCGCGAGGTTGCCGGAGAATAGATGAACGCCCGGCCGGCCTTGCGGCGCGCGATCTTGCCTTTGCGCACCAATCGCTCGAGAACCGTCATGATGGTGGTGTACGCCAGCGGGCGCGACTGCCCCACCACGCGGCGCACGTCGCCGACGCCGCCTTCTCCCAAAGACCAGAGAGCCCTCAGACAGTGCAATTCAAGCGGCGGCGGGACCTCGCGAACGGCTTTGGGCATCAGCTTTCCTGTTTGTTGCCGATCGCCTGTTTCAGTTTGTCGGCGAAGGGCGACTCGGGCTTCGTGGGTGTCCGGACATCGGGCGTGGGCGCGACGGGGGCGGGCGGCTTGACCGCTTCCCCAGCCAGGTAACGGTCCTTCTTCAGAACGCTGCGCTCCAGGGCGTTGCTGTAGGTGGTAAAACAGCCCTCCACCTGGCGGTCGTTTTCGGAAAGGAAGCGCATGCACTCCATCTTAGAGTCCAGATCGTCGAGGAAGTGGAGCATCAGCGCTTCGGGGAACATGGGCAGCTTGGGGGAACCGAACTCGAGCTGACCGTGGTGGCTGAGTATCATGTGCTCGAGGAGCGTCCGCAGTTGCGGCGGAAAATCGGGGAGGCCGCGCAGTTTGTCCGCGATCATGCGCAAGGCGATGGAAATGTGTCCGATGAGCTGTCCGTCGGTCGAATAAGAGAACCCGCGCTCATAGTTGAGCTCATAGATCTTCCCGATATCGTGCAGCACGATTCCCGCGAACAGGAGGTCGCCGTCGACGTTCGGGTAGTGCGGGGCCGTGGCGCGCGCCAGGGCGCAGACCGACAGCACGTGTTCAAGCAGCCCGCCGAGAAAGGCGTGGTGGATTTGCTTGGCGGCCGGAGCGCGGCGGTAGCGCCAGGCGATGTCCGGGTCGTCCAGCATGGCTTCGAGCAGGGCTTTCAGGTGGGGGTTGGATAGCCCGGCGACAGTGGCGCGCAGCTCGTCCCACATTTCGCCGGGGTCGCGCCGCGAAGAAGGGAAGTAGTCGGCGAACTCGATCTCGGCATCCTCGATGCGCCGCACTTTATGGATGGTCAACTGAGGCCGGTTGTGGAAGACCTGGATCATGCCCTTGACCTTGACGAAATCGTCGCGGTCGAAGGCATCGATCACCTCGGAAACGTTATCCCACATCTTGGCGTCGAGTTCGCCGGTGCGGTCGCCGAGCATTAGAGAGAGGTAAAGTTCCCCGGTCTTCTTCTGGCGAATCTCCTTGGAGTGAACCAGGAAAGTGGTGGTGATGAGCTGGTTCGGCTCTAGTTCGTTCACATAAGGAGACTTCATTGCTTGACCGGGGCCGCCGGAGGCTGCGCGGGCGGCGAATCCGGGGTGGCGGGCTTAGCCGCCGGGTCCGGTGGCGCCGCCGTGCCGGGGGTTGCGGGGGGCGGCGTGTAAGTGCCGGCCGGGCCGTACGGAATCAGCCCCAGGAATTTCTTCCTCTGGCGCGCGGCCACTTCTTCCTTAGTAGTGGTCTGCGGCTTGATTTCCGCGACGTCGTGCCAACTGGTGTCCTGGCCTGGGACGGCGCCGGTATCTACGTAGCCCTCACGAATCTCGAGGAACGCCTCCCGGCGCAGCTTGGCAAGGAACACGCGCACTTTGGGTTCCATCTGCGGCTGGGCCATGGCGTTCTGGATATCTTCCTTGACTTCCTCGAAGCTGGCCTGCCCGGCCTCATAGCGCTCTTCCACCTTAAGGATAAGGAAGCCCGAGGGAGAGGTGAGCTTGATGGGATCGGTTATGTAGCCCCGCTGATGGGTGAAAACAACGTCGGCGATTTCCTTGCGCAGATCCTCGCGCTTCAGAGGCGTGCCCAGATAGCCTCCGTTCTTGGCGGTCTCGGAATCGTCGGAGTTAGCCGCCGCCAGATCCGCGAACTTCTCGCCGGCGCGCGCCCGCTTCACCAGTTCCGTCGCTTTGACCTGCGCGGATGCCACCTGTTCGTCGCTCTTGCCCTCGGTGGAGAGCAGAATCTGGCTAAGAAAAACCTGCTCCTCGCGAACGAATTTGTCCTTATGATCCTCGTAGTACTTCTTCATGTCGTCTTCGGGGATGAAGATGCGCTCGGCGACCTCTTCGGCAACCACGCGCTGCGCCATGAGCTGGTCCTTGAGTTTCTGTTTGTATTCCTCGAGCGAAACGCCGAACTGGTCGTGGATCAAACTCGAGAACTGGTCGGGGTCGCTGATGCGGGACTGCACCTGCATGCGGGCGATTTCCTTGGTCGCATCGGCATCCACGCTGATGTTGAGGTCCTTGCCCCTTTGGACGAGCAGAAGAGCGTCGATCTTGTCCCTGAGGGCGTCTTGCATGGTGCGCTCCAGGACTTGCGCGGCTTGCGCGGGCGGGATGCCCTTTTCTTTGATCTCGGCCAAGGTTTCCACGCGGGCTTGATCGAGATCGCTCATGGTGACGATCTCGCCGTTGACTTTGGCGACGATCTGCTCCACTACCCTGACATCCGCCGCGGTGGCGAACGAGACGGTCGCCGCGATAAGTACTACAAACCTGCAAAGCATAATATGTCCTTATAGTTTAACAAGACTGCACCCGGACAACGTGACGCCGCCAAGCTACGGCTGGGCGGCGGGGGCACAGGGTTACGTCAACTGCTCCAGTTTCTCCGCGATGTACCGCAAGGCCGCGCCCGCGGCGGGTTGACCTTCGAGCGGCAAAAGGAGCACGCCCGCGGGGGTGAACTGCGCCCCGCGAGTTTTGCCCACAAGCCCCATCAGGCGCGCCGGATCGACCCGCGTCTCCTTGTGGAATTTCACGCTGAGCAGGCTATGCCGCCGGTCGACGGCCTCGATTCCGATCCGCTCCGCCAGGGTTTTCAACGCGGAATATTCAAGCAAATTGCGTACCGCTTCAGGAACCGGGCCGTAGCGGTCTTCGAGTTCCTTCCCAACGCGCTCGCGGGCGGCCGCGTCGGCGCTATTGGCGATCTGACGGTAGGCTCGGAGCCGCTGGTTTTCGTCGGCGATGTAGTCGGGCGGGATGCGGATGTCGAGGCCCAGGTTGAGCGCGGAGTGGATCTCCGGGATGCTCTCCTCGCCTTTGAGTTCGCGGACCGTCTCTTCGAGCAAGCGGACGTAGGTATCGAAGCCCACGCAATTGATCTGGCCGTGCTGTTCGCCCCCCAGCAGGTTTCCGGCGCCGCGCAGTTCCAGATCGAGCGCCGCGATCTTGAAGCCCGCGCCCAAGTCGCTGAACTCCTTGAGCGCGGCTAACCGTTTGCGCGCCAGTTCGGTCAATTCCGTGTCAGGGGGGACCAGTAGATAAGCATAGGCCCGGCGATTGGAGCGTCCCACGCGGCCCCGCAACTGGTACAGCTCCGAAAGGCCGTAGCGCTCGGCGTTTTCCACCACGAGGGTGTTCGCGAGCGGGATGTCCAGGCCATTTTCGATAATTGTAGTACAAACGAGGATGTCGAACTCATGCCGCATGAACCGCAGCATGGTTTTTTCGAGCTCCGCTTCCCCCATTTGGCCATGACCCACGCCGATGCGGGCGTTGGGCGCGAGTTCCTGGATCATGGCGGCCCTGGCCCAGATGGAATCGACGCGATTGTGGAGAAAATAGACCTGGCCGCCGCGCGCCAACTCCAATTCCAGGGCAGAGCGGACCAATTCGGGCTTGAAGGGAGCGACCACGGTGTTGATGGACAGGCGATCCTTGGGTGGAGTCTCGATCACGGACATGTCACGCAAGCCCAATAATGCCATGTGTAGTGTTCGCGGAATGGGGGTGGCGCTCATGCTGACGACATCCACGGTTTTCTTGAGTTGCTTGAGGCGTTCCTTGTGCTTGACGCCGAAGCGCTGCTCTTCATCGACGATTACCAGGCCTAAGTCGCGAAACTGGATGTCCTTAGAGAGCAGACGGTGGGTGCCGATGGCCAGATCGACCTTGCCTTCGGCGAGATCTGTTACGGCCGCCTTCAATTCTTTGGGTGAGCGGAAGCGGCTGAACATTTCGACGCGGACCGGGAAGGGCTGGAAGCGCCGGCGGAAGGTTTCGAAGTGCTGAAATACTAGAACAGTAGTAGGAGCGAGCACGGCGACTTGTTTGCCATCGCCGAGCGCCTTGAAAGCGGCGCGCATGACCACTTCGGTTTTGCCGAAACCGACGTCGCCGCAGACCAGGCGGTCCATGGGCTGCGGGCTTTCCATGTCGCGCTTGATCTCATCGATGGCGGTGAGTTGGTCACGGGTCTCGGTGAACTCGAAAGCGTCTTCGAATTCGCGCTGCCAGTTGCTGTCTGGCGAAAAGCGGAACCCCTCGGCCAGCTTACGGCCGGCGTATAGCTTGAGCAACTCATCCGCCATGTCGCGCATTTTGGCCTTGATGCGCGTTTTGGTGCGGGACCAGGTGGCGCCGCCCATGCGGTCGAGGGCCGGCGCGGCTTCACCGGCGCCGCGAAAGCGCTGAACCAGGTCCATGCGCGTGAGCGGGACGTAGAGCTTGGCGCCGCCGGCGTATTCAAGGAGCATGTAGTCGCCCTTGGATTCGCCCTGAGAGATCTCACGCAGCCCGAGAAACTGGGCAACGCCGTGTTCCGCGTGGACCACGTAATCGCCGGGCTTCATGTCGATCAGGTCCGCCGAGAAAGTGGCCAGCGCGGATTTGGAGGCGGGGGCGCGGGCAACCAATTCGGAGGACTCGAAGAGATCCTCCGATCCAAATACTACAAGATGCGAATTTACGAAGGCGGAACCGTGGCGAATCAGCCCTTTGACGAGGAAGATGTTCGCGACCGTTCCCGCCATGTAGGCCCGTTCGGCCAGGTATGCGGGAGTGGCGCCGGGCTTTTCCAGTCCGAGGCGGTAGGCCAGCCCATATTCGTTGAGAATATCCGCCACGCGTTCTACTTCGCCTGTAGAAGAGGCGAAGAAGGCCACGCGATTGCCGGCTTCCACCAGATTGCGCGCCTCGGCTATGGCAACCTGCATGTTGCCGTGAAACGCCATGGCGGGGCGGGTGGGGATGTGGAGCGGGGCATTTGTGCGGAACGAAGCCAATCTTGGGTGGGGCGGAGGCGAAGAACCGCCGGCAGAGACCTGCGGCGGTGCGGGTTCACCAAACGAACCCAATTCCGGGCCGTCCCAACCAATCTCCAATTCTTTCAATGAGATCTGGGGAGCGGAAGCGGCCTGCCGGCGCAGTTCCTCCCAGCGAAAGAAGACCTTGCCGAGATCCGTGGCCGGCGAAGATTCGATCTGCTCCAGGCGCTTCCAGAGGCGATCGGCGGCGGCAGCCACCTCCTCCGGTTCGTCCCACACCACCACCGGGTGTTCGCACAGCGAGATCACTGACCCCGACTGCGGGCGGAGCATGGGGGCCACCAATTCCCACCCGGGGAAAGGCTCGCCGGGCGGAGGCAAATCGCGCCGCGGACTGCCGCTCTCGCGCACCAGTTCCGCCAGCTCGACCAGCAGGCTATGCGACTCTTGGTACTCGGTGAGCGGCAGGAGCGTACAATCGTCAAGCTTGAGGACGGAACGCTGCGATTCGACGTCGAAGCGGCGGATGGAATCCACCTGGTCGCCGAACAGGTCCATGCGAACAGGCTTGGGCGCTTCCGGGGAAAAGACGTCCAGGATGCCGCCGCGGACTGAGTATTCCCCAACCATTTCAACGGGTTCGCGGCGTGAATAGCCGACGCTCTCCAAGTGGGCCACGAGGTCTTCCAAGGGGACTTCATCGCCGACCTTCAGCTTAAGGGCCAACTGGCGGTAAAAATCGCCGGGATGGATGCGCAGCAGAGCAGAGGCGACGGGCAGGACGGTGATGGGCGCGCGCTGGGTGGACAAACGCCACAGGCCAATGGCGCGCTGCTCACAGATTTCGGCGTGCGGGGAGAGATTTTGCAGTGGGAGGACGTCGAGAGCCGGGAGAAGTTGGGGGCCCGGACGGTCGCCCGAGACCAACAGGCCGAAGAATGTCTCGAGCGCCTCGCTAAGAGCCTCAGCCTGCTTGTTGCCATCTACTACAATTATCAAAGGCCGATTCAGCGACTGCCATAGCAGGACCGAATAAGCCGCTTTGGCGGTGGTGGTGAGGCCGGAAATGGCCGTGTCCCCTCCGGCGGCGAGGCGGCGCAGGGCTTCGTGAAAACCTGGGTCCTTTCCCAGGTCAAGAAACAGGTCTTTGACGGCAGGATGAATCAAGGCTGGCGACCGACAATCGTATTAACGATATTAGTAGTAGAATATCCGGGTTCTAGTGGCGCGGCGACCACTTTGCCGCCGGCTGCCTCGACTTCTTCCCGGCCCGCGATGAAGTGGGACCAGTCGGCGCCCTTAACGAGCACGTCGGGCAAGATCTCCGCGATCAACTCGCGCGGCGTTTCCTCGTCGAACAGGGTAACGGCGTCCACCGCTTCGAGAGCCAGAGCGACCTCCGCGCGCTCCGACTCGTCTAGCAAAGGCCGGGAGGGTCCTTTCATGCGCCGCACGCCGGCATCCGAGTTCAAGGCCAGGATCAAAACGTCGCCCATGGAGCGGCAGCGTTCGAGCAGGCGGACGTGGCCCGGATGAAGCAAGTCATAGCAGCCGTTGGTGAAAACCACCGTCCGGCCCGCGAGTTTCCAGCGCCGGCGCTGTTCCACCAGTTCGGCGCGGCTATACAGGCATGCCACCGGTTTCAGTTTAGCAGCCGAGGGGGCGTGAGACGAAAGCGTGAGGCGCCTTCGATCACGGAAAATGGGGGCGCAATTCTGCGTAAGCCTAAGGAATTGAGTGCCTTGCCGTAACAGCCCGGGCGGGGAGGCGGAAAAACGCAATTCGCAGTGACCGGCCTGGCGCGGATGGGGTACAGGACGCGGGATCTGTGATATTGTTTCCAGATGTCGCGGAGCATTTGGGGGTGGCTGCTGAGTCGGGCGAGATCTCAAGAAAAGCCGAGACGACTCGGCTCAGCAAACCTGGCGGCTTGCGCCACGCCTGTCGGCCGGCGCAGTTTGTTCGGAGGAGTGATGACAACGCAAGAGAAGGTCGTTTCAAGAGCATGCGGGATTCTGATTGCCGGGGTTTTGGCGAGTTCATGCGCCCGTTTGCCGGGTCAGTCGCTGAAGACGCCGGTCGACCCGGGGGTGCGGAGCGGCGCGGCGGGCGCCGGCGCTCCCCTGCCTGGCCTCACGGCGGACGAAAGCGCGTTTTTTAGCGATGGAGCCGCCAGGTTCGCGGAGATCGAGGTGGTGACGGGAGGGAGCAACAACGGGCTTGGGCCGCGCTTCAACTCAAACCAGTGCCTGTCCTGCCACTCGCAGCCGGCCGCCGGCGGATCGAGCCCCGCGCAGAACCCGACGATCGGGATTGCCACGCTCAATGGGGCCAAGAACACGATTCCGTGGTTCATCGCGCCAAACGGGCCCGTCCGCGAAGCGCGCTTTAAGCGAAACCCGAATGGAACCAACGATGGCGGCGTACACGACCTCTTCACGATCACCGGTCGCAGCGACGCGGCGGGCTGCAACATCGCGCAGCCCACGTTCACGCCGGCCGGAAGCGCGCTCTCCGGCCAGGGCGGGAATCCGAACGTGATTTTCCGCATTCCGACGCCCGTGTTCGGCGCCGGTCTGATCGAAGCGATCCCCGACTCGGCGATCCTGGCGAACATGCAGGCCGATGCGTCTACGAAGTCAAGGATGGGGATCCACGGTCACGCGAACGCGATTCTGAGCGGCAATGCGAACCTCAGCGCCAACGATGGGACGATTACCCGCTTCGGATGGAAGGCGCAGAACAAGTCCCTTCTGATGTTCGCGGCCGAGGCCTACAACGTCGAAATGGGGATTACGAACCAGGTCTTCCCGCAAGAGCGCGACGAGACTCCCGGCTGTCTGTTCAACGCCACGCCGGAGGACACGCTCAACTTTACAACGACGCCCGCGCCCGGTTCCAACCGGAATACGGCCGTCCTCTCCGATATTGAGGCGTTTGCCGACTTCATGCGGATGTTGGCCCCGCCCACCCCGGCGCCGGGCACGCCGTCAACGGTGAAAGGACGGGCCAACTTCGTCAAGGCAGGTTGCGTGCACTGCCACACGCCGTCATTGACGACAAGCAAGGCGATTGCCAGCGGCTCTTCGACAAGCCCCAGCGGCGCGCTTTCCAACCAGACGGTGAATCTGTGGTCCGACCTGCTGGTCCACGACATGGGCAAAGGTCTGGCGGACGGCATCACCCAGGGCAGCGCGGGTCCCGATGAGTTCCGGACCGCTCCGCTCTGGGGCGTCGGGCAGCGCGTCTTTTTTCTGCATGACGGGCGAGCCGGCAATCTGGTGGAGGCCATAGAGGCCCACAAGAGCCAGGGCAGCGAGGCCAATATGGTTATCGACGCGTTCCATAAACTGACCGCGGAGGAACGGCAAGACGTCATTAATTTTCTGCGGTCGCTCTAAGCTTGCTAACCGATCTGAGCCCTGATAGCGTGGGCCGATGACGTTGCGGGCCGGCCGGTTGGATCGCGTGGTTACGCGCGGCCGCGGTTTCATTGCGGAAGTGGACGGTCTACGGTTCGTCGCCATTTCGGCGGTGGTGCTCTACCATCTGAGCCAGCACACGCTGACCCGCCTGATGGACGGAGCCTCGGTTTTGCCCGGGGAGCGGTGGCTCACGGAATTTCTGGGCCTGGGTCACTACGGCGTCCAGCTCTTCTTCGTGCTGAGCGGGTTTTTGCTGGCTCTGCCCTTCGCGAAGTGGCGGTTAGGCTTGGGCGAGAGGCCGCTGTTGCGCGCTTACTACCTGCGGCGACTCACGCGGATCGAGCCGCCTTATCTGGTCGCGATGGTCCTGCTATTCATCGGACCCCCGCTGTTTGCCAGTTGGATGGCCACGGGGTGGTCGCTCTGGCCCAACCTGCTGGCCAGCCTGGTCTATCAGCACAACTTCATTTTCCACGGGACGAACCCCATCAACCCGGTCACCTGGTCACTTGAGATTGAAGTGCAGTTCTACATGCTCGCCCCGTTCCTGGCCGCGGTCTATTCGGTCCGCAACGCGATGGGCCGGCGGGGGACGCTCTTTGTTTTCATGCTGGCCGCGCCGCTGGTGCGGAGCGTGTTTCCGGCGGAGATGGAGTATTCCTACGACAGCCTGCTGTGGCACGTGGAGTATTTCGCGGCCGGTTTTCTGCTGGCGGATTTCTATCTGTTGGAATGGCGGCAATCGCCCGGCCGCTCACTGCGGTGGGACCTGGCATCGCTCGCGGGATGGCCCTCTTTGATTGCGGCGCTGATGGAGCAGCGTTTTCCATACGCCTGGGCGCCGCTGATGCTCTTGGTCTGCGCCGGGGCCTTCCGCGGCAAGGTTTCGGGCTGGATTTTGAGCCGGCGGCCGATTACGACGATCGGAGGCATGTGCTATTCGATGTACCTGCTGCACTTCCGTTTGATTTTCGTCACCGGGCATTTGGCGACGCGCTTCCTTTGGGGGTCGAGCTTTCTTGAGCGCTTCGCGTTGGAGGCATTGGTGTCGATTCCGGCGATCCTATTGGTAACCGTGGTCTTTTACGTGGCGATCGAGCGGCCGTGCATGGATCCGGCCTGGCCGGCGAAGGTGGCGTTGAGGCTGCGGGAGTTACGAGGGAAGGTTGCATTGGAGGCAGGGCAGGCGTCCCGCTGAGCCGGGAGCCCCCTGGGACCGGCAGGCGAGGGCGCCTGCGCCACGCGGGGATCTTGTCAATCCCGGTCTTGGCTATCGAGCAGGCTTTCCAGCTCGGGGAGTAGACGGAGGTCCTTTTCCCGGCCAGCCGAACGTTTGGCCTGAATCAGGGAGGGAAGATCGAGCGTCCAAACGGTGCGGTCAAACGCCTGCACTTGGATGGAATGGGTTTCGGCTTGCTCGAAGCCGCCGACTCCGGCGACTTCAGCTATCAGATCGATGACTCCTAGGTCCGTCGACAGCGTGAACAGTGAGCCATGGCGGAGAGTGACCTCATCCCAAACAAAGGGCAAAGCTGTCGGGACGCCGCGCAGTTTGGGGTGGTGCGGGGCCAGAGCGGCGGCCAAGCGGTTTAAGTTACCGGGCGCGCGCGAATAGCAGATGTCCAGATCGTTTGTCAGATATGAACTGCCGTGCAGGATCGCGCACCAACCGCCGATGATGACAAAATCGACGCCGCCGTCCACGAGCGCCTGCACAAGGGCGATGAAGTTCATTTGGCGATCCGTCTGGCGGCGCCGCGGGCTTGTTCGGCCGCGGCGCAAGCGTCGTGCATGGCGCCAACGCGGTCGGCTGGGGATAGGCTCAATTGAGCGGCGACCAGCGTCAAGTCGATGCCGTAGTTGCGTGCGGCTTCGATTCGGCTTCCGGGGGCTGGGTGGAGCAGGCGGCGACGGGCGCGAGCGAGTTGCTCCGGGGTGAGCGGGAGAAGCTCCTTCACAACCCGATTCTAGTGGTGTGCGTCCGAAATGGCAACGTGTAGGTTTGCGCCGGCAAACGCTATCTTACGTTCGCGGCTCGGTTGTGGCGAGGAATTTGGTGGACGACGGGGGGCTCGAACCCCCGACCTCTGCATTGCGAACGCAGCGCTCTCCCAACTGAGCTAGTCGCCCACGCGTCGGTAGGTACCTCTAATATACCAGATGAACGGGGAGGGCGAACCAAATTATGCCTCGCCTGGGGGCACGATATAATCGGTTCGAATGCCGGAAACACGCCACTCCGTTTGCGCGCTCGATTGCCCGGATTGCTGCTCTCTGCTGGTGACGGTGGAGAACGGGCGCGGTTCGAGGCTGCGGGGCGACCCGGAACACCCGGTCACGCGGGGGTTCCTGTGCGGCAAGGTGGCGCAGTACCTGGAGCGCGAATACTCGCCGGGGCGCCTGCTCTATCCGCAGAGGCGCGTGGGCGCCAAGGGGGAAGGGCGGTTCGAGCGAATTTCGTGGGACGAGGCGCTCGATGGGATTGCCGGGCGGCTGAAGGTTATCGCGGCTGAGTTTGGGCCTGAGGCGATCCTGCCCTATAGCTACGCCGGAACCATGGGCTGGCTGAACGGCAACGGGATGGACCGGCGGTTCTTCCACCGGCTGGGCGCGTCGCGGCTCGACCGGACGATTTGTTCGACGGCGGGCATGGCGGGCATGACGGCGGCGCTGGGGGTGCGCTACGGCACGGAGCCGGAGCAGTTCCGCCACGCGCGGCTAATCCTGGCCTGGGGCGCCAACATTCTGGGGACCAACGTCCACCTGTGGCCGTTTATCGTAGAGGCGCGCCGGCAGGGGGCCAAATTTTACGCGATCGACCCGCGGCGGAACCGCACCACGGCTCTGGCGGACAAGCACTTCGCGATCAATCCGGGCAGCGATACGGCGCTGGCGCTGGCCATGATGCACGTCATTGTGGGGGAAGGTCTGCATGACGCGGATTACGTGGCGCGCTACACGGAGGGCTTCGAAGCGCTGCGGGAACGGGTGCGGGAGTGGACTCCGCAGCGGGCGGCGGAGCTGACGGGCATCGGCGCGGAAGAGATCGTCATGCTGGCGCGGGAGTACGCGGGGACGCGGCCGGCCGTCATCCGCCTGAATTATGGAATCCAGCGCAGCGAGCGCGGGGCGATGGCGGTGCGCACGGTGGCACTACTTCCGGCGGTCGTGGGGGCGTGGAAGGACCTCGGAGGCGGGATCCAGCTTTCCACTTCCCAGGCTTTTCATTTGAACCGCGAGGGGCTGGAGCGCCCGGATTTGCAAATGAAAGCTCTGGGACGCGAGGCGCGCCTGGTGAACATGTCGGAACTGGGCGCGGCGCTCACCACGCTGGATGGCCCGCCGGTGAAGGCGATTGTGGTTTACAACTCGAACCCGGCGGCGATTGCCCCCAACCAGAACGCGGTCTGGCGCGGATTGCGGCGCGAAGACCTGTTTACGGTGGTGCTGGAGCAGTTCCAAACCGATACGGCCGACCACGCCGATATCCTGCTGCCGGTGACTACGTTTCTGGAGCACACGGACCTCTACACGGCTTACGGCCATTATTATTTGCAGCTTGCGCGGCCGGCGCTGCCGGCGCCCGGCGAAGCGAAATCGAATGTGGAGATTTTCCGACTGCTGGCCGCGCGCATGGGTTTCGAGGACGCCTGCCTCGGTGAGACGGAAGACGAAATGATCCGGACAACGCTCGATTCGGCGCATCCGTTCGTGGCGGGAATCACGCTGGAGCGGCTCGACCGCGAGCGGAGCATACGGCTGCGCCTGCCCGATCCATACCTGCCGTTCGCCGCCGGGGGATTCGGCGCGCCGGATGGCAAATGCCATTTCCACGCGGAGACTTTGGATTACACGCCGCCGGTGGAATCGCGGCACGGCGACCGGGACCTGCGCGCGCGGTATCCGCTGGAGTTGATTTCGCCGAAGAACGACGACAGCATGAACTCGACGTTTGGGCATCGCGACGCGGTGGACCTTCAAACCGCCGTCCTGCACTTGAATCCCATCGACGCAGAGGCGCGGGGAATCCGCACGTCCGACCAGGTGCGGGCATTTAACGAGCGCGGGTCTTGCGCGCTGGTGGCGCGGGTGGACGATACGACGCGGCCCGGCGTGGCCTGTGCGCCCTCGGTGCGGTGGGCCAAGCGTTCGCCAGGCAAGCGCGGCGTGAATGCCCTGACCTCCGAGCGGCTGACGGACGCCGGCGGCGGTCCCACCTTTTACAGTTGCCTGGTTCAAGTGGAAAGAATAGGAGATTGATGAAACGTAGATTTCCGCTGGCCGGCCGCGCCGTGTTGCGCGCGTGGCCGGCCGCACTGGCGCTGGCGCTTGCCGTTGCGCCGCCCGGTTGCAACCGCAAAGCCAATGCGCCTCACGATCTCTCCGTGGTGCAGATGGGCGATCCACATGGGCGGACGCAGTTGCTGAGCGGCTTCTACCCGATTGAGGCGGGCGCGTGGAGCTGGACGAAGCAGAAGTTCAGCGTGGCGCTCGCTCTGCCCGCGGGGGCCGCGCAGAACGGCGCCTGGCTTCGAGTGCGGCTGGCCGCGCCGAACACGCTCATCGCCAAGGAGGGGACGGTGACCCTCTCAGCGAGCATTGCGGGCCAGAACTTACCGCCCGAGACCTATAGCGCCGCGGGAACGTATACCTACGAGCGCGACGTGGCGGCCAGCCTGCTGAGGGGCGAGTTCGCCACGGTGGATTTCGCGGTGGACAAGGTCATGAGTCCGGGGAACGGGGACGTGCGCGAGTTGGGGATAGTGGTGCTGAGCGTGGGGCTGGAGCCGAAGTAACGGGCGGCCGGAGTGGAGGACGGAAGCGTCTGCCCCACTCAGGCCAGCCAGGCCTGCGCTTTTCGCAGGCGCTCGGGTACGCGCACGCCGTTGGGACAGTGGATGGCGCATTCGGAGCAATCCGAACAACGCACCTGGCGGACCGTCTCCGGCAGCTCGAGGAACCTTTCGCGGGCCATGGGAAATTGGCCGTAACCGTCGGCGTAGCTGAGAATTCGAAGCAGGTCCGCCACCGGAAGGCCGCGCGGGCACGTTCCGGCGCAGGCTCCGCACATGCGGCAGTACAGCGGCCGGATGAAGTCCATTTGCGCGGCCAGCAGTTGGCGGTCGCCATCGGTGAACGGCTGCGCCACGGCGGCTACGTTCTCGGCGAGCTGGTCGCGGTCGGTGATGCCCACGATGGCGGTATCCACGTTCTTGTTCCGCAGGGCCCATTTCATGGCGGACACCATGGCGCCGGGATGCTTCAGCTTGTCGGTGAGGGCCTTGGGGTTGTCGGTGTAGAGGCGGTCGCCGAGCTGGATTCGGGCGAATCCGCCCGCCATGGTCTTCATGGCGACGATGCCGATGCCCGCCTGACGCGCCGCCGCAATGGCGGTTTCCATTTCCATGTCGGGCGGCATGCTGAAGTTGTAGGCGCACAGGATGATATCGGTCTGGCCGAGCTTGACGAGGTAGGGGATCATGTCCTTCATGGAGAAGTGCATGCTGACGCCGGCGAAGCGGATCTTGCCCTGCTGTTTGGCGGTCCGCTGCGCTTCAAACAGGCCGTCGGCGATGTCGGCGGGGGCATTGCGCGAGTGCAGGTGCCAGATATCGATGTAATCCGTGCCGAACGCCTTGAGGCTGGCGTCGAGGTCCAGCAGGGCCTGGGCGCCGGTCTTGGCCATGGTCTTGGTGGCGAGGACGACATCCTTCCGTTTGCCAGCGAACACCGCGCCGAGCATACGCTCGCTATTGCCGTTGTTGTAAACGCGCGCCGTGTCGAAGAAATTGACCCCCAGATCGAAAGCGGCGGCGAGGACGCTGGGATCGGACGCGACGTTGCCGCCGAAGCCGAGGCGGCTGACCTTCAGCCCGGTCTTGCCGAGCGTGCCATAGACCATGCTCTCCGGCCGCGGCGCCGGCGGCGGACCGGCAAGGCGGGTCTGATTGGCCGAAGCAGCCACCGGGAGCGCAAGTCCCGATGCCAGAAAGGCGCGGCGGGAAGACCAATTGGGCATAATCGAGATCCTTACTCCGAAATTGGAGATTTGGAACGAGTATAGCCCAATGCGCATCGCGTCGCCGGCTAGAGCAGCAGGATTCCGGCGGCCAGGGTCAACACCGTGAGCGGCACGCCGGCTTTGGCATATTCCCAGAAGGAAATTTCGACGCGATGGCGGGCCCTCTGCACCACGATCAGGTTCGCCACCGACCCCAATATCGTGAGGTTGCCCGCCAGCGTGGAGGCCATGGCAAGCGTGAGCCAGGCGTGCGCGGCATTGGGAAGATGCGACACGAATCCCTTGAACACCAGGACGGCAGGCACGTTGCTCACCAGGTTTGAGAGGAGGGCGGCGAAGAGGCTCATGGGCGCGGTGCGCTCCAGGTGGTAACGTGCGGCGGCGGAGAACATATCGGCGGCGACGGTCGTCTTTTCCAGGCCGGCGATGACAATGAAGAGGCCGATGAAGAGCACGAGCAGGCTCCAATCGATTTCGCGATAGACCCGCTCCGGCTTGACGCGGCGCGTGATGAGCAGGAGCGCGCCCGCAATTACGGCGACCTTGGCAACCGGCCAGCCGGCGAAGAAACAGACGATCATGGCGGCCGAGACCGCCAGGGATTTTGCCATCAACACGCGGTTCACGCGCACCGGCCGGAGTTCGACGGCCAGGAGGTTCTCGTCGCGGAACTCGGCGCGGTAAACCAGCGCGATGACCACTACGGTAAGCAGCAATCCCACCGCCGCCACCGGCGCCAGCGCCCCGGCGAAGGCGCGGTACCCGATGTGCGAGAAGCTGCCGATCATCATGTTCTGCGGGTTGCCCGTGATGGTCGCGACGCTGCCCACATTCGCGGCCATGGCCACGGCGAGCAGGTAAGGGACCGGATTGCGGCGCAGGCGCACGGTGATTTCGAGCGTCAGCGGCGTCAGGACCAGACACATGGTGTCGTTCACGAAGAACGCCGAGAAGACGCCCGAGACCAGCACGATGCCGGAGAGCAGCAATAGCGGCCGCCGGGCATGCTCCACCACCCACGCGCTCACCAGGGTGAAGAAGCCGGAGAGCCGCAGGTTGGCGACCACAATCATCATGCCGAACAGGAGCACGATGGCGTCGTAATCGATGGCGGCGTAAGCTTCCCGGACCGTGAGGACGTTGGCGGCCAGCATGAGGGCCGCCCCGATGATCGCAGCTCCGGTGCGGTCTACGCGAAAACCGGGAAGGCGGCCGATTGCGAGAACCAGGTAGGTGGCGCCGAAGATGAGCAGCGCGGTCAGCACATCGCGCGCGAAGTCTTACTTTGCGGCCGCGGCTTTAGCCTTGCGGACCGCTGCCCAACGCTTCTTGGTTGCGGCGATGATGCGTGCGCGTCCCTCGGCGCTCAGGCGCCGTTTCTTCCTGATTGGCGCGGCCGCGGGTTTGGCGGAAGCCGCGGGCGAAACGCCGGCGATCCTCTGCCTCAGGTCCGCCATGCGGGCGTCGATTTCCGCGATTCTGCACTGGTAGCCGGCCAATGCGGCGGCTAGGAACTCGCTGTCTCGTGAGATAGGCATACAGACTGAGTATAACCGAGCCGGCGGCGCCTAAAAGCGAGTCACTTCGGTGAAATGGAAATCGCGGACCTTCATGGCGGGAACTACCATGTCGGAGGATTCCTCGCCGGAGGCGCGCACTGGCCGGGAGAGAGCCTCCACGTTCGAGAGCATCTCGATCAGGCTCTGGTTGAAGCGAAAATTACGCACACCGGCGGCGATGCGGCCGGCCTCCACCAGGAACGTGCCGTCGCGCGTCATGCCGGTGAAGACCTTCTGGTAGGGGTCCACTTCGCGGATGTACCACAGGCGTGTGACCAGGATGCCGCGCTCGGTGGATGCCACCATCTCCTCCACGGTGGAATCTCCGCCCGCGATCACGATGTTCAGTGGCGCTTCTCCCAACTCGTTGGGCAGGGGGAAGCCGTGGCCGGTGGGCGCCACGCCGGCCGGCGCCGCGGCCTGGCGTGAGTAAGCGATCTCTTTGATTACGCCGCCTTCCACCAGGGTGAGCGGCTGGCGCGGCACGCCCTCGCCATCGAACGGCGGGCCGGACTGGAGGGGGTGATGGGCGTCGTCGAGGATATCGATGTTTTGGCCAAAGACCTTGCGCCCGATGCGGTCGTTGAGGAAACTGCGGCCGTCGCGGATGGCGGTGGCGCTGAAATCGCCGAACATCTGGCCTGCCAAGTCCAGTACGGCGGCAGGTTCCAGAATGACGGTGTAGCGACCGGGCGGGATCTCGCGCGGCGCCTGCGATGCCGCGGCCTTGCCAGACGCCGCGGCGGCCAATTGCACGGGGTCCAGATCGCCGTGATAGCAGGCGCTGGCCTTGGCCCAGCCGGAACTGCCGGCAGCCATGGCGGTGATGGAGAACCGCGCCATGGTTTCGCGATGCCATGCGGAAAGCCCCCGCGAGTTCAGCGCCGCCAGGAACGAATCGCCCGTGGAATAGATGCCGGCGGCGGTCTGGCCCGCTCCTTCCACCACGCGAATGGCCTCGGCTACCGCCAGCGCGCGCTCGCGCGGCGTGACCTGCGCCGTGGCTTCGAACCAGCGCTCGGCCGGCTGGTATTCCGCGGGACCGGCCAGAGGCTGCAGGTCGGGATCAGGGGCAGTGAGCCGGGTGATCGCCACCGCCTCCGCGACCACGTTTCGAATGCCTTCTGCATCGAGGCGGTTGGTGGTGGCGCGCGCCGTGCGGCCGTCGATTACCGGGCGCACCGAAAGGTCGACGTCGCGGGCAGACACGTTCTGGTGGATGGCGTTGTTGGCGAACCGCGTGAGTGCATCTTCGCCGCCGGCGAGGAGCGCTTCGACCTCGGTCACGCCGAGCGCGCGGGCGGCATGCACCACCTGGGAAAAGATGCGCCGGCAGGTTTCACGCTCCATACGCGCTCCCGATGCGGACGTTGCGGAACCGCGCCGGGCTGGCGCCGTGGCCGGTGCCCATCACCTGTTCGGGCTGGCCCTTTCCGCAATTGGGGACGCCCCAGAGCGTCCAATGCTTCGGGCCGGCGATGGCCGCGCAGCGATTCCAGAACTCGGTGGTAATGCCGCTGTAGCTGGGGTTCTTCAACATGCGAACGCGCTTGCCATGGCGGATCTCCCAGCCGATTTCGCACCCGAACTGGAAGTTATAGCGCTTGTCGTCGATGGACCAGCTACGGTTGGTCTCCATGTAGATGCCGTGGTCCGCGTCGAAGACTTCTTCGAGCGATTGCGCGCCCGGCTCCAGGCTGACGTTGGTCATGCGGATCAGCGGGAGGCGCTCCCATCCATCGGCGCGCATGCAGCCGTTGGAGCGCTTGCGGCCCACGGAGGCGGCCGTCTCGCGGGACGTCATGAATCCCATGAAAACGCCGTTGCGGATGACGTCGGAGCACTGCGCCGGCACGCCCTCGTCGTCGAAGGCGAACGTTCCGAGGCCGGGGCCATGCTGCTGGCGGGCATCGCAGACCACGTTGACGATGTCCGAGCCGTAGCGTAGCCGCCCCAGGTCTTCCACGGTGAGGAAGCTCATGCCCGCGTAATTGGCTTCGCTGCCGAGCACGCGGTCAAGCTCGATGGGGTGTCCGATGGATTCGTGAATTTGCAGGCCGAGCTGCGAGCTGTCGAGGATGAGGTCGAACTCGCCTTCGGGGCATTGATCGGCCTGATGCAGCGCCACGGCCTCTTCGGCCACCCGCGGGGCGTTCTCCAGGAGGCGCAACTCCTCCACCAGCTCGTATCCCTTGAGTTGGTATTGGCCGCCGAAAGAGTTGGGATAGGATCGCTTCTGGATGTCGCCGTCCTTGTAACTGAGGGCCGAGAACCCGGCGCCGGTTGTGTAGCGCGTCTGATCGATCAGGCTGCCCAACGTGGAGGCGAAAACCTGCCGGCGGCGCTCGAAAACCATGCAGGTTTCGGCCAGGCTCACGCCCGGCTGGCGACGGACTTCCCGGTCCACGGCGAGCAGCGTGTCCAGATTGCGGTCCACGGAAATCGAGAACGGGTCGATGCGGCAGGGCGACGCCCAGGTGGCCTCGACCTTGTCCTCCGGCGCCAGCGAAACCTTGTCCTTGCGGGCTTCGGCGCTGGCGTGAGCGATGCGCAGAGCGAGCGCCCCGGCGGCCTGGATGCCCTCCTTCGAGAGATTGTCGGTGGCCGCGAATCCCCAGCATCCCGAGGCCAGGACGCGAATTCCGATTCCCGCCGATTCGGAGCTGGAGACGTGGCCTGCCCGGCCGTTCTTGGTGGTAATCTCGCGCCCGCGGATTTCGACGGCGCGCGCATCGGCGTAAGAAACGCCGGGGCCGGTCACGGAATCTAGGGCTGCCAGGGCAAGGTCATTCATCTAGGACTATGGTAACGTGGACAGGCCTTTTGGGCTGACACGCCGGCGACGTTGCCCATGTTCCATATCAGTTCTCCATGGGCGTCTTGTTCACGCGGTCGACTACAAGCGTGTCGATCTGGCCCCGGCCTGGTTTCAGTTTGAGGCCCAACTGCTCCTGCAGCGCGGAGAAGATGTCGGGGTCGGCATCTGGATCCTTCGCCCACCACAGCTTTACATAGAACTTTCCGGTGGTTCCGGTCTGGTCGATGATTGCCCGCCCGACGTAGTTGGTGAGAATTGCGCCAAACTCCTCCATGGACGCCTCCCCACCCATACTCCGGTACGGGCCGGGCGGCTGCGCAGGGTAGGATCGTTGCACGCTCGCCGGCAGCGCTTTCAACCCGCTGCTGGTCGGGACCAGGAAATACACCGGACCCTCCTTGGTCTCGTGGTGGGCCTGCAGGCCGAACCGCTGCGCCAGCAGTGACTGCGTCATGAGACGCAACTGGCTCTCGGAGGCGTCGCGTGTCGCTTTCGCAACGATATCGCACCGGGATGAGTCCAGCCACGAGGGTCCGGAGATCATCTGGTCAGGGAGGTGGTATGCGAAACCGATCAGGTGTCTCAAGGGCATGTCACTCGCCAACAGTCTCCCGTCCGCGGGAATCAAAACTGCCATGTGGCTGTCCGACTGACTCGGCTTGACCGACGCCACCTCAAACGAAGGCGCCGAATCGACGCGCTGCGCCGCCCCCGACGCCGTAAATGCAAGGAGGCTCGCAACGACTCGAACCGGTATCCGGCTCATACGGTTTATTTAGTACTAATTATTTTATCATGTCAAGAGGGAACAACCAGGATTGATGTCAGGAATCGCTGGAGGCCTCTGGCCGTAGGACTATGGTAAGCCACGCGGAGGGCAACGAAGGTCGCGTTGAGTCATAATCACCTATAGGGGAGCCGCTCGGATGAACATCGAAATCCATAAGCCCGAACTCGCACAGCGCGTGATCGAGGGGATCCGTAGCGGGCGCTTTCAGAACGTGGACGAATTGCTCACCAAGGCTCTCGATGCTCTTTCGGAGAAGGAGGCAACTGGCGAATCCTCCAGCGCCCCCTTTGAGGCCGGCTTCGATACGGCTAGAGCCCGTCGGGCAGTGGCGCGCATCCGGGAGATTCGCAAAGGTGTGCGCCTGGACCTGCAAGGCATGTCGATCCGCGAGCTTGCCCACCTCGGGCACAAGTACTGATGAATCGCTTTGTCCTGGACGTGTCCGCTTGCATGCCTTGGTGCTGCGAGGATGAGACGACTGCGGCCTCCGAGGAAATGCTCGAATGGGCGATGCGGGGAAGCGAGATCCAAGATGAGTCTCGACCAGACGCCGGACCGCCAGGTCGTGCTGCCGCTGCGAAGCGTTGCTGGGGACGTGTATGGCGCACGCCAGCCAAGGCCGCCAGCGCGAAAGTTTCCTACCTCGGCGTGATCAATCCGCCCAGCTTGTCCTGCTCGCCGGCGGCGGTTCGCGGAAAACGCGTGGAGTAGGCTTCCGGGTATTTTATTCCGGACCCGGTGTTGTAGAGGACGATGCGGTCGGTGCGGGCCAGGAAGCCGGAGACTAGCAACTTTTCGAGCGCGGCTACGCAGGCGGCGCCTTCCGGGGCGGCGTAGATTCCCTCTTCGGCGGCCAGCGCGGCGCCGGCGTCCAAGGTTTCCTGGTCGCTGACGGCCAGCGCCACGCCATGGCTGGCGCGGACGGCCTGGAGCACCAGAAAATCGCCCAGCGGCTTGGGAACGCGCAGGCCCGCGGCCACGGTGTGGGCGTCCTCCCAGAAGCGGCTGCGCGGCTCGTTCTCCTGGAACGCGCGCACCACCGGCTGGCATCCCTCGGCCTGAACCGCGATCATGCGGGGACGCCGGGAGCCGATCCAGCCCAGCTTTTCCATCTCGTCGAAGGCCTTCCACATGCCGATCATGCCGACGCCGCCGCCGGTGGGATAGAAAATGGCGTCCGGCAGTTCCCAATCCATCTGCTCGGCCACTTCATAGCCCATGGTCTTCTTGCCTTCGATGCGGTAGGGTTCCTTGAGCGTTCCGAGGTCGAACCAGCCTTCCTTGGCGCAGAGTTCGGCGGAAAGGCGGCCGCAATCGCTAATCAGGCCATCCACCAGAGTGACATCCGCGCCATATGCACGGCACTCCAGATAGTTGGCCTGGGGCACATCGCTCGGCATGAAAATGCGGGTGGCGATGCCGGCCGCCGCCGCGTACGACGCCAGGGCGCTGGCTGCATTGCCGGCCGAGGGGATGGCCACCTTGCGGATTCCCAGTTCCACGCACATCGAAATAGCGCACGACAGGCCGCGCGCCTTGAAGGAACCGGTCGGGTTGAGGCCTTCGTCCTTGACCCATAGGGAATCGGCGCCGAGACGGGACCCCAGCCGGCGCGTCCGTAAGAGCGGGGTCCAGCCTTCGCCGAGCGAGACCACGGATTCCGCCTCGGGCGGCAGAACCGGCGCATAACGCCACATGCTGGCGGGGCCTTCGCCCACTTCCCGCCTTCTCCAGCGATGGCGTATGGTATCCAGGTCGTAGCGCACCAGCAGCGGGCCGCCGCAATCGCAGAGGTTGGCAATGCGGCCCGCCTCCAACCTTTGGTTACACAGACTGCACTCCAGGTGCGTGGCTTTGGACATTAAGAAGAGAGTCTAACATCGGGCGCGGTCCGGCATCCGCGCGCCACTTAGTAGAATTGAAGGGGTCGGGCGTGTCTCGACCCCTACGGACCGGCGGTCGTCTTTTTGCCGGTGAACCGCGTCTAGGAACAAGGAGCCAGAGTTTTGATTTTTCGGGCGGTGGAGGATACCGACCTGATCCGGCAGGCCGCGCGGGGCGGCGTGGAGGCCTATAACCTCCTCGTGTCCCGTTGGGAGAAGCGCGTCTATAATTACCTGCTTCGGATTGTCGGGAACCGCGAGGACGCTCTGGACTTGGCGCAGGACGTGTTTTTGAAAGCCTATCAAAATCTTCGCAAACTGGACGACCCGCAGCGGTTCGCCCCCTGGTTGTACCGCATCGCCCATAACGAGGCGTATTCCATGTTTCGCAAGCGGAAACCCGAAAGCGACGTGGAAGGGATCGAGCCGGAAGCCACGGGGGCGGGAATCACGGTAGGCGGTAGCTCGGTGTTTCCCATCGAATTGAGCCTGGCCGTGGCCAGCGCGCTTGGCCGGCTTTCCGCGGATCAGCGCGAGGCGGTGGTGCTCAAGATCTACCAGGGCTTCAAATTCGAGGAAATGGCGGAGATCCTCTCCTGCCCGGTTTCCACTGTCAAGTCCCGTCTTTACACCGCGATCGAACTGCTCAAGGCCGAGCTGGCTCCCATAGGAACACGAGGCGTATCATGAGTTGCTCGCCATTCGATTTGAAGGACTATTTCCTGAAGGAGCTGCCGGATTCGGAGCGCCGCCAGGTGGAAGGGCACGTTCGCGAATGCGGCCAGTGCCGCGAAGAGCTGGAGCGGCTGCGGCGGACCGAGGCGTCGCTTTTCGCGCTGCGCGAGGAGGAAATCCCGCAACGTATTGCCTTCGTCTCGGACAAGGTGTTCGAACCGACGGCCTGGCGGCGCTGGTGGGCGGCTTTCTGGGGTTCCGCCGCACGCCTTGGATTCGCTTCAGCCGCCATGCTGTCCGTCGCGATTCTGGTCTTCGCGCTCACGCGTCCGCCGGGGCCACGCGCCACGACTACGGCATCGGTTGCGCCAGCCGAGGTGCAGGCCCAGATCCAGGCCGCGGTCGATAAGGCCGTTCAGCAGAGCGAACTGCGCCAGTCGGTGCGAACCGAGAAAGTGGTGGCGGATATTCTGAACCGAGAAAGGGACGTGATGGCATCGGCCGAAGACGTGATTCAATACCAAGACCGCCGTTTGGGAACTGCGGAAGCGGCCGCCTACCGGCAAAGTTCCGGCGTGGGAGGTCCCCAATGAGAAGCGCCGGAATCCTGGCGGTGGTGGCCTTGGCAATGACGGGCTTCGGGCAGGAGTCGCCCGGCCCGGCGCGTTCCGCGGCGGCGAAGCGCGTGGACCTCTCCGGGATTCCCAAGATGGAGAGCCTGTTCGAACAGAAGCTGAGAGGTCTCGATACGACCGATCCCATGGAACTGCTGGGCGCTTGTTCCGGGGTTTATTTGAGCGGGTACGGCCTGGTTTTCACAATTCCCCTAAGCCTGGTCAAGCCGCCGGAGTTCAGCCCGTTCACGAGCGCGTACACTCCGCAAAAGGCTGAGGTGGTCCACAAGCGCAAGCTAGCCCATCTTCCGGCGCTCCGGAAGGCCCTGTCCGAGATGCTGATCGACGGAGCCAAGGCGTTTCCCGCTTTGCCGCCCAATGAGAAGATCGTGGTGGCGGCTCGCCTTTTCTACTTGGATTATGAAGACAAGACCGGATTGCCGAACCAGATGGTCGTTTCGGCGCTGGGCGGCATTATCCAGCCTCCGGAAGAGCAATAGTGACGCCCTCGGAGACCACCTCGGCGCAGCTTGAAACGGGTGCCCGCGTTCCGCGCCTGGGAGAGATGCTGATCGAGCGCGGCCGCATTCAGGCGGAGGACCTGGAGCGCGCGCTCGAACTGCAGCGGGAGCGGGGCGATAAGCTCGGCAAAATCCTGGTGGATATGGGGCTGATCGCGCACCGTGACCTGCTGGCCGTGCTTTCGGTTCAGCTCGGCATCCCCCTGGTCACGGTGGACCAGCCGCCGCCCGTGGCGCCCGAAATCGAAGGCCTCACGCACCGCTTTCTGAGGCAGTGCCGCGCCTATCCGGTTGCGCTGGCGGATTCCATCCTCACCATCGCCATGGCCGACCCGTTGGATTTCGAGACGGTGGCGGCGGTGGCCGCTTATTCCGGCCTGGAAGTGAGGACCGCGCTGGCGGCGGAAGCGGAGATTTTCGACTCGATCGAGAGGTACTACGGCGAAGCCGAGCGCCAGACGGTCGGGGAGGGCGACGACGCGCAGGCCACGGCCGATCTGGAACACCTGCGCGACATGGCGAGCGAGGCGCCGGTGATTCGCCTGGTGAACGCCATGATCGGGGATGCCCTTGAGAAGCGCGCCAGCGACATCCATATCGAGCCGTTCGAGAAGGAATTCCGCGTCCGCTTCCGCATCGACGGCGTGCTGTTTTCCCAGGAGCCGCCGCCGCGCGAGCTCAAAGCCGCCATCACCTCCCGTTTGAAGCTGATGGCCAAGCTGAATATCGCCGAGCGCCGCTTGCCGCAGGACGGCCGCATCAAGATCAAGGTCCTGGGCCGCGAAGTGGATCTGCGCGTTTCCACCCTGCCCACGCTGTACGGCGAGAGCGTGGTCATGCGCCTGCTCGACCGCTCGGCCGGCGATTTCTACGACCTGGAACGGCTAGGTTTCGACCGGCGCATGTTAGAGCGCATGGAGCACTTTACGAGCCTGCCGCACGGCATGTTCCTGGTGACCGGACCGACCGGCAGCGGCAAATCCACCACGCTCTATTCGGCGCTCAAGCGCATCAACCTGCCGGACAGGAAGATCATCACCATCGAGGACCCGGTGGAATACCAGATGAATGGGATCAACCAGATCCACGTAAACCCGCAGATCGGGCTGACGTTCGCCGCCGGGCTGCGGCACATCGTGCGCCAGGATCCGGACGTGATCATGGTGGGCGAAATCCGCGACCGGGAGACGGCCGACACCGCCATCCGCGCCGCGCTCACCGGCCATTTGGTGTTTTCGACGCTGCACACCAACGACGCGCCCAGCGCGGTCACCCGGCTGACGGACATGGGCGTGGAGAACTACCTGATTACGTCATCGCTGGTGGCCGTGCTGGCGCAGCGGTTGGTGCGCGTGATTTGCAAACACTGCAAGCAGTCCGCCGGTCCGGCTCTGGCGCCCGATGGCGAGGCGGTCGAGGCGTTCCGCGGCGCGGGCTGCCCGGAATGCAACGGCACGGGTTACACAGCGCGTGTGGGAATCTTCGAGATGATGGACCTGGACGACGAGATGCGCAAGCTCATCATGCGCAACGCGGACGCCAGCGTGCTCACCGATGCCGCGCGCCGCAATGGCATGCGCAACCTGCGCGAGGACGGCTGGATGAAGATCCGCGACGGCGTCACCACGTTGGCCGAAGTGATGCGCGTGACGCAGGAATTCTGAGGCCCGCTCAGATAAACAGATCCGCCCGAACTCGGAAAAACTCGGCCAGTTTCTTTGCCTGCTCTTTGCTGATGGCGCGCTTGCCAGCCAGGATTTCCGAGACCCGGCTCTTCGATCCGATCACGGTCCACAGGTCTTTCGGCGCGAGGCCGCGCTGCTCCAGAAGAAAGGCGACCATTTCGTGCGGATTCGATTTTTCCCGCCGGGGATACGCCCCCGCCTCGTAATCGCGAATCAGGTTCGTGAGCAGATCGAGGAGTTCGTCTTCCTCCGGCGTCGTGCCGCTTTCGCCCTTCCCCATCAAGGATTCCACGATCGCGAGCGCGCGTCCGCGCTCCTCTTCGGTCGCAATGACGCGCGGCGCCGTTTTCGCCAGCAGCCGCCCATAGCGTTTGAGGTCGATGGTTGCAGTCAGAGATCCCATTTGTCGTACTCCTCGTGAGTGCCGATGTTCTTGATAAACACGATCTGCTTTCGGTAGTGCACGAACGCGGCGATACGGTACTTATTCCCGCCAACGTTGAAAACCGTAAGGTCCCCGACGAAGGATGCCGGCGCGAGCATTGCCTTCAGATCGGCAGGATGGCGCCACCCCGCGGATTCAACCGCATCGGCCCAGCGCCACAGGGCAGCCGCGGCGTGCGGCTCCCGTTGGATGAAATCGCGAATCCGTTTCTCGGACACGATCCTCACACCCTAGGTTCCCATATCGGGAACTTAGCCGTCAAGCCCCCCAAGGAACGCCTTATCTGAGAGGCTTCACCCTCTATAGCAAAATTTCGCTAAACATACTTGACAACACAACACGCATATTTTATGATTGTAAGCGAATGAGGTCATCGGATGGCCTCGTAATTAGATCAGGAGGAGCTTAAACACCATGTCTCTCAGTCATTACGATCCGTTAGCCAATTTGCGCGTTTTCGAGGATGCTTTTACGCGGGTGCTCACCGAACCCCAGTCGAACCGGCCCTGGAGCCCGTCGGTGGACATTTATGAAACCGAGAACGAGTTGGTGCTGAAGGTCGATTTGCCGGATGTCGACCTGAAAGACATCGACGTGAGCCTGGAAAACCAGACGCTCACCATCGCCGGCGAGCGCAAGTTCGAACAAAAGGACTCCGGCAAGGGCTTTCACCGCATCGAGCGCAGCTACGGCCGCTTCGTGCGCAGTTTCGCCGTGCCGAACGCCTTCGACACCGCCAAGATCGACGCCGACTACAAGAACGGGGTGCTGACGGTGACGCTTCCCAAAACGGAAGCCGCCAAGCCGCGCCAGATCAAAGTCGCGATCAAAGCGTAACTTTACGTTAGGGACCATCCACATCCGGGGCAGGGCGGTTGCGCATGGAGCGCCGGCCTGCCCCGGATTTGCTATAAGGGGGATTAGAAATGTTCCATTTGGATAGACTTACTCAGAAGGCCCAGGAGGCGTTGCAGCAGGCCCAGTCGGTTGCCGAGAAGAGCGAAAGCCAGGTGATCTACCCGCTGCACCTTCTCATCGCCCTGGTGGAAGAGCGCGAAGGGATTGTCCGGCCCGTATTGGAAAAGTGCTCGGTGCACCCGGATGCGGTCCTGGGCGAGGCTCGGCGGCTGGCCGGCAACCTGCCGAAGACTGCCGGCATGCAGCCTGGGATGTACTTGTCGCCGCCGCTCAACGAGATTCTGGAGCGGGCCTTCGATGAGGCGGGGCGCTTCAAGGACGAATTCGTTTCCACCGAGCACCTGCTGCTCTCGATCGCGGATCAGCGCAACGACCCCGCCGGCCAACTTCTGGACCGCGCCGGGGCCACCCACGACGCCATCCTCAAGGCCTTGGTTGCGGTGCGCGGGGGCCAGCGGGTGACGGACCAGAACCCCGAATCGAAGTACCAGGCGCTCGAGCGCTACGCACACGACCTCACGGAATCCGCCCGCAAGGGCAAGCTTGACCCGGTGATCGGCCGGGAGGAGGAAATCCGCCGCGTCATGCAGGTGCTCAGCCGCCGCACCAAGAACAATCCGGTGCTGATCGGCGAGCCGGGCGTCGGGAAGACCGCCATTGCGGAGGGTCTCGCCCAGCGCATCGTGCGCGGCGACGTGCCCGATCAGCTCAAGAACAAGCGCCTGGTGAGCATCGATCTTGGCTCCATGATCGCCGGCACCAAGTTTCGCGGCGAGTTCGAGGACCGGCTCAAGGCGGTGGTGAAGGAAATCATCGATTCCAACGGCGAGATTATCTGCTTCATCGACGAGCTGCACACGCTGGTGGGGGCCGGCTCCGCCGAAGGCGCTATCGACGCGGCCAACCTGCTCAAACCCGCGCTGGCCCGCGGCGATCTACGCTGCATTGGCGCGACCACCCTCAACGAGTACAAGAGGCGCATCGAAAAGGATGCCGCGCTGGCGCGCCGCTTTCAGACGGTGCTGGTAGGCGAGCCGAGCGTGGACGATACCATTGCGATTCTGCGCGGCCTCAAGGAGAAGTTCGAAATTCACCACGGCGTGCGCATCAAGGATTCGGCCATCCTGGCCGCCGCCACCCTTTCGCACCGCTACATTGCGGACCGTTTCCTGCCGGATAAGGCTATCGACCTGATCGACGAAGCCGGCGCCGCGCTGCGCCTGCAGATTGGCTCCATGCCCATCGAAATCGACGATCTCGACCGCGGCATTTCGCACCTGGAAATCGAGCGCCAGGCTCTCAGCAAGGAGAACGACCCCGCCTCGCACGACCGCTTGCGGCACGTGGAGGACGAATTGGAGCGGCTGCGCGGCGAAGCGGCCGTCCTGAAGGAGCGCTGGGGCCGCGAAAAGAGCGTGATCCAGCGCGTGCGCCAGCTCAAGGAAGAGCAGGACACGCTGCGTCAGGAGGAGGAGAAGGCCAGCGGCGCGCGCGACTGGGAAAAGGCCGCCGAGCTGCGCTACGGCCGCCTGTCGCAAATCGAGAAGGACATCAAGGCGGCCGAGCAGGAAGTGGAGGCCGTCAAGGAAAACGCGCTGCTCAAAGGAGAGATCGGCGAGGACGATATCGCCCGCATCGTGGCCAAATGGACCGGCATTCCGGTGGCCCGCATGATGGAAGGCGAAATCCGCAAGCTGGTGCAGATGCCGGAGCGGCTGAAGGACCGCGTGGTAGGCCAGGACGAGGCCGTGCGCCTGGTCTCGAACGCCATTCTGCGCAACCGCGCCGGCCTGAGCGATCCCGACCGGCCCATCGGCAGCTTCATTTTCCTGGGACCCACGGGAGTCGGCAAGACGGAGTTGGTGCGAGCGTTAGCCCAGTATCTGTTCGACGACGCCAAGGCCATGATCCGCGTGGACATGTCGGAGTATATGGAGAAGCACTCGGCGGCCCGCATGGTTGGCGCGCCCCCGGGATATGTGGGTTACGAGGAAGGCGGCCAGATCACCGAGCAGGTGCGCCGGCGTCCTTACTCCGTGATTCTCTTCGACGAAATCGAAAAGGCCCACCCGGACGTCTTTCACATGCTGTTGCAGATTCTGGACGATGGCCGGCTGACCGACGGCCAGGGCCGTACGGTGAGCTTCAAGAACACCGTGATCGTGATGACCTCCAACCTGGGCACGGGAATGGTGGACAAGAACACCATCGGGTTCTCGGTGCTTGCCAGGGACAAGAAAGGCGATGAAGTGCGCAAGGCGCTGCTCGACAAGCTGCGCGCCGCCTTCCGCCCGGAGTTCCTGAACCGCATTGACGATATCATCGTGTTTAACGCGTTGACGCGCGAGCACCTGGCTGAAATCGTGAACATACAGTTGAGCGCCGTGGTCAAGATGTTGAAGGAGCGCAAAATCGGGCTGGAGATCACGGCGGCGGCCAAGGACCGGATTGTCTCGGAAGGCTACGATCCGCAGTACGGCGCCCGCCCCATGAAGCGCGCCATTCAGCGCCTGGTGCAAGATCCGCTGGCGCACAAACTGATGAACGGCGATTTCGCCGAAGGCGACATGGTTCTGGTGGACGCCAGGGAAGGCGCCGGCGACCTGGAGTTTTCCAAGCTGGCGCCGGTGGCAGTAGGGGCCGCCCTCGGCCGGTAGACACGACTATGAATACTCTGAAAACCGCGATGCTTCTAGGTCTCCTCTCCGCCGTCTTGCTTATCGGCGGAGAGGCGATCGGCGGGCGTCAAGGCCTGTATATGGGCCTCGGCATCGCGTTCCTGATGAATTTCGGAAGCTACTTCTTCTCCGATAAAATCGCCCTTTCCATGTACTCGGCGCAGCCGGTGAGCGAGACCGAGAACTCCGAGGCGTACCGCCGCGTGGCGCCCATCGTTCATGGCCTGTGCCAGCGCATGGGGCTGCCCATGCCGAAGCTTTACCTGATTCCGCAGCCGTCGCCCAACGCCTTCGCCACGGGCCGAAACCCGGCGCACGCCTCGGTGGCTTTCACCACCGGGATCTTGCAGCTCATGAACGATAACGAAATCGAAGGCGTGGTAGCGCACGAACTGGGCCATGTGCTGCACCGCGATATTCTCATCAGCTCCGTGGCGGGCACATTGGCGGCGGCGATTACATTCCTGGCGCGCATGGCGTTTTTCTTTGGCGGATCGCGCGACGACGACGACCGCGGCGGCCCGGTCGCCGCCATCCTCATGATGATTCTCGCGCCATTCGCCGCCATGCTGATCCAGATGGCCATCTCGCGCTCGCGCGAATACGACGCCGACGCCGCATCGGCCAAGTACGTGGGGTCGCCCTTTCCCCTGATCAACGGCCTGAAGAAGCTGGAGGGCTGGTCGAAGAGCATTCCCATGGACGCGACGCCTTCCACCGCGCACATGTTCATCATCAAGCCCTTCACCGCCGGAGGAATGAAAACCCTGTTCTCTACGCACCCCTCGACGGAAAGCCGCATCGCCCGCCTGCAGGAAATGCGATGAACTCGCATGACTGAAGTTCGCGTCACGCGGAAAGCCGCCGCCCGCGTGGCCGCCGGCCACCCCTGGATCTTCTCAAGCGACGTCGCGGATCGAAGTGGCGCGCAGCCCGGGGAAGCCGTCAAGGTCGCCGACCCCGCCGGACGTCCGCTAGGCATGGCGCATTACAGTTCCACCTCGGAAATCACGCTGCGGATGCTCTCGCGCCAGGTGGAAGAGATCGGCCGCGAGTTTTTCCTGCGCCGCCTGAACGCCGCGGAGGAACACCGGCGCGCGGTGGTTCGCGATAGCGATGCGTATCGCGTGGTGCACGGGGAAGCCGACCTTCTGCCGGCGCTGGTGGTGGACCGCTACGGCGAATACCTGGTCATGCAGACTCTCGACCAGGGCATGGACGCAGCCAAGGGCGAAATCGCTTCCTGCCTGGGCGAGATTTTCCATCCAGGCGGCATCGTGGCGCGTAACGACGTGGCCGTCCGCGTCAAGGAACAGTTGCCGATCGAGCGCGCCGTGGCGGCGGGCGAAGTCCCCGACTTCGTCCCGGTGCAAATGAACGGCGTCACCATGCGCGCGGACCTGTTGCGCGGGCAGAAGACCGGCATTTTCCTCGATCAGAGGGAGAATTACCAGGCGGCGGCCCGTTATGCGCGCGGCGGCAAGGCGCTCGACTGCTTCACCTCGACCGGCGGCTTCGCGCTGCACCTGGCGCCGCATTGCGAATCCGTGGAAGCGGTGGATAGCTCCGCCGCCGCGCTGGCCGCCGCCCGCGCCAACGCCGAGGCCAACCGGATCGCCAACATCGAGTTCCACGAAGCCGACGTTTTCGATCTGCTGGCCGGATACGCCGCGGCCCGCCGCCAGTTCTCGCTCGTCGTGCTCGATCCACCGGCTTTCGCCAAGTCGCGCCGCAACCTGGACGCCGCCGCCGGCGGTTACAAGGAGATCAACCTGCGCGCGCTGCGTTTGCTGACCCCTGGCGGCATCCTGGTGACCTGTTCCTGCTCGCATCACGTGAGCGAAGCCATGCTTCTGGAGGTAGTGGCCCAGGCCTCGCTCGACGCCGGCCGCACGCTCCGCGTCCTGGAGCGCCGCACGCAGAGCCAGGACCACCCCATCCTGCTCACCGTGCCGGAAACCATGTATTTGAAGTGTCTGATTCTGGAAGCGATGTAGCAGGCAGTGTGCCCTACCGCGCGTAATACCCGGCCTTGGCTCTTGCAGTGACTCCCGGCCGCTTCACTTGAACGGAAATCTTGCGGAACAAGCCATCGTTGGCCGGGTTGCTCGAGTGGTAGGCCAATTCGTAGGACGACCGCAACTGCTCGCCGATCGATTTGAACTCGGAAGCCATGTCCGTCTTGCGGGCGTCAAAATCGGCCCCGCCGGTATCTTGCGCCATGCGCGCCATGACGCCTGTGCCGTATTTGTTGCGCGAATTGAGGCGGCCGTTCTTCACGTCCGTGTAGCGGACGCCATACAGTACCACGTCCTTGCTCTGGGCCGTCTCCAGAGTCTCCATCATGTTGTGCGCGCTGGAATTATCCTCGCCGTCGCTGAACACGATCAGGGCTCTGCGGCCATGTTCCACCTTGGCGAGCATGTCCGTGGACGAGTAGTAGATGGCATCGTAAAAAGCCGTTCCGCCCTCGCGGTCCTCGGCCGGACCCAGCTCCGGGAAGTTGCGGCTGCCCTTTTCGTACGACTGGAGGCTCGCCAGCAGTTCCGCCGGCGAGGACGTGAACTCATTCACCATGCGGAGGTAATTGCCGA
Source organism: uncultured Solibacteraceae bacterium (assembly GCA_964457555.1). Lineage (GTDB taxonomy): Bacteria > Acidobacteriota > Terriglobia > Bryobacterales > Bryobacteraceae > BOG-224. The sequence goes on from CAYWHA010000017.1 coordinate 49,194, forward strand.
AGCACAGGAGGTAAGCCTGGTCCGCCGGACCAAGCACGTTGTCCAGAAACGCTTGCAGGTCCTTGTGGTGGGCTTTGAGGAACGGGTCCTGGCTGCCGCTGAAATCGACCGCCAGCCCGAGGTTCAGCGGAACGTCCTGGCTGCGGGCGAAAAACGCGATTTTCTGCGGGGACCCATCCTCGAAGACTTCAAAGTCGTCCTGGCTCAGGCCGGTAACCAGGTGGCCCTCGCCGTCCCGCACCGAAACCGAGACGTCGATCAGCTTCACATCCGCGCGGAACGTCTGCCCCGCATCCAAAAGCACTGGCAGACAGGCGAGCGCAACCCCGGCCAGCCGCAATCTCATACGGGTTATAACGGTCGAACCGCGCGAACGGTTGCAAAAAGAGGCTACCGCGTCAAATGCGGGCCGATGGCCAAAAAGAAAAGCGTGCCGATGGCGATCACGGCCCCATGCGGCAAGCCCATGGCCTTCGGGTGCTTGACGTCCAACTCCGGCTTTTCCACGAATGCCGGACGCCCGCGGGTCATCTCCCCCACGATGAATCCCATATTCCAAATTGTGCTCTTCAACCGTCCGCGAACGATCACCAGGACGAGCCCCATGATCCCGCCGACGATCGCACTGGCAATGAAGATTCCGAACCAGTTCGTCGGACCGGCCAGGGCCCCAATGGCCCCCATCAGCTTCACGTCGCCCGCGCCCATGGCGCGCAGCGCGTACAAGGCGAAGTAAACGCCAAAGCCGAACGCCAGTCCTTCCAGGGCAAAAACCGTTCCCGCCTCAGGCTTGCCGATGGCCGTATTCAGCGCCACCCCTAATATGGCGCCGCTCACCGTGAGCCAGTTGGGGATGCGGCGGTAGCGAACGTCGAAGATCGCCGCCGCGATAATCAGGATCAGCAGCACCAACTCCATCCGGGGAGGGATGGGGGGGAATATGAACGCCATGGATCACAAGTATAACTCCGGGCAGGAAACGGGGGCCGGAGGAGCGGGGACCTAGTTCGTGTGGCCGATCTCGTATACGTAGATCTTGTGTTCGGCGGAACCGGCCTTCACCATCTTCAAGCGTGTAGCCTTCCAGCCTGTGATGGGGTAATCGGTGGAAACCACGCGGGCCCCTGGCCTAAGGTACCGCTCGAGAATCGGCTTGAGGCGCTCATTGGAGCTGGTCAGCAAGTACATGGTGACCACGGTGGCGGGGCTCAGGTCCACGTGCAGGGCGCTTCCCTCCACAATGCTGACTCGGTCCTGCAGGCCCAACTCCCTGATGTTCCGCTCGGCCTTGCGGCACAGCTCCGGAACCATCTCCACTCCGACGCCGCGGGCTCCGAATTTCTGCGCCGCCGCGATCACGATGCGCCCATCGCCACTGCCCAAGTCGTAGACCACGTCGCTCGATCGGACGGATGCGTATTCGAGCATGGTGTTCACCAGGCTCATGGGCGTGGGAATGTATGGCGCGAGGTTCTCAAATTGCTGGGCCGGGCAGGGGAGGCCGGCGGCGGCGAACAACGCGATTGCCAAAAGTCGCATAATCATTGCGGCGGGGTGGCCGTAACGCTCTTCCCGAATTTCGATTTTACAATACGGCTCGCGATCTCGCTCCAGGCGAAGAAAACGTCGCGCGGCCGGCTAATGGCGTATTCGGCGCCCTTCAAGCTGCGGACTGCGCCGCCGATCGCGTCGCGCCAGGGGTTCGCCGTGGGGTCCAGGTTGCAATTCATATAGAACACGGGAAACTTGACCTCGCCGAGCTGCCTCAGCGCGTCCGCCGGCAGCGAGTCATCCATCGCCGCTTTTGGCCCTGCAATGATGACGGCGTCCGGCTTGTCCTGGTTGCTCTTGATTTCCTTCGTCAGCAGGCCGGCCAGAAACTCCGCGTCTCCGTGCTTCTGGGCGAGCTGCTTCACGTCGATCCTGCCAAGATTGAGCGTCCCGACGGCATCTCCCAGACCGGGGAAATCGATCTGTGGCTCCCTCTCCTGGCGGTAGATTACCTTCTGTTCCTGCATGTTGAAGACCACCAGGGAGAACTTTCCGATGCGCGGATCGCGCGCCATGCTCCGCAGAATGGAAAGCAGCGCGTTGGCGTCGTCCGCCTCGAACATCGCCGACGACGAGTCCTGCGGCGCGAAATTGACAATCACCTTCAGGTATAAACCGCCATCGCGGCCCGTGCGCCGGGGTGGTGGCTCCGCCCGAAAGAGTTCCAGGTCGGCTGCCTGCACCGCGTCCGGGGCGATGTCGAGCGGCATCGGCTTGTCCCGCAAGGGCACGCCGGCTTCAATGTCCCAGCTTGAAGAGCACACTCGTTCGGAGCGGTCGCGCATCAGCCACGAAACATGGTATTTCCCCTCCCCGACGGAGAAGGCGCCCTGCAGTTCCACGTCGCCCTTGGCATCCCGCTCGATGGCTGGCACGGACACCTGTTGCGAAAGGTAGACCGGCTGGTCCGCGTGGTCTGCCGGAATCACGCGAAAGACCATGTTGAGGCTGCCCGTCTGGTCCGATAGCTCCTTCAGGGGAACTGAAACGTCGTAGCCTGAGCGAAACCTGAAATCGAAGCCCAGCGAGGGCTTGACCGAAGTGACGGTACAGGGCAGATCCTTGCGCGCCTCCTCTTTCTGGAGGACGGCAATGTCGGCAGCCGAAGGCTCCGCCGCGCCTCCCGAGCCCGGCAAGAGTTGTTGAGCGGGAAGCGTAACGCACGCGGCCGCCAAAGCGCCCAAAACGAATCGCGTTTTCCTCACAGGGTCCGCCCAAACCGCTGTAGGCATTATCGCAAATCGAGGAACCGAAATAGGTAAGATGAGGAAAACGGAGGCGACGATGGGGCTTTTCGGCGGGAATCGCGAGAAGGAACAGGCTGCCGAGGCGCCGTCGCCCGCCGGGCTGCCCCCGGACGTCATCGTCAGCCCCGATACGCGCCGTGCGGAGCGCATTCCGCCAGGGCAATCCCGCACCCGGAAGTGGCCGGTGCTCGATGCCAGCGGTCCCCCCGCCATCGATATGGCGAAATGGCGGTTGCGGATCGCCGGACTGGTGGGTGAGCCGGCCGAGTGGAACTGGGAGGGTTTCCAGGCGCTTCCACGCGTTCGGGTTTTTTCCGATTTCCACTGCGTCACGCGCTGGTCGCGGCTTGGCAACCTGTGGGAGGGAGTCTCGGTGCGCGAGTTGCTGCGGCGGGCCGGCGGCGCCCGCTCCGAGGCGCGCTTCGCCTTGGCTTACGGGTATGACCGCGGTTGGACCACAAACCTCCCGATCGAGCACCTGTTGGCCGAGGATTGCCTGGTGGCGGATCTCCACGACGGTGAGCCCATCACGCCCGAACACGGCGGCCCGGCGCGGCTGATCGTACCGGGTTTGTACGCGTGGAAAAGCGCCAAGTGGCTGGCGGGGGTGGAGTTGCTAGCCGAAGACCGTCCCGGCTTCTGGGAAGCTAACGGCTACCACATGCGCGGCGACCCCTGGACCGAAGAGCGGTTCGGCGGGTAGACTTCCGCGTGAGTTTGCAGCAATATAGGGAACGTGTGGCGCGATTCCGGCGTCACTAACAGGCGGTAGTCAGTGTTTCGAGGTGTTCGTCATGCGAAAGTGGGCACTGACCCTCGTTCTCGCGGCGTTGTCCGCGGACGCGTCGATGGCTGCCGGCGCCAATCCGGTGTTTGCCTCCGCGTCAATCAAGCCGAGCGACCCTTCGGAACAGGGCAAAGGATTCTGGGTGCGCGGCAGTGAGTTCTCCACCATCAACACGTCTCTAAGCGATATGCTCACGTTCGCTTATGGGCTTCATCCCCGGCAGATCGCCGGTGGGCCGGCGTGGCTCGAATCCGACAGGTTCGATCTGGCCGCCAAGGCCGATGCGGAGGCGACGCCGACTGAAGAGCAGTGGAAGATCATGCTTCAGAACCTGCTCGCGGACCGCTTCAAGCTCGCTTTTCACCGCAACCGGAAGGATCTCTCCGTGTACGCGCTCCAGGTTGGTCAGGATGGACCGAAGCTCATCAAGAGCGCAGGCGATCCGGGCGCGCTTCCGGATCTGTTTTTCCGTGAATTGGGGGTGTTGTCCGCCACCAATACCAGCATGGCGGACCTCGCCCGCGAGATGCAGAGGGCCATGCTGGACCGGCCGGTGGTGGACCAGACGGGGGTCTCTGGGAGGTGGGACTTCACTCTGGCGTGGACGCCCGATAAGCTTCAATCCTCCCAGGAGCAAGAGACAACCACGCTCGGACTTCGCACCTTTCTCTCCACTTGCGGCGGGGCTCTGAAGTGTTTCGAGCCGCAAGACCACTGCTGTGCGAATTCGGAAGCTTCGCGGCTGGTTCTCGGCAATGGCATTAAGGTTACGCCCCCGCCCGGCAATACAACGCCGCCGCCCGATCTACCCACGGCAATCGAGGAGCAACTGGGGTTGAAGCTGGTCGCTGCCAAGGCGCCCGTCGACGTACTCGTGGTGGACCACGCCGAAAAGCCTTCGGCGCATTAACCGCCGGCGGAAGTGAGCGCCGCCAGCATGGCGCGCATGGCCTGGCCGCGGTGGCTCACCGAGAACTTCTGGTCCGCGGATGCTTCTCCGAAAGTGCAGCCGAACGGCGGGTAATAGAAGTGCGGGTCGTAGCCGAAGCCGCCCGCGCCGCGCGGTTGGTCGACGATGATGCCTTCCACCGCGCCCCGGTAGACGCCGCGGAGTTCCACGCCCTCCACCAGCGCGATGGCGCAGACGAAGCGCGCCGTCCGGTTCTCCATGCCGCGCAGCCTTTCGATAAGCAGACGGTTGTTGGCCAAGTCGTCGCCATGGTGGCCGCAATACCGCGCGGAAAACACGCCTGGAGCGCCTCCCAGCGCATCCACCTCCAACCCGGAATCGTCCGCGAATAGTAGGGGCCGGGCAAGCCCGACCCTGCTTCCGGCCGCCGCCCCGTAATGCCGCGCCTTAATCGCGGCGTTCTCTTCGAACGTAGCGCCATCCTCCACACACGGCGGGATGTCTTCGAACCCCGGCAGCAGGTCCATCTCCACCGGCGCGGTCCCGGCCGCCAGGCGGAATTCCCGCAGCTTGCCGGGATTCCCTGTGGCGCAGTAGAGCCGGATCAAATCCGGACCGCCCGCTTCTGCACCTCGATCAGCTCCGCGATGCCCACGCGCGCCAACTCGATCAGGCTGGCCATTTGGGAGTCTTCGAAGGGCGTGTGCTCGGCGGTGGCCTGCACCTCCACGAACCTTCCGGCGCCGGTCATCACCACGTTCATATCCACGTCGGCGCGCGAATCTTCCTCGTAACAGAGATCGAGCATGGGGATTCCGCCGACAATCCCCACGCTGGTGGCGGCCACGTAATCGCGCAGCGGCAGGGTCTTCACCGCACGGAACTGGACCAGTTGCCGCAGCGCCAGCGTCAGCGCCACAAACGCCCCGGTCACGGCGGCCGTGCGCGTTCCGCCATCCGCCTGCAGCACGTCGCAATCGAGCACCACTGTGCGTTCGCCGAGCGCCACGGTATCCACAATCGCGCGCATGGAGCGGCCGATCAGGCGCTGGATCTCGTGCGTTCTTCCCGAAGCGCGGCCCCGCGCCACTTCGCGCGGCGTGCGTTTGGCGGTAGCTCTGGGCAGCATGGAATACTCGGCGGTGACCCACCCTTTGCCCGAATTGCGCAGGAACGCCGGCACTCCGTCCTCCACGCTGGCGGCGCAGAGCACCTGCGTGTTTCCCACCTTGATTAACGCGGAGCCTTCCGCCGTCATCAGGTATCCGGTCACGATCTCCACCGGGCGCATCTGCCCAAGCTGCCGATTATCGGATCGCTTCATTTCGTCACCGGCGCCATTCCGCGTATAACAAAGTACATGAAAAGCATCACCGCCACGAAGCCGAGGAGCGCCAGTACGACGCACGGCAGCCCTGCCTTTGGCATGGGTGGCCGCTTGCCCTTTCCCTTCGCGAGCTTGTACTTCGCCATGAACCCGATAGTAACATCCCCATTCCCGGCTTCATGCCACAATCGAGGTGATGACGCGCCGCGCATGGGTTTCCATCGCGTTCCTTTTCGCCGCATGCCGGGAGAGCGCGCCGCCGCTCGACCCATTCCCACAGACCGTGGCGACCGTCTGGCTGCGCACCGCGCTGCGGGATACGCCTGTTTCCGAATCGCCCGATCCCGTGCCGCGAACGGCGGTGAAGAGCCTGCGCACCGCCGTCTACGAAGGTCCGGGCAAGCTCGAAGCGCGGGCCTACGAACTAGGCTCCACCACCGTGGGAGTGACGCTCGCCCAGCGCTGGCAGCCGTCGGCCGACACCATCTTCTTCAGCCGCGGCCGCTATTTCATCGTAATCAAGTGGCAATCCGCCGACCGTAAGGCGCTGCAGGAATTCGTGAGCGAATTGCAAAAGCAACTGCCGGCGGATTAGCAAGCGGATCTCAGTAAGCGTTAAGCTGCTTGAACCCGAATTGCGTTCCATGCACCGTGCCGGGTCGAAGCGTTCAAACCATTTCCCCCAAATTTGTAGTAGAATCCACTCTAATCGGCCGTTGTTGGGCCTCTCTCACTGGGTATCTTATGAATTTCGAGGAAGAGGCGTTCATCAGCTACGCCCACCTGGACGACCAGTGCCTGATCGAAGGCAAACAAGGCTGGGTGGCGAACTTTCATCGTATTCTACAAATCCGCGTAGGGCAGTTCCTGGGAAAAGAGCCTCATATCTGGCGCGACCCCAAGCTCCAGGGCAATGACATCTTTGCGGATACGCTCATGGAGCGGCTGCAAAAGGTGGCTGCCCTGGTGGCGGTGCTGTCGCCGCGCTATGTGAAATCGGAGTGGACCCTGCGGGAATTGACCGAATTCTGGCGAGCGGCGGAGTTGTCCACCGGCGTTCGGATCGGCGACAAGTCGCGGGTGTTCAAGATTCTCAAAACGCCCGTCCCGCTGGAAAAACATCCTCCGCAGCTTCAGCCATTGCTGGGCTACGAGTTCTTCAAGGTCGATCCCGAAACCGGGCACGTTCACGAACTCGACCTGATGTACGGCGCCGAGGCTCAGACGGAATTCCTCCAGAAGGTCGACGATGTGGCCAAGGATCTTTGCGAGCTTGTCCAGGCCATTGAACGCGGTGACGACCCGAAAGCGGCGGGCAAGCCGCCGGTCTACCTGGCGGAAGCCACCCGCGATCTGACCGACGCGCACGATTCCATCCGCCGCGATTTGCAAGACCATGCCCACCCGGTGGCGCCGCCCGAGAATCTCCCCGCGCTGCAAGCCGACCTCGAAGCGTACGTGCGCGCGCAGTTGGCTCGTTGCAGCATGTCGATCCACTTGATCGGGAGGAATTACGGCACGGTTCCCGAGGAGTGGATCGAGTCTCTTCCGGAGATCCAGTACCGGTTAGCCGCGGACCGCGCCAAAGGAGGCGATTTCACGCGCCTGGTTTGGATCCCTCCCGGGTTGCAGGTTCAGGACGAGAGGCAGCGCAATTTCATCGAACGGCTGCGAGCGGATCCGAGCTTGCAAAAGGGCGCGGATCTGCTCGAAACGCCGCTTGAGGATCTGCGGACGCTGATTTACACGCGTCTCAAGCCGCCGGCATCGAAGCCGGTTCCGAATCCGGAGGCCGCCGGGCTGACACAGGTTTATCTCATCTACGACCAGAGGGACCAGGACGCGGTAGCTCCCTGGAAGGATTATCTTTTCAACCAGGGGTTCGAAGTTCTCACCCCGATATTCGAGGGCGATGAAGCGGAAATCCGCGAGGACCACGAAGCGAGTCTCCAAACCTGCGACGCAGTGTTTATCTACTACGGCGCTGGAAACGAGTGCTGGCTGCGCAGGAAACTGCGCGAGATCCAGAAGATCGGGGGTTATGGCCGGACGCATCCGATGCGCGCTGCGGCCATAGTTTTGGCTGCGCCCCAATCGCCGCAAAAGCAGCAGTTTCGTACTCACGAAGCCACGGTCATTCCGCAGTTCGATGGCTTCTCGCCGGATCCCCTCCGCCCGTTCATCCAGCAAGTGGGCAATGCGGCGGAGCAACAGGTGGGCGGCTGATGGACTCCGGGGTGTTATCCAACCCCTTCCCCGGTCTTCGCCCGTTCGAACCCGACGAAGACCACCTGTTTTTTGGCCGCGAGAAACAGATCGATGAGTTGCTGCGGCGCCTGCGCGGCGCGCGCCTCCTCTCCGTGGTCGGCGCATCGGGCAGCGGCAAGTCCTCTCTGGTTCGCTGCGGTCTGATCCCTGCCCTGCAAGGCGGTTCCATGGCGGGCGCGGGATCCGGCTGGCGCGTCGCCATTCTGCGCCCCGGGGAGGATCCAATCGGCCACTTGGCCGGCGCGCTGAGCGTGCCCGACTGTTTGGGCGCGGATAAGGAACCGGCGGACGTGCGGCGGCGCGTTCTGGTCGAGGCGACGCTCCGCCGCAGCACGCTGGGCCTGGTGGAAGCAGTGCGCGAGGCCCGCGTCCCACGGCACGAAAACGTCCTGGTGGCGGTCGACCAGTTCGAAGAGCTGTTCCGTTTCCGCCGCAGCCAGGCTGGTTCCGGCAGCGATGCGGCGTTGTTCGTAAAAATGTTGCTCGAAGCGGCGCTGTGCGACACGCTCCCCATCTACATCGTCCTCACCATGCGCTCGGATTTCGTGGGGGACTGCGTGCAGTATCCGGGCCTGCCCGAGGCGGTGAACGACGGATTGTATCTGGCGCCGCGCATGAGCCGCGATGAGCTGCGGTCGGCGATCGACGGCCCGGTGGCGGTGGGAGGGGGACGGATCGCGCCGCGGCTGGTGGTGCGCCTTCTCAACGAGGTGGGCGACAACGACGATCGACTCCCCATTCTGCAGCACGCCCTGATGCGCACCTGGGACTATTGGCGGAGCCATGGCGGCGGAGGGCCGATCGACATCGCGGACTACGAGGCCATCGGGACCATGCAGCGCGCTCTCTCCCTGCATGCGGAGGAAGCCTATGCGGAGGCCGCGTCGGAGCCCGAGCGGCGCGTCGCCGAGCGATCGTTCAAGGCCCTTACGGACACCTTTACGGACCCGCGCGGCGTACGGCGCCCCGCGGCGCTGGCCGAACTGGCTGCCGTGTGCGATGCGCCTGAGGCGGAGGTGATTCAGGTCCTCGAACTGTTTCGCCGCCGGGGCCGCGCGTTTCTCACGCCGCCGGCGGACGTCCCGCTGGACTCGCGATCGGTCCTGGACCTCTCACACGAGAGCCTGATGCGCGGGTGGGACCGCCTGATTGCCTGGACCGAACAGGAGCGCATCTCCGCCGATCGTTACATCCGCCTGTCGCGGGCCGCTGCCTGGAACGCGGAAGGTTCGGCGGGGCTCTGGCGCGATCCGGAGCTTGAACTTGGCCTCCAATGGCGGCGGGAAACCCGGCCCACGGCGGCCTGGGCCGCCCGTTACGATCCGGCTTTCGACCGTGCGATGGCTTTCCTCGACCGGAGTCGCCAGGAGCGCGACGCCCTCGCCGCCGAGCGCGAACGCGAGCGCCGCGGCAAACTGCGCCAGGCGCGCTGGGCCGCGGGCATCCTGGCCGCCTTGCTGACGATTGCCGGCGTCCTCGGTCTGGTGGCGCTCGGCGAGCGGAACCGGGCGGAGAACAACCTGCGCACCGCCAACGATGTTGTCGACAAACTACTGCTGGCCGCGGGCAGCGACACGGAGGAAGACGCGGCCGCGATTCCCGAAATGCAAGCGCTTCGCAAGAAACTGCTGGACCAGGCGCGGTTGTACTTGAACGGTTTCACCAAACAGGCGCCCAGCAGCCGGGCATTCCGCGAGGAGATGGCGCAGGCGCATCGCCGCCTGGGCGACATCAATCGGCTTCTGCAGCAGAATGCGGACGCTGCCGCGGAGTACCAAATCGCAATCGCGCAGTTTGGAGCGCTCCGGCAGGACGATCCGGCCAATCCGGCATACCGCGACATGCAGGCCGGCGCGTACAACTGGTTGGGCGAAGCCGAGCGCGTGTTGGAAACCGGTCATGCGGAAGCGGAGAAAGCCTACGACAGCGCCATCGGTCTCGAAGAGGAACTATGCCGTAGCGATCCCGCCAACGCCCAGTACACGCAGAATCTCGCCCGTACCTGCGACAATCGCGGGATACTCCGCGCGGCGGCCGGAAACCCCACCGGGTCCGAAGCCGATTATCGCGAGGCTATCCGTCTGCTCGATCCCCTCGCGGATCCGCAGTCCCGGCGCGCGCTGGCGCACGCCTACAACAACCTGGCGATTCTGCTCGAATCTCAGGACCGGCCGGACCAGGCCAAATCGTACTACGAGCAGGCCATCTCAATTCAGGGAGCGGTCGCCGCGCGCGACCCCGGCAACCGGGACTATGCCTTCGAGCTGGCGAAGATGTACAACAATCTAGCGATGCTCCTGGAGGGCCGGAAAGACTACCAGCTCTCGCTGCGGTATAACGGCCAGGCCGCGACTTTGTTCGAGGATCTGGCGCGTCCGGCGCTAACCTTCACCGTTGAGCTGGCCCAGGCGCACACCCTCCGCGGCCGCACGCTGCAAGCCGAGGGCGAGCGCGCCGAAGCGGACCAAGAATACCGGCAGGCGATTGGCATGTTCGCCAAACTTGCTCCGAGCGATGCCGCCAGGGATTTCACGGATTTCCACTTGCGATACGGAGAGGCGCTGTTTCAGTTGGGAGCGCTGCTCCAGGAAGAGAAGGACCCGCTTAGCGCGCGCGGGTTGCTCTCCCAAGCCGTGGAGCAACATGCCGCGGCAGGAGCGGAGAGCGAGCTCTGCTTCGACTACTACTGGCTGGCCGAAGCGAACCTCGAATTGGGCGCCGCGGACGAAGCGCAAAAGGCCTTGGATCGACTGGCTGCCGCTCTTCCCAAGCTGCCCGAATCGGAACGCGGCCGGCTGGGCGGCTACCAACAGCAGTTGCAGAAGAAACTCGACGACCGGAAACAAAGCGGACATAACAAACACTAATGGAGGATTAGAGATGACACGAACCATTCTGATTGCGGCCTTGGCCCTGCCGGTATGGATGGCTGCCCAGGAAAGGCCGGCCGATCCGCAGGCCAAGCCCACGCAGGACCAAACCAAGAAGCCGCCTGCCGCTTCGTCCACTACGGACCAGGCGGAGAAGGCCCGTCTAGACGATGAGGCGCTGATGCCCAACCTCTCGCGCAGCCCTACCGGATATGTCGAAGACGCAGCCGTGGGGACCATGATCCGAATTCGTTTTGACGCCGGCTTCGATATGACTGCGCCCGACCGCGCCGAGTTCTTCTATGCCAAGTGCGGCTGCTACCGGGCCGCGGGCCTTGACCCGAACGCCCCCGGTCCAGGAGCCGTGATCGTGACCAAACTGAACTTCCAGGAGGCTCACGCGGACATTGAGTACGCATTCGCCCGCCGATTCTCGATGTTCGTGGACGCCAGCGCCCGCTCCATTCAGCCGCAAGCCGGCACCGGCCCCCTGTTCAACAGCCAGACCGGACCGGGCGATCTTCAGGCCGGTTTCAAGTTCGCGCCCATCGCCTCCCCGGACGGCTACCTCACGTTTCAACTCCGAAGTTACTTTCCCACGGGCGATTCGATGGAGGGGCTGGGCACGAATCACTACACCGTCGAGCCCTCGCTGCTGTTCACGCGGAAGGTCACGCCCGTGGTGGCTGTGTCGGGACAGTTTACCGTGTGGCATCCGGTTGGCGGGTCCAGCGCGCTTCCGCTAAACTCCGGCAACTCGTTCGCCGGCAACGTGCTGACGTATGGGGCCGGCGTGAGCCGCCGGTTCCTGGTATCCGAGAACCTCCGCGTGGCTCCTGTAGTCGAATTCGTGGGATGGAGCGTACGGTCGGGTTACGTGACGCTGGCCACGGGCCCAGCAACGGCCGCCGGCGAAAACATCGTAAATGCGAAGCTGGGCGCGCGGATCTTCGTGGGGCGCCAAAACTCCATCTACGCGGGGTTTGGCCGCCAGTTGAGCCACATCGGCTGGTACCGCGACTTTCTGCGCGTCGAGTATGCGCACGTCTTTTGAGGCTGTCAAATCGGCCGTGGAACGCCTCCGGAACTCCGCCCCACTATAATGGAAGAACGCTCATGTCCCCTTCCGCGCCAACACTCGCCAGCCCGGAGGCTATCGCTCGCTACGAACCTGTCATCGGGCTCGAAGTGCACGTGCAGCTTGCGACCGCTACGAAGATTTTTTGCGGGTGTCCCACCAGCTTCGGCGCGCCGCCCAACGCCAACGTGTGCCCCGTGTGCCTGGGCCTGCCCGGCGCGCTGCCGGTGCTCAGCCGCGAGGCCGTCGATCTGGCCGTCAAGGCCGCGCTGGCGCTGAACTGCGGCATCCGTCCGCAATCCCGCTTCGCCCGCAAGAACTACTTCTATCCGGACCTTCCCAAGGGCTACCAGATCTCCATGTACGATGAGCCGCTGGCCGAGCATGGCTACGTCGATATTGTCGTCGAGGGCGTTGCCAAGCGCATCGGCGTGACGCGCGTCCACATGGAAGACGACGCGGGCAAGCTCATCCACGAGGGCTTCCGCGATTCCGACCGCTATTCCTACGTGGATTTGAACCGCTCCGGCACGCCGCTGATCGAAATCGTCAGCGAACCCGATATGCGCAGCTCCGCCGAAGCCTACGCCTACCTGACCGAGGTCAAGCAGACCTTCCAGTTCATCGAGATTTCCACCTGCGACATGGAAAAGGGCCACCTGCGCTGCGACGCCAATGTCTCCGTGCGCCTCAAGGGTGCGGAACAGTTCGGCACGCGCGCCGAGGTGAAGAACCTGAACTCGTTCCGCTTCCTGAAGCTCGCGCTGGAGTATGAAATCGCGCGCCAGGTGGCGCTGATCGAAAGCGGCGGCCGTGTGGAGCAGGAAACACGCCTTTACAATCCCGATACGGGCGAAACCGCCGGCATGCGCAGCAAGGAACACGCGCACGATTACCGCTATTTCCCCGAGCCGGATTTGCTTCCGCTGCGCCTCGGCGAGGATTGGCTGGCCGGCGTCCAGGCCTCCATGCCGGAATTGCCCGCCCGCAAGCGCGCACGGTTCACGGCGGAATATGGACTGCGCGAGTACGACGTCGAAGTGCTCACCGCCAACCGCGCCATCGCCGAATACTTCGAGGCGGCCGCCACCGTTTCAGGCGATCCCAAGACCGGCGCGAACTGGGTCATGGGCGACCTCATGGGCCTGCTGAAGGCCGAAGGCAAGGAGATTTCCGATTCGCCGGTGAGCGCGGGGCAGTTGGGGGAACTGGTGGGACTGGTTGCCAAAGGCGAGGTCTCCGGCAAGCTCGCCAAGGAAATCTTCGGCAAGATGTTCGCAAGCGGCGAATCCGCCGGCGCCATCATGGAGCGCGACGGGCTCAAGCAGATCAGCGACGCCGGCGCCCTGGAGAAGATGATCGCGGACGTGATCGCCGCCAACCCCAAGCAAGTGGAGCAGTACCGCGGCGGCAAGGCGACCGTTCTCAATTTCCTGGTGGGCCAGGCCATGCGAGCCACCCGCGGCCAGGCCAACGTGGCGGTGGTGACCGAGTTGTTCAAGCAGAAGCTGGGGTGATTCATGTTGAAGGCAGGCGATAAGGCGCCCGACATCCGGCTGCGCACGGATTCCGGCGAGGAGTTCGATCTTTCGGCGCTCAAAGGCAAGCGCGTGGTGCTGTATTTCTACCCGCGCGCCGATACGCCCGGCTGCACCACGGAGGCTTGCGAGTTCCGCGACGGCATCCAGGCCTTCGCCAAGAAGGGCGTCGCGGTGGTGGGCGTTTCCCCGGACAAGCCCGCGGCGCAGGCGAAGTTCAAGCAGAAGTACGATCTGCCGTTCACGCTCCTGGCCGACGAGGAAAAAGCCGCCGCCCAAGCCTACGACGTGTGGCAAGAGAAGAACATGTACGGCAAGAAGACCATGGGCATTGTGCGCAGCACCTTCGTCATCGGGCCGGATGGCAAAATCGAGAAGGTCTACGCCAAAGTGAAGGCCCAAGGCCACGCCGCCGACGTGCTCGCCAGCCTCTGAAGCCTACACCGCAGCCGCTGGAGCGTGGGCGCCGAACGATTGCAGCGCCAGATAGCTCGGGCCAAAGCGCTTGATGTTATCGCGCTGTTTCTCGAACTGGTCGAAGTGAGTCTCTTCTTCCTTGACGAGCTGCTCGAAGAGCTGCTTGGACGCGGAATCGGCATGGGCGCCGCATTGCATCGCGGCCTCGTTGTAGTCCCGGGCGCTGCCCTCTTCCATAGCCATTGCCTTGTCCAGCATGGCTTCCGGCTCGGTGATCTTCTCCACCGGACCCGCCGCCGCCATTTGCACGTCGCCCTTCAGGAACAGGACCCTCTCGGCCAGCAGTTCGACGTGGCCCATTTCCTGAATCGCGGTGCGCTTGAAAAGCAGCGCCAGAGGCGCGAAGCCCAAATCCGTCAAGTGAAAGTGAAAATACATGTACTGATGGACCGCCTGCAGCTCGTCGGCCACCGACTTGTTCAGTAATTCGATGCTGTCCGCTTTTTTCATACCATCGCCTCCGAATCCATTATCGCCGATTCGGCGCGAGGAAGGCCCCTGGCAGGCTGCCGAAAAACGCTCCATTCGGAGGCGATTTGGGCAAATTTGCCCAAATCCGAGCGTAACGCGCTGATTCCAAATGGCGCGCCGTTATGATTTTGGGCAAAATGCCCAAAATCGGCCGGTTCGGCTCTTTCAAGCAGCCTGTTAAGGCTTATGCTCGGTAATCGTGACCGGCGTCCGAACGCGGAACGTAATGCGCGTTTCCGAAGGCAGCGTGACCGCCTGGCCGGCGCTGAGCGCCACGGCCCCAGCGCCCGCGCCGCCGCCCGCCCCGGCCCCGATGGCCGCGCCCTTGCCGCCCGCGGCAATGCCGCCGATCGCCGCGCCAATCACCGCGCCTGCTCCTACCTTGATGGCGGTCTGGCCCTCCGTTCGCGGTCCCTGCTTCTGGAAGCTCTCGGTCGCCACCTCGACGGTCTGGCCGTCTGAAGTGTGGATGCGCGTCAGTTCCACGGCCAGCGCCGCCCCGCCCGATGCCTTGCTGCCCCGGTCGGACGACGCCACACGGCCTTCGGCCCGCGCGCCCCGCTCGGCGATCACGAAGTCACCTGCCACCAGCTCCCGATCGAGCGTGGCGGTGAAAACGTCGCCGGGGCTGTTCCGCTCCGAGGAAAGGCCGTCGATCAGGCGCACCGGAATAATGGTTCCGGCGTTCAGCGTCACCTGGTTCGGCGGAGAAGAGGGAGGCGGAGCGGCCGGAGCTACGGGCTCCGGCGCCGGGCGCGCGGGAATGGGAATGGGAGGCGCCGCTGCGGCGGCTTCCGGAGCGGGTGCGGGTGGGGACGAGGGCGCCGCCACAGGCGGCAACTGCGCAACCTCAACCGGCCGCGGGCGGCTGTGCGGAACCTCGGCGCGTACCGGCCTTGGCCGGGGCGCAGCGACTTTTCGGGCGGGCTCCGCCGGGGAGGGCGAGAGCTTCGCCGGTTCCGTCAAAGGTGTTGGCATGGCCGGGGGAGCGCTCTCCGGCGCCGGGGCCGGTGCCGTTGCCAGCGCCGCGGCGGAGGCCGGCGCGGACTGATGAGACCTCTGCAGAAAATTCGTCAGCATGACGCCGCCCAGAGCGCCGGCGCCCACCAGTAAGACAATATGCCACGGTTTCATGCAGTTCCGTTCCTACAATTGGTCTGACGCCCGGCGGGGGCCCTCCGTTTCGCGTTGCCTTCTTGCCTGCCACACTCGCTAGAATTGAAGAGTCGGGCTGATATGCGCGTTTTTCCCACCAGTTTCGCGATCGGGCCAGTACAGGTCGCCCCCGCGACCGTGTTGGCGCCAATGGCGGGCGTGACCGACACGGTATTCCGGCGCTTCATCCGCGACCTGGGCGGGTGCGGCCTGCTCATGACCGAATTCACCAGCTCGCACGGCGTCAGCGCGTCGCTGGGGGCGCGGAAACCTACCAGGACGTTGCGCTACCTGGAATTCGAACCCGAAGAGCGCCCCATTTCAGCCCAGCTTTTCGGCGCCGACCCCGACGTGATGGCCGATGCCGCGCGGGTCTGCGAGGATTTGGGGTTCGATATCGTCGACATTAACTTCGGCTGCCCGGTGAGCAAGGTGGTGAAATGCAACGGCGGGTCCGCTTTGCTGCGCGATCTGCACCTGGTGGAGCGCCTTTTGCGCGCCGTACGCCAGGCCATCTCCATCCCGCTGACCATGAAGTGCCGCGCCGGTTGGGATCAGGGCGAGATTGTGGCGGCGGACATGGGCCGCCTGGCGGAAAACTGCGGTTTGCAGGCCGTGGCGCTGCATCCGCGCACTCGGTCGCAAGGTTACGCCGGCCAGGCCGACTGGCGGCTCATCGCCGAGGTCAAGGCCGCCGTGAAGATCCCGGTGATTGGAAACGGCGACATCGTGACGCCCGAAGACGCCCTCCGCATGGTGCGCGAAACCGGTTGCGACGCCGTCATGATCGGCCGCGCGGCGTCCTACAATCCGTGGATCTTCCGCCAGATTGCGCAATACCTGGAAACCGGCGCCTATAAAGAACCAACGCAAAACGACCGATATGCTATGATGCGGCGGTACTACGATATGCTGATCGCCCGCCAGGAGAGCGATACCGTCGGAAAAATGAAACAGTTTGCCACCTATTTCACGCACGGCGTACGGGGCGGCGCCCAGCTTCGCGCCTCCGTATACCACGCGCACGAGGCGGCCGCCATCCTCGATCTGGTGGACAGCTTCTTCCAGGTGGATTTGGTCCCCGCGCCATGAAAAAAGTTCAGGTCATTACCGATGGCGCTTGCCTGGGCAACCCCGGCCTCGGCGGGTGGGCCGCCATCCTGCGCCATAACGGACACGAGCAGGAAATGTGGGGATCCGAGCGGTACACCACCAATAATCGCATGGAGCTGCGGGCGGCCATTGAAGCGCTCGGCTCTCTGCGCGAAGATTGCGAGGTGGAAATCGTTACCGATTCCGAATATGTCAAGAACGGCATCACCACCTGGATTCACGGCTGGAAGCGCAACGGCTGGGTGACCGCGGCGAAGAAGCCCGTGATCAACCAGGACCTCTGGCAGGAACTGGACGAGCTAGTCACCCGCCACGTCACCACATGGGTCTGGACCAAAGGCCACGCCTCCCACGCCGACAACAACCGCTGCGACGAGATGGCATCGCTGGCCGCGCGGGAGCAGAGCCGCGGCGTGCGGTGAGGGACCACCAGCGCCCTGCTTAGAACTTCAGGGATTCACGCGATCCGTGGCGAAAATGGAGGACCTCGACCAGGCAGTTCCGCTCATGAACTTGGTAGTAGATGAGAATCGGACTGTGGACCAGCTTACGCACCCGCGACCTCTTGCGAATGGCGTTCCCCATGTGCGGGAACCGGCCGAGCAAATCCACGTGATCGAGCAAGGCTTCGCCAAAACGGGAAGCGGCATCGGCGTCGTCCAGGGCGATAGTCGCGACGATCTCGGACAGGTCGCTTAGCGCTGTTTGCGTGAAGAGGACGCGGCAATCCACTTTGGCAGGAGCCCTCGGACTTCTTCTATGGGCACAGTACGGCCAGCCGCGGCGTCCCGGACGCCCTCATCGATGGCGGCAAGGGTTTCCTCGTCTTCCTCGTCATCGATGGGGATCGGGTCGCCGAAGTCAATCCTACTGACTCTAGCCATGACTTCACGGTAGCGCGGATTCGCGGGCGGTGCAATCGGCCGATTAACAGGTCCGTTACACTGCTCACCTCTTCCGCGCCCTCCTCTTCAGAAACGCCACCCAAAGCCGCTCCTGCCCCGCCGCGTCGAACACCTCGGCCCAGTGTTTCCGGAACTCCGCGGCCTTCTCTTCGCCCCGCCGCTCGGCATATTCCCTCGCGCGCATCGATCTCGGCAGCAGCTTGGCGGCCGACACGCTGTCGTTCACTTCGCCCAATAACTGCTGAATCGCGCGTAGGGCCGCCAGTCTGGTTTCGAGGCCCGGTCCGTAACAGGGACGGAACAGCTCCAGCGTGTAGCGCAGACGCTTGGTGGCCAGGCGCACGCGATGCAACTTCGCCAGCGTCGGATTTTCCGCCAGCGTCTTGCGGACCTCGGCGAAGTAAGCCGCCGCCCGCTTCGGCAGCACGCTCCGCGCGTTGGCGCCCGCCCCAGCCGCTGCATCCCACATGGATTGCTTCCGCTTGCTCATGCTACAGTTCCAGCGCGCCGCGCCACTTCCGCGAGAAGCCAGTCCTCTCCCAGCGGCGCGTTTCAAGTTGCAGGTCCCGCGCTGCCTGTTTCCGTTCCGCCTCCAGCCGCGCCGCGAACGCGCTCGTCCGCCCCACGCCGGCCTGGGCGATCAAAGCCAGGACGATATCCCGGTCGCGCACCCGGCCCGCCGACTCCATCAGCCGCCTGAGTTCCTTGCGGATCTTCTTCCACGAATCGTCCGGGTAAAACTCCGCGAAAACGCGTAAGCAGCGGCTCAGCCGCCGGATGGCCACGCGCAGATCGTGGATGGACTCGGCGTCCTTTCCGGATCTGGCGCTGCGGCTCACCTGAAATGCCAGCCGCCGCAGCAGCATCGCGGTTTGTGAACGCGCGTATTCCCGCATAGCAGACTAAAGATCAAACAGGCTGCCGCACCACGCGGATCGTCCGATTATAAAACTGACGGAACGCCTCGCCTGCGCGCTCCGCCCCCCACTGCTCCAGGTCGATATCGCCGCGCGCGCGAATCTCCACCGTCACTTCGCTGTTGTGAAGCCGGCATTCCACGCCGCTCACGCGCTGTTCGTGGCCGCGGTCCAGATTGTCGGCCAGGCGCAGCAGGGGAATCGTCATCAGCAACATGCGCCGGTCCTCCGGCGCCAGCGCCTGGTACGCGCTGTGATCCGCGACCGGCAGCGACTTGCGATGATAGCGGCACAAGCTTGCCACCAGCAGCCGTTCCCGCTCCGTGAACCCCGCCAGGTCCGAGTTCGCCACCACATAATACGAATGCTTGTGGTGCCCGGTGCTGCTGACGAAATGCCCGACGTCCAGCAGATAGGCCGCGGCTTCCAGCAATCTCCCGGCGGCCGGCGGAAGCTGGTGCAGCGGCGCCAGCCCCGTGAACAGCGCGCTGGCGATGCTCGCCACCTGTCGCGCGTGCTCCAGAGAGACGTTGTACCGGCGGACCAGGCGTTCCACCTCCATGCGTTGGTCGCGGCTGAGGCGAGAAAGCTCGGCGCCCACGTTGCGCGCCGCCAGATCGGCGATGATGCCGTCGCGCACGCCCGCCCGCGAGTAGTACGCCGCGGGCATGTGGAACTCCTGCAGGAACTCGAGCAGCACGGTCACCCCTGGCACGATGATCTCCGCGCGGCGCGGCCCGATGCCCGTCACCTTGCGGCGGCCGGCCAGGTTCAATTCCGCCAGTTTGCCGTGAAGCCTGCGCACTTCCGTGGTGGGAACGCGCAGGCGGTCGATTTCCTCCCGCTTGGACCGCGCCACGCGTGCCACCGCGCTTGCCACGGCGGAGGCGGTGGCGGAGGTGGCGATCGCCCGGTCCCACTTCATGGCTCCCAAGCGGCGCACCGCCGGGGCCAGCTTTTCCCGGATATATTCCTCCATCTGGCGAAGCTCGCGGGCCTCCGGGGGATCGCTCTTCAAGAAGATTTCCTTGAGCCGCACCGCGCCCAACGGCCGGGAAAACGCTTCCTTCAACTGGCCATCCTCGGCGCCAATGATCTCCGCGCTGCCGCCGCCAATATCGACGATCAGCACGCGCTTGCCGGTCTGCGCCCAACTGCCTTGGACGCCCAGGTGAATCAGCCGCGCTTCCTCGCGCCCGGAGATGATTTCCACGGGTGTTCCGGCCGCGGCCGAGGCGCGGACCAGGAAGTCGGTCTGGTTTTTCGTATCGCGGATTGCGCTGGTGGCCACGGCCCGCACGCCCACCACATCCAGTCTGCGATACAGCGCCGCCATCCGGGCCAGCACCGCGCAACTCGCCGCGAGCGCTTCTTCGCTGACCGCGCCGCAGCGGAACACGCTCTCCCCCAGTCGCGTGACTTCGCGATCCGAGGCCAGCACGCGCGTGGGTTGCCCCGCCACAACCTCCGCCGCTTCCATCCGGATGGAGTTGCTGCCGATATCGATGGCCGCGTAACGGGGCACGACTCCCATGCTAACCGAGTGCACTAGGGCGTGGCGCCGTTCATTGGCAGCTTGCGTGCACATTATCCCCACCAGAAGGGAAACGTTATGAGATGCCAAGTCCTTCTGACCACTGCACTTGCTTGCGTCCTTACGCTGCCTGCCTGGGCGCAGGATGCAGGGCAAACAGGTAAAAACGCACCAATTTACCACGTCACCGTCATCGAACGCACAGTCCGCGCGGTCAATTATCAGTACCGCAACGGGCCAACCCAAATCGACTTCAAAGGGACCGTTTTGCTTCCCATGGCCAGGGGTGAAGCCACGGTGGAATCGAAGTCGGGAAGAACCGCCATAGACGCGAAATTTGAACACCTGACATCGCCGCAGAAATTCGGAACCGGATACTTGACCTATGTTTTGTGGGCCGTGTCGCCCGAGGGCCATGCCAAGAACCTTGGCGAATTGATCCCCGGGAGTTCGGACAAGGCCGATTTGCAGGTCACGACGGATCTGCAAGCCTTCGGCTTGATCGTCACCGCCGAACCGTACTCCGCGGTGCGGCAGCCGAGCGATGTGGTGGTGGCGGAGAACCAGATCCGCCCCGACACCATCGGCGCGTCCGAGCCCATCGCGGCCAAGTACGAATTGCTCCCGCGCGGCCAGTATACAATCACACTTTCAGAAGACGCCGGGCTGAACGGTCCCAAGGTCTCGATGAGCCGCTACGAGTCCACCATTGAGGTCTATCAAGCGCAGAACTCAGTCCAGATTGCGCGAGCGGCGGGGGCGGAGAAGTATGCGCCCGAGGTCATGCAAAAAGCCGCCATCCAACTCTCGACGGCCCAGGAGTTGAATTCCCGCAAGAGGTCGAACCTCAGCGACATTGTAACCGCCGCGCGCGCGGCCGAGGAAACGGCCGAAGACGCCCGGTTGATCGCGCTCGATCGCCAAAAAGCCGAGGAACTGGCCGCGGCCAAGCAACAGGCCGCCGCGCAGGATGAGGCGGTGCGGAAAGCCCAGGCCGACGCCAGGACCGCGGAAACCGAACGGCAGAAGGCGCAGGAACTCCTGGAGCAGGAACGCGCCGCACGTCAACGGGCCGAAGCGGAGGCCGCCGCCGCCAAATCCCAGCCAGCCCCACCGCCGCCGCAGCAGCAGCCCCCGATTTCCGAGCGCGTCGATCCGCCTTCGCCAGTTATCCCCGAAAAGAAAGAGGCCCGCGCGCTCATGATGAGGCAACTGGATCAAGCGTTGCCCACGCTCGATACACCGCGCGGATTGGTGGTCACCATTTCCGAATCCGATTTCCGCGGCGCCGCTCTCCAACCCTCGATAGACGCCGCCCTTTCACGCATCGCGGCCATTCTTGCCCGGAATCCCGGCTTGAGCATTCAGGTGGAAGGCCATACCGATGCCGGTTCGGCAGCGGCCGAGGAGCGCCTGGCCTATGAGCGCGCTTTCTCGGTTCGCGACGCACTCATCCGCCACGGCGCGCCGGCGGAATGGATCCAGGTGCACGGAGCGGGGAGCGGCCAGCCTGTCGCCTCGAATGGCACGCTCGCCGGCCGCGAACGGAACCGCCGCGTCGAAATCGTCCTCGCGGGCGCTCCAATCGGTGACATGGCCACCTGGGACAAAACGTACTCCTTCACGCCGAGCCGTTGACCCCCACCGAAGGGAAGAAAGCCATGAGACAAGGAGTTTCGCTATTCGCTTTGTTGGCGGTGTTCGCCGCAGTGGCGCTGGCTGAATCCTGGCAAGGCCGGCTGATTGACGGCGAGTGCTACGAACACGAGCCCAACAGGAGCGCCGCCAGTTGCGATCCGACCACCGCGACCACCCTGTTCGGACTCGTCACCTCCCACAACAAAGTCTACAATCTGGATGAGGCCGGCAACGCCAAAGCCAGCGCGGCCGCGCAAAGCCGGCTGGAAAAGTCGATCGACCTTGCCAGCCTTCCTAGCGTAAGCGTCAAGGTGAAGATCACAGGGACCATGCGCGGCGGCGTCTTAAAGGTTAAGACTCTGGAAGTTCAGTAGTGGGTGGGCCTCCTGGCCTGCCTTCTTGTTCCCGACAGTTTTCGCGCGCAAGGCAGGCCAGGAGGCCCGCCCCACCTGGCTACGGTCCGAACCCCCGGTTCATATCCCACAGGGGATAGTGCGGTAGAGCGCCGGCGGGGTCGCGCAGGAAGATCCCGGTTTGCGCCGCCAGATCCCGCGTTCGTTGGCGCGCCGCCGACGCTATCGCGCGGCGACCGAGGGCGGGCGCACTTTCCCCCGCGCGGACGGTTCCCTCGGCGGGAACCAACCCTTCCGCCAGGAGCAGCCGGTCCCCGCTGCGCGGAACGAACAGTTCCCGCAGAGACTCGCGAAGCCGGCGGATCTTGTCTTTTCCGAACTTCGCTTCCCACCGCTTCTCGATTTCGCCAGTCAGATCGCGGTAGGTTTTCTGTGCCCTGTGGCCGGCAGGCGTCAGGCGAACTACCTTTCCCCGCTTCGCAGCCGGATCGGGTTCCACTGCGATGTAGGGCTTGATCTGCCACCCAATGCCGCTGGTCTCCGGGGACCCTCCGGTCAAGCGTGGGATATCGCCAACCGGTATCGGCCGCTCGCCAAGGACGCGCAGCGCGTTGGCGCAAAGGTTCAGGGGCGTGGGCGACTCGCCATCGAACTCAATCGTGTACGCCAATAGCGCCTGGGAGAGCAGCGCCGGCAAGGGCAGATGGCCGGCGCCGGGCGGCTCTTGGGATCGGGCGGGATACTTCTCGCCGGCATTCCAATAGGCCGGCAGGCCGTGAGGCAGTTCGAGGTCGATTTGCTCCAGAACGTCCTCCAAAGCCCGGCGCAGGGAGCCGATCTGGTCGTCGCCGAACCGCGCTTGCCAGCGCCGCTCTGTCTCGTCTAACAGGGGCGGCCAGATTTCAGCCGCCTTGCTGCCCCTCCCGGTAAGGTGAACCATCCAGCCGGAGCGAATCCCGCGGCCGCTGCCCCACCCATCGCGCAGAATGCGGTTAGCCCGGCGGTGGGCGCGCGTCGGGACGGGACGGTCTTCCGCCGCGCCGGCCGACAGCGTCACAATGCCCCACCTCTCCAAACATCCCAGTTCAAACTTGACTCGCTTTTCGAGCGCCGGGGCGTGCGCCGCCAGTTCGTGGGCCGGCAGGGCGCCCTCGGTGAGGAATCGCAAGAGGTTGGACCACACCAGCAACGACAACGTCGTCCCGGGGTAGCCCGCCTCGCCCATCCGCCGCTCGAATTGGTTATCGATCTCGACCGTGAACGCGACCAGCGCCTGAGAAAGCAAAGCCGGCAGCGGCCGGTCCCCAGCGGTTTCGGCATTGCCGGACGCCGCGCCCAGTTCTTTGCCGGTGCGCATATGCCACCAGTTTAGCGTTCGCCGTTCGCTGCCAGGTTTGGTATCATCCACCAAATGCGAACTTTTCTCTGTTTCCTGATCTGCACGATCGGTTGCCAGGCGCAGCGTCCTGAGGACCAGGTCCTCGCCGTATACCGGCAGATGGAGAAGGCGGAGCAAACAGGCGACGCGAACACCTGGATCGGGCTGTGGTCGCGCGAATCGGCGCCGGAAGCGGAGAAGATGCGATCCCAGATCCGCGCGCGGCCCGATGTGCATTACACATCGTCCAGGATCTTCGTGCAGGGAGACCAGGCGGCGTTGCTCGGACAATACGGCAAAGACGCGTTCTTGAGCATGCGTTTCGTCAAGGAAGACGGCCGCTGGAAGATTAAGGACGAGGCGTTTAGCGGGAATGCGCTCCACGCGGACTCGGTTTACGCCATGCTTCCGCCGCCCGCCGGGGCCTTCGAGCGCGCCGGGGCGCCGTGGCAGAACGTCGCGCCGGCATTAAATCAGGCGGATGCGGCCCGGAATGGTTTGCAGGTGCGGGCAGCTTTCGATGAGTCGTTCTTGTATATTCGGATCGAAACGCCGACGCCAATGCCGCCGCCCGGCACTCAGGCCGAAACGCCGCCCATGGGATGGCCGGTGATGAAAGTGGGCGTTTCCGGCGTTGGCGAGTTCGTGTTGCACGCCACCGCGAACATCGGAGACCAGGCGACGTTCGATAAGAATGGCCGCGCCAACGGTCACCGGCATTTCGTGGCGTATTGGCTGATGCTGGAGCGTCGCCCCGACCAAACGATCTTTCAGGCGTGGGCGGGCCCGGATCCCAGTCCGTTGGTTCAGGCCGGAGACCGGTTCCTCGACGTGCGCGTTCCACTGCGGACGATGGGCGTCGTGGATGCGAGGAACACCAAAATCACGATTGGCGACGCCCAGTGGCCGAAGACTGCGATTTTCAGCGTTGAAGCGCAGCAATATCGATAGGATTTACGCCTTCGCTGCCGCATCCGGAACCCCGCCGCCTTCGGCCGCCAGCAAATTCGCCAGCATCCTTGAATGCGGCCCGCCCGGCAGCAGCGCAATGCGCGCCTTCCCCGCCAGAATCCTCTGCGCCTCCAGAATCTCAAACAGCGTCTCGGCTACCGCCGGCTCACGCGCGATCTCCTGGAATGCCTGCCCCAGCGTCGCGGGGCGGATGGCGGCCGCCTTGGCGAACTCTACGGCGGCTTCCCGCTCGGCCGAACTCGTGATTACGCTGACCTGGTTGGCGCCCGCCTGCTTGATCGCGGAGGTCACCTGCCGCAGCCGGTTGACCACTTTTTCCTCGATCTGTTTAATCATGCCCGCATCGCGGAAATGCAC
The DNA here is from genome assembly GCA_964457555.1 of uncultured Solibacteraceae bacterium. Taxonomy (GTDB): domain Bacteria; phylum Acidobacteriota; class Terriglobia; order Bryobacterales; family Bryobacteraceae; genus BOG-224. The sequence goes on from CAYWHA010000017.1 coordinate 74,040, forward strand.
CTTGCGGATGTATACCGACCCAAGCTGGTAGCCCCATTCCTGTGACTTGCCGGTAACCTCCTGGCGCACCGTCTGGCTCATGTTGTGACGGGTCTGCAGCATCTCCGCCAGCGGCATGTTGCTCAGGCACCGCACCGTGGCGTTGCTGAGGTTGGCCCGCAGCGAGCCGCGCGGATCGGTGTTCTTGAACAGGAACGCCACCGGGTCTGCGATCCACATCTCGTACCAGATGCCGATTCCCATGGGCGCGCCTTCTTCGGAATTGACCGGCTGGCTGCGCAGGTATTCCTGGTCGAGCCTGAGATCGAGCACGTAGCAGGAACCCAGGAAGTTGACCACCAGCGCGGAGGCTCCCAGCTTTCCGGGCAGAAAGTGCAAGCCTGGCTCGTCCAGAACCCCCAACACCTTCCCGAACAGCATGTAGACGCGGCAAGTGCGTTCCTGCACGATGGCGTAGATCCCGAAGAATCGCGCCAGCCCCAGCAGCAGGGCCTCGGCCAGGAACGCGCCTACAAGAACGGCCGCGGCCGCCAAGAGTAATGGCCCCAGACTATCGCTCATTTGCCTGCCTCCAAAAACACCTGTTGCGCCCTCTCGTAAATCGCCAGACGCACGTTTCGCAGATACGCCCCGAGCACGTTCGGCCCGGCCCGGTGCAGCGTCGCCAGTTCCGCCGCCAGCGCCTTCACTGGCTCCACTTCCGCCTGCGCTTTGAGCGTCTCGATTTCCACGGCCCGCCGCGATTGCACCACGCGCTGGTCGGCCCCGGCCTGCGCCAGGCTGATGTCGCTCGATACCTGGTTGTGCGCCGTATTGATGGCCGCCAGCGCCGACTCCACCTCGGGCGGCGGGTCGATGCCGGTGATCAGGGAGGCGTCGAAAATCACCCCGTACCGCGCCGGCGTGGCCTTGCATTCGCGCTCCATGTATTCGTTGACGTCGGGCAGGTTCTTGCGCAGGTCGTTGATGGAAACGCCCGTCATCTCGCTCCCCGCGAGCGGCGCTTCGGCGGCGGGCGCGGCGCCATCCGGAACCGTGGGCAGCGCCACGGGTTTCGCTTCGAAGTTTGCGATCCGCTGCCGCAGCACGGAAACGAAATACGCCATCACGTGCACGAACGGCTTCTTGATGCCGAACAGGAAGGCGTACAAGTTGGCCTCGCTCACGCGGTAGCGGATCTGCCCGCTGAGGCCGGTATTGAGCTGATCCTTGGTCACCGCTTCCAGCCGCGCGCCTCCATCGTTGGCCTGAGGATCCTCCAGGTCGAGGGCCATATTCACGGTCACGGTGGCGATGGACACCTTGCGGATGCTCTCCCAAGGCATCTTGAAGTAAGGCCCGCCGGGTTGGATCACGCGCACCTGCGGGTAACTGTAACGCGAGCGCTCCTCCGTGCGAAGGAACTCCGCGATGGGATCGTCGAGCGTGGTCTTGCCTCCGGGCACACGCTCCGCGCGGCCGAAGCTGGTCTTCACCGCCCGTTCGTTCTGGTCCACCGTATACACTCCCATCAGGAGAAACCGCAGCAGGAACCATACCAGCAACCCGACGAAAGCACCGACAAGTATCTGCATAGCCGCCTCAGGCATAGTATACGCTTTTCGGATCGCGGGGTCTGTAATGAGACGGTAACCAATTCGCGGCTCGTCAAGTGACCCGCGCGGAGTAGAATACAGAGAGTCGCTCTCTTATGCCTCTATTCATGCCCAACCGGTACCGCGGCAAGCTGATCGTGGTGGAGGGCATCGACGGTTCCGGTAAATCCACTCAAATTTCCCTTCTAAGCCACTGGCTGCGGTCGTCCGGTTACGCCGTCGCCTTCAGCGAATGGAACTCCTCGCCGCTGGTGAGGCAGGCCACCAGGCGCGGCAAGAAGAAGGAAATGTTCACGCCCACCACCTTCAGCCTGATCCACGCCACGGATTTCGCCGACCGCATGGAAAGCTACATCCTGCCGCTGGTCAAATCGGGCGCCATCGTGTGCGCGGACCGTTACGCGTATACGGCCTTCGCGCGTGACGTGGCGCGCGGCGTGGGCCGCCGGTGGGTGCGCAATCTTTACCGCTTCGCCATTCACCCCAACATCGCCTTCTATTTCCGCGTGCCCCTGGATGTGGCGCTGGGCCGCATCCTGGGGGGGCGCGACGCCCTGAAATACTATGAGGCGGGCATGGACCTGGGATTGGCGCGCGACGTCGAGGAGAGCTTCCGCATTTTCCAGGGCCGCATCCTCGACGAGTATGAAGCCATGGCCAAGGAAGTCGGGTTCCACATCATCGACGCCTCTCTGCCCATCGAAGAACAGCAGCGCCAGATGCGTGAGATCGTGACCCGCGAGCTGGGCGCCGACGCCGAAAATGGCGTCCTGCGCGTGCCGCCGGAAGGAGCCGCCGGTGCCTAAACGACAGCCGCTGCAGTTCTATAGCGAGACGCTTCCCGGCGTGGACCTTTCCGAGCTCCAGGGCAAGCTGATTGTCATTGAAGGTCCCGACGCCGTGGGCCGCACCACCCAGGTCGCCCTGTTGCGCCAGTGGCTGGAACGCGAAGGCCACGCCGTGCTCGATACCGGCATGGCCCGTTCGGCGCTGGCGGGCAAGGGCATCAAGATGGCCAAGGAAGGCAACACGCTCGGCCCCATCACCATGACCCTGTTCTACACCACGGATTTCGCGGACCGTCTGGAAAACGAAATCATGCCCGCTTTGCGCGCCGGGTTCGTGGTCCTCATCGACCGCTATATTTACTCCATCATGGCGCGCGCCATTGCGCGCAATGAGGACCGCCGCTGGATTGAACAGGTGGCCGGGTTCGCGCTGGTCCCACACGCCACCTATTACCTGCGCGCGGAAGTGGAGACCCTGGTTTCGCGGGTGGTGCTGGGCCGCGGCGCGTTCGATTTCTGGGAAAGCGGCATGGACCTGCGTTTCGGCCCAGACAAGTACGATAGCTTCGTCCGCTATCAGGCGCGGCTGATTCGGGCGCTCGATTCCATGGTCAAGCCCTATGAGTTTGCGGTGATCGACGCCGACCAGCCGGTCTTGAAGATCTTCGCCGAGCTGCGGCGGCGCATTTCGCGGCTCTTGCCGCGGGACTCCCGCCGCCGGCAGCCGAGCAGTACCGCGGTGAAGGCAGTCACCTGATGGAGATCTACCTTCTGCGTCATGCCATCGCCGAGACCGCCCGGCACGGCCAGCCGGATGCCGACCGCGCGCTCACGGAGGAAGGGCGCGACAAGCTTCGCCGCGTCCTCGATAGGGCGCGCGCGGCCGGCGTGAAACCCTCTGCCATCCTATCGAGCCCCTACCGCCGCGCCATGGAGACGGCGGCCGTGGCCAAGGAATCGCTTGTCTTCGGCGGCGAAATCGAACGCTCCAATGCGCTGACGCCCGACTCCTCGCCTTACGATACGTGGGGAGAGATTCGTGCGCACAAATCGGAAAGCTCCCTTCTGCTGGCCAGCCACGAGCCGTTGATGAGCTCTCTCGCGGCCTTCCTGCTGGGCGTCCCCGCTTTGCAAGTAGACATGAAGAAGGCCGCGCTCCTGCGCGTGGATTGCGACCGCTTCGGCCCCCAGCCCAAAGGCGTGCTGAAGTGGATGCTGACGCCCGCGACGGCCTAGATCCACTTGCCCGCGCCGGCGAGGCGGTCGATGGCGTCTTCGAGATCGGTAACCACTGCGGGCGCCAGTCCCGGAACCCCGGAGTGCTCTTCGGATTTTTTGCGCCCATCGAATTCAATACTGACGGTGTACACAGAGGCGTCCCTGCCAAGCCCCAGATAGTCACTGAGCGAAAAGAAGTCCGCGCGGCGGAATGCGGCGAGCAGTTCCGCGACGGCTTCTTGCGAGATGTGGCCGTCGTGGTCTCCCGGCGCGCGCACGCCACCCAGCCCGGAGAAGCGCACGGTTCCATCGCCGCGGACCTCGACCGTATAGGCGGGGCATCTGCCGAAGCAAGCGCTCCGGGTGAGGGTGATGCGCAGGGTCTTCATGTTCTTGATTTTGGGGAACGGAACATGAGGCCCCCAGAAACCGAGTGGAGGGACCACAATGGTTTTCAACTCCGAGGCGGCCGGACCCGCGCCGGGAGGCGCGCTGCTTTGGGCAAGGGCGCAGCAGCAGGCCAGCAGGGCGAGACCGCTCCAGCGCATCGCGGACATGCCTATTCCACCCGGTAGTTCGGCGCTTCCTTCGTGATGATCACGTCGTGGACGTGGCTTTCGCGCAGACCGGCCGAAGAGACGCGCAGGAAGCGCGCCCTCTCATGCAATTCCCGAATCGTGGCCGTCCCGCAGTAGCCCATCCCGGACCGCAGGCCGCCTACAAGCTGGTAGACCAGGTCGCTGAGCGGACCTTTGGCGGCCACGCGCCCTTCGATCCCTTCGGGCACCAGCTTGGAGTTCGGGTCCAGCGCATAGCGGTCCGTGCTGCCTTGCGACATCGCGCCCATCGAACCCATGCCGCGGTACGTCTTGAAGGTCCGCCCCTGGTAGAGAATGGTCTCGCCGGGGCTTTCGTCGGTCCCCGCCAGCAGGCTGCCGATCATCACCGTGTCCGCGCCGGCGGCGATCGCCTTAGTCACGTCGCCCGAGTACTTGATGCCGCCGTCCGCAATCAGCGGCACGCCCGCATCGTTGGCCGCGCGCGCGCATTCCGCAATCGCCGTGATCTGCGGCACGCCGGCCCCGGACACCACCCGCGTGGTGCAGATGGACCCCGGGCCGATCCCCACCTTGATGCCGTCCACGCCCAGCGAAATCAGCTCGCGGGCGCCTTCGTAGGTGGCCACGTTGCCGGTGACGAGCTGCACTTCGGGCAGCTTGCTCTTGATGGCCTTCACCGCCGCCAGGACCCGCGCGCTGTGGCCGTGCGCGGTATCGATCGCGATCACATCCACCTTGCGCCGCACCAGTTCCTGCGCGCGTTCCAGAAAGTCCCCCGTCGCGCCCACCGCCGCGCCCACCCGCAGCCTGCCCTGGCTGTCCTTGGCGGCGTTAGGGTAGGCCAACTTCTTCTGAATGTCCTTGACCGTGATCAGGCCCTTCAGGTAATATTCATCGTCCACCACCAGCAACTTCTCGACGCGGTGCTTGTGCAAGATCAGCGCCGCCTGTTCCAGTGTGGTGCCTACCGGCACCGTCACCAGGTTCTCCTTGGTCATCACCTCGTGAATGGGCAGGTCGAAGCGCGTCTCGAATCGCAGGTCGCGGTTGGTCAGAATCCCGACCAGCTTGCCCTCTTTGGTGACTGGCACGCCGGAGATGTGATAGCGGTTCATGAGCGCCTGCGCCGCGGCGATCGGTTCGTCCGGCCCGATGGTGATCGGGTCCACGATCATGCCGCTCTCACTGCGCTTCACGCGGTCCACTTCCTCCATCTGCCGGCGGATGGGCATGTTGCGGTGCACGAAGCCGATGCCGCCCTGCCGCGCCAGCGCAATCGCCAGGTTCGCCTCCGTCACCGTATCCATGGCGGCGGAGACAATCGGAATGTTCAGCGCGATCTGCCGCGTGAGGCGCGTCGTGGTATCGACTTCGGCGGGCAGGACCTCGCTACGCGCCGGCTCCAGCAGCACGTCGTCGAAGGTGAGGCCCTCTGGAAGAACGTCTTGAATCATGGGTTTCACCCATGATAGCAGCGTGAGTGGGGCGGGCCTCCTGGCCTGCCTTCTTAGCGCTTGCCTTTTCCTCTTGACTTCCAAGTGATATACAGTTATATATCACTATATGTACCTCGCCGTGAATCCGTCCGACGAGCTCCCTCTCTACCGCCAGATCATGCGGCAGATCGTCGAAGCGATCGCCGGCGGACGCCTGAAAAGCGGCGACAGGCTGGCTTCCCATCGCGAATTGAGCGAGCAACTGGTTATCGCGCCGCTCACCGTAAAGAAAGCCTACGACGAATTGGAGGCGCTTGGCTTCATCGAAACGCAGCGCGGGCGCGGCACCTTCGTCAGCGACAGTCCGCCGCCGGTCGATCGCGCCGGCCGCCTGGAACACATCCGGCGCGACGCCCGCAAGCTGCTCTCGGAGGCCTATTTGTCCGGGCTTGATTTTGGGGAAGTGGCGAAGATTCTGAAGGACGCCGACCGCGAAATCGCTCGCGGCCCCCGTCGGGAGAAGGAAAAGGTATGACCCCCGTTTTGGAATTCCTGAACGTGTCCCGGTCCTACAAGAGAGGCGCGCCGGTGCTGAGGGGCGTCAGCTTCTCGCTCGGCGAGAGCGAAATCGCCGGCCTGCTCGGGCGCAATGCCGCGGGCAAGACCACCCTCATCCACACCGCCATGGGGTTGCTATCCCCCGATAGCGGCTCGATCCGCGTCTTCGGCCTCTCCCCCACCGAAGACCCGGTCGAGGTGAAACGGCGCATCGGCTTCGTCTCCGAAGACCAGGTACTGCCGCCCGGTTCCTCCGTCGCCGAGCTGATCGCTTTCCACCGCTATCTGTTTTCCACCTGGGACGAAGGCCTGGAGCGCCAGCTTCTGGACCGCTTCTCGCTGCCGCGCGGTTCCAGAATCGGGAAACTGAGCAAAGGCCAGGCGCGCCAGGCGGCCTTACTCTGCGCGGTCTGCCACCGGCCCGAGCTGCTGCTCCTGGACGAACCCGCCGGCGGCCTGGACGCCGTCGCGCGCCGCGAGTTTCTGGAGACCTCCATCCAGTTGTCGAACCGCGAAGGCACGGCGATCCTCTTCTCATCCCATCACATGACCGACGTGGAGCGCATCGGCGGCCGCGTGATCCTGCTCGACGAAGGCAAAGTTCGGCTCGACCGCGATCTCGACCGGATCCGCGAGGACATGTGTCTCGCCGTGGTTCCCCGCGCCTCCGCGCCGGACGCCGCCGTCATCGAGCGAACCTCCGGCTGTCTGCGTGTCCGTCCGGTATTCGACGATTGGCATGCCGTGATGGAGGGAACGCCGGAAACCGCGCGCCGGCAATTAGCGGAATCGTTGGGCGTCGACGGGATCCGCTGCGTGCGCGTTCCGCTCGAAGAGTTGTTTATCGAACTGGTGGGTGGGGAGCGGTGACATGATTTACCAACTCATGAAGCGCGACCCGGGATGGACGCAATTGCCCTATCTCATCCTCGTGAGCGCGGTGGCCGGTTTCTTTCTTGTGGCGCATCCACAAGCCATCGTACCCATTTGGTATTGGGTCATTTTCATGGGAGTGTTCCTGGGCCGTCCACACCAACGCGCCAGCCGTTTCGAAGCGACCTTGCCGATCGCGGGCCGCCAACTATTCCTGGCGCGAATGTCATTTCTGACGGCTTTCATCTCCCTGCCTGCCATCGCGGCTGGCGGCGCCATTCTCCTTTCCGGCGGGTCCGTAAAGCAGGCCCTGGCCCCGCCCGAAGTCGCCTTTAGTTGCATGCTGTTCATCACGGCAATTCAATCCGTGCGGGTGCGGGAGCTCTGCGCCCCACGGTGGGTTTCGCGTGTTGCCATCCCGATCATGGCAGGGGCCCTGGCAGCGGTGGCCAACTTAAACGCCGAAACTCCGGCCTTAATGGTCTGCGCGCCGCTGTCGGCGGCGCTATTTTTCTGGATTTTGCGAGCCGTTCCCAAATCGTTTCAGATCGCGCCGCCGGGAGCTCGCAACGAGCACCATTCTTCCGGTGGCGTCGTACCTCCCGAATGGCCTCAGCTCGCTCCGGCGGGAACGGCGACAGACGTGGCCGATTTCGCCGCCCAACCGGACACCGTATGGATGCCCCTTCTGCGCTCCGTGTTTTCGCGGCTGTACTTCTTCTGGCTGCCGTTCCTTTTCTTCGGGGCGGCGACCGGCGCGCGGATTGGCTCTTGCTGCCTTTGCCTTCCATTCCCGTGGCTGGTGGCCCGGCAGCAGCTTGGCTGGGCTCGCACTCTTCCCATCCGGCCGCGCATTGCGCTGTGGACCTTTCTAGGCCCGGCGCTTCTCACGCTCGCCGTAGGCTACTTTGCGAGCTTCCTCGGCGCCAGCCCACCGCTGGTTTCTTCGCCTCGGGAGTTGGTCCTCAACCTTGCCGCGACGATCGAGTGGGCCCTGCTTGTGGTGCTGTTCATGGCGCTCTTCGACTGGCGCCGTCTACGCCATGTCTCGCTCCTCATTCGCCGGGCTCTCCTTGCTCTGCTGGTGGGGGTTCCATCTGTGGCAACCCTCGCCGGGATGTTTCTATTGCAAAAGCCAATCGAGACGGCCCTGATTCCGGATACTCTGCTGCGCCCTGCGCGGGCGCTACCGGGCGGTCCGGCGGCGGTGATTGCGTTCGCGGCGGTCGAGTTGGCTGCGCTCTATTGGGCCTTGGATCGTGTGTTTGGAGAGGCCGAATACGCGGACAAACCGCGTTCCCCGCAGGACGACCCGTTTTTGCAAACTTGACACGGCGGCGACAAAGAAGGCAGGCCAGGCGGCCCGCCCCACCTACCGCAGCTCTTCCATCGCCTCGTCCAGCGCCGCCCGCGAGGGCCGCACCTTGCTTTGCGGCAGCGTAGCCACCGCCTCATCCGCCATGTTCAGCAACTCGACGAACGTCGGCTTCGTGGTATCCAGGTACAGCACGCCCGTGAGCACTTCGTTCTTCTTCGCCGCTTCTTCCAGCACGGCTAGCGCCGCGATGCGGTCGGTCGGGTCGTAATCTCGATGCAGCTTGCGGATGCGCAGGTGCGACCCATCGTGCATCTCCACGTCGCGTACTTCGCCTTCCGGAATCTCCACCGAAATCTCCTCGAAGAACGGCACGAAACTCAGCTCGTGCAGCGCCTCCTCGTGGTCCTTCACGTAGCTGTAGCTCTTGGTCGATCCCTCGTGGTCGTTGAACGTGACGCATGGGGAAACCACGTCGATCAGCGACAAGCCCTTGTGCGCGATGGCGGTCTTGATAATCGCCACTAGCTGCTTCTTATCGCCGCTGAAGGACCGCGCCACGAACGTAGCGCCCCATTTCAAGGCCAGCGCGCAGCAATCGAACGGCGGCAGGTCATTGTGCGTGCCCGTCTTCAGCGTCGATCCCAGATCGGCCGTGGCCGAAAACTGGCCCTTCGTCAGCCCGTACACGCCGTTGTCCTCGATGATATAAATCATCGGCATGTTGCGGCGCACCAAGTGCATAAACTGGCCGATCCCAATGGAAGCCGTGTCTCCGTCGCCCGTCACGCCGATTCCCAGCAGGGTGCGGTTGGCCAGCAGCGCCCCCGTAGCGATGGCCGGCATGCGCCCGTGCACTCCGTTGAATCCGTGCGAGAGCCCCAGGAAATACGCGGGCGACTTCGACGAGCACCCGATCCCGGAAAACTTGGCGACGTTCATCGGATCGACGCCCAGTTCGTAAAAGCACTCCACGATGCGCTCGGAAATGGAGTTGTGTCCGCAGCCCGCGCACAGCGTCGTCTTGCTGCCCTTGTAATTCACAACCTCCAGCCCCAGGCGGTTGACCTTCTTGGGCGGAGGCGCGGCGGTGGTGCTCATTTGCTCTCCTGTTTCAAGACTTCGTCCGTCACCGTGCGGGCATCGAGCGGCAGACCGCCGTAGTAGCGCACGCTGCGCAGTTTGGCGAGCAACTCCGCGTCGAACTCCATGCGCATCAGGGCCAGCAACTGCCCGTCGCGGTTCTGGTCCACCACGTAGACCCGGTCGTGGCGGCGTATGAAGTCCTTCAGATGTTCCGTGAACGGATACGCTTTCAACCGCAGGTAATCGGCGGCCGTGCCGTACTCCGCCTCCAACTGGTCGCAGCTTTCGCGCACGGCGTAGTCCGACGTTCCCACTGCCACGAAGCCGATCCGCGCGCCTTCGCGAACGTGCTCCACCGGCGCCGGCACGTGCTGCCGCATCGATTCGAACTTGTGCGCCAGCCGGTCCATATTGTTGATGTAGTCGTCTTCGCGCTCCGTGTACTGCGCCTTATCGTTGTGGCCGCTGCCGCGCGTGAAGTACGCCGCCGCGCGGTGCTGCGTCCCAGGCAGAGTCCGGTAACCGACGCCATCGCCATCCACATCGCGGTAGCGGGCGAAGCCGCCCAGCCTCTCGACATCCTCGGCCGTTAGCACCTTGCCGCGGTTCATGGGCTTCTCGGGATACGGAAACGGATCAGCCATCCAGTTGTTCATGCCCAGGTCCAGATCCGTCATGATGAACGTGGGTGTCTGAAACTTCTCCGCGAACTCGAAGGCGTCCATCGACATCGTGAAGCATTCTTCGGGCGAACACGGGAAAAACATGGGGTGCTTGGTGTCGCCGTGCGAGAGCGTCGCCACCATCAGAATGTCGCCCTGCTGCGTCCGCGTGGGAAGGCCCGTCGAGGGTCCCACGCGCTCCACATCGTAGATCACCGCCGGGATCTCGGCGTAGTATCCCAAGCCGACAAATTCCGACATCAGCGAGAGGCCTGGTCCCGCCGTGGCCGTCATGGACCGCGCTCCGGCCCATCCCGCCCCGAGCGCCATGCCGATCGACGCCAGCTCGTCTTCCGCCTGCACGATGGCATAGGTCGCCTTGCCCGTTTCCGGGTCCATGCGGAACCGCTTCATGTAGCCGATCAGCGATTCCACCAGCGAGGAGGATGGCGTGATCGGATACCACGTCACCACCGTGACTCCCGCGAACATGGCCCCCAGCGCGCACGCCGAGTTGCCGTCGATGATGATCTTGCCGGCTGTCGCGTTCGTGCGCTCCACGCGATGAGCGCCGCTCTTTTCGAACGTCTTGGCGGCGAAATCGTGGCCCGCCCGCGCCGCGTTCCAGTTCAACTCGGCGGCCTTGGCCTTACGCTTGCCGAATTGCTTCACCAGCGCCTTCTGCACTTCTTCCATCTCGATGGAGAGAATCCACGCCACCACGCCGTCGTAAATCATGTTCCGGACCAGCTTGCGCAGCTTGGCGTCCGGACAAACCGGCGCCACCAGCTTGTCGAAGGGGACCGGGTAGAACCGCAGATCGCTGCGCAGCTCGTTCAGCTTGAGCGGCTCGTCGTACACCACCTCCGCGCCGCTATCGAGCTTCATCACGTCTTCGCGCGCCGTTTCCGGGTTCATGGCCACCAGAAAGTCCACTTCCTTGCGGCGGCCGATATAGCCCTTCTGGCTGGCCCGTATCGTGAACCAGGTGGGCAGTCCGGCGATGTTCGAAGGGAACATGTTCTTCCCCGACACCGGCACGCCCATCTGAAATATCGCGCGCATCAGCACGCTATTGGCAGTCTGGCTGCCCGAGCCGTTCACCGTCGCCACCTGGATGCTGAGATCGTTGGTTGCGACGCGCCCCGGCTCTTGGCACGCCGGCTCGGCCGGAGAAACCTCTAGTGTTGACATTGGTAGGAGATCCTCGATGTGGGGAGTATGGCCCAGCTCACTTCTAATATGATTATACGTCCCCCTCGAAAGTTGCGAGCCCTATTTCAGGGCCTTCTCAATCGCGCTCTTGACATCCGCGGAGTCCGGAGTGACCGCCGGTTCGAACCGCGCCACCACCTTGCCGTCGCGGTCCACCAGGAATTTCGTGAAGTTCCACTTGATATCGCCGGCCAGCGCCGCATTGGCCGCGCCGCCGGTCAGGAAGTGGTAGAGCGGCGCCTGGTCGTCCCCCTTTACGGAGATCTTGCTCATCATTGGGAACGTTACATTGTACGTGCGGGAGCAGAAGGTTTGGATCTCTTCGTTGGTCCCCGGCTCCTGGCCCCCGAAATTGTTGGCCGGAAAGCCCACAATCACCAGCCCGCGATCCTTGTATTCCTCGTAGACCGCTTCGAGGCCTTTATACTGCGGCGTGTAGCCGCACTTGCTGGCGACGTTCACCAGCAGCATGACCTTGCCCTTCCAGGCCGCCAGTGGCGCGGGCTTCCCATCGATGGCCGCCGGCGTGAAATTGTAGACGGTTTCCGCGGCAAAGCCGGAGCCGGCGATTGCAGCGATTGCGGTGAGCGTGTAAAAGAGTCTAAGCATCTTCCCCTCGATAGATGTTCAAATTGTATCAAAAGCGGGGCGGACCTCCGCTAACCCCCGGCCCCTAACCCGCGATCCGCTCCAGAATATCGGGAATCTCGTACACCGCGCGATTGTGTATGCGTCGCGTGGCCGCTTGGAACCGTTCATAGGCCGCCGGTTCCAGCATTTCGTCCACCGCGCGCGCGATCCCGCGGAAATCGGGCAGCACGATCCCGGCGCCGTGCTCACGCAGCCATTCGGCGTTGTACCGTTCCTGCGGCAGCGTCCAGGCATTGCGCTCCACAATCGCCGGCAGGCCCATGAACACCGCTTCGCTGATGCTGCCCGGTCCCGGCTTCCCGATAAAATAGTCCGCCAGTTGCATGTAGCGCGGCACTTCCTTCGTAAAGCCTTCGACGAACATCGCCGCCGTCCGCGGGATAGCCCGCAGTTTCTCCGCCAGCTTCCCGTTGTGGCCGCAGATCGCCAGAATCTGCCGGTCCTCCAGGCGACGCGCGATGTCGAGCATCACCGCCGCGCCCTGCCCGCCGAACATCAAGATCCCCACCGGCGAATTGGCATCGAATCCCAGCTCCGCCCGCGCCGCCTCGCGCCGTTCCGGGGAAAGCCGCGGAGCCTCGTAGAACCGCGGACTCAGAATCATCCCCGATACCTGGAACACCATCCGTTCCGCGTGGCCCATGGCCAAAGCTTGCGCCACCGCTCGATCCGATCCGCAAATCAGAAACTGCTCCTGCCGCTCGATCCAAAAATGCGGAGGATAGTCCGCAATGTCGGTCAGAATCGTGGCGAATGGAACGCCCGGCAGCGCGCGCCGCAGGCTTTCGCCCAGCGCCCGGTTGAAGTTGGGGATCAGCGAGACCACCATGTCCGGCCGGCTTTGCTTCCAGAACTCCTCGAGCGCGCGCACCTGCCGTCCATGGAACAGCCGGATGATCAGGTGCATTCCGGCGGTGAGTTGCCCCGAACCGAGCGTCCACCCCTTTTTCAGCATCAGGTTGTAAATGTCCTGCATCCGCAACCCCGTGAGCTTGCGGAAAACGTCCAATGAATCCAGCGTTTCCTGAAGATTTACCATGCGGATTTCGACCGGCCTGCCTTGGCTCTCCATGACCTCGCGGAGCGCATTGGCCGCCGCCCGGTGGCCGCCGCCGGCGTCGAAATAGATGAAATCGAGCTTCTTCACCAGTTCGATTGTGCCACGCCGCCCCCCATCCGCGCGCGAAAACACTTTAATTAACCGATGTTTTTCGTGGATTTCACCGGTCTGTAACCCCAGGCCGGTATAAACGGGGTATGCAGGCTGTGGGCCGCAGCGTCGCTCTCGGGCAGGGAATGCTGCACTACATCGCGCGCCGCGACCACGGTCTCATGCATCGCGTCCACCGGTGGCGCGCGCCGCGATGGATTCGCGTATGGATGTTGTGCGCCACGCGCGGCGGCGATGGATGGCTGTGGTACGCCATGGGGCTGATCGTGCTGTTGTTCGGAGGAGCATACCGGTACCGGGCCGTAGGTGGGGCCGCGCTGGCGGCCGGAACCGGCATCGCGCTATTCCTGCAATTGAAGAAAGCCGCCGGCCGGCGCCGCCCGTGCGTCTTCGAGCCGCATTGCTGGTCCACGCTGCTGCCGCCGGACCAGTTCTCGTTCCCCTCGGGCCACACCATTACCGCATTCGCGGTCGCCCTTACCCTGAGCCTGGCTTACCCGGAGATGGCGCCGGGCCTGCTATTCTGCGCCCTAAGCGTAGCCGTTTCCCGCATTATGCTCGGCATGCACTTTCTGAGCGACGTGCTCGCCGGCGCAGGCATCGGAACAGCGCTGGCCTTCGCCTCCGCGCGGGTCTTCGGCATCGCGTAGCGACAGTCGTCGGCAGCGCCGAGTGCGCCGCAGCAGCGGGCCGGTCGATCTCGGTAGCAGCGATAATGTTTATGTGCGCAAGCGAGTTCTCATGCAGGTCCTGCAAGGGACGGCGGACGCAAACATCCGATTCGAAGACCTGCGGTCACTACTGGGTGCGCTAGGATTCGTCGAGCGCATCAGAGGCGATATCATACCTTTTCCAAACCGGATGTAGCCGAGATTCTGAATTTGCAGCCGCGCGGTTCTTTGGCGAAACCTTACCAAGTCAGGCAGGTTCGGTCTGCGATCATCCGGTATAAACTAGCGGAAGGGGCCGAATGACGAAATACGAGATCATCCTTTACTGGAGCGCTGACGATGACGCGTTCATCGCAGAGGTCCCTGAGTTGTCCGGTTGTGCAGCTGATGGCCCCACTCGGCAGGGTGCGCTGGCGAATATCGAGATCGTGATTCAGGAATGGATCGAGACCGCCCAGGAATTGGGACGGCCCATACCTGAACCGAAAGGCCGGCTCTTGTTCGCCTGATCCCCTAAACCGTCAGGGGTGCAAGTCTCCGAGATCTCACCGCTGTGAGGCCGCGACATTAAATTGGACCGTGTCTGCGAGTCGGGCATAAAGATACCGGAAGGAACCCGCGCCCGCCCGGCTTCGCGGAAGCCCCGGCGCGTCCACTCCCGGAACGATCGACACGCGCGTCTACTGCCCGGCGCCGGGCTCGGCAGCCTTGCCCACCTGCACGGTCAGCATCGAGATGGAACCTCCATCGACGCCCTCTATCGGGAACGCGACGTTCTCGCCCTGCTGCCTGGCGCCCAATACGTAAAGCAGCGGCAGGTAGTGGTCCGGCGTCGGTATGGATAGCATGGCGTCCTGCCCGAGCTTCTCGTAATCGATGAGCGGCTTGGATTCGCCTGCCAGCATCATCTGCCTGGCTTCCTCTTCGAAGCGAACGGCCCAATCGTACGGATCGGGCATGCGCCGTCCCCACGCATAGGTGTGGAGATTGTGGACCAGGTTGCCGCTGCCCACCATCAAAATGCCTTCCTGCCGCAGTGGCGCCAGCCTCCTCCCAATCTCGAAATGGAAATACGCCGGCTGCGATTCGTCGATGCTCAACTGCACCACCGGGATATCGGCCTCCGGGTACGCGTGCCGAAGAACCGTCCATGTCCCGTGATCGAGACCCCAGGAGTTATCGAGCTTGACCGGCAACGGCGCCAGCATCGCTTGTACGCGGCGCGCCAGGTCCGGATCGCCCGGAGCGGGATACTCCACCCGGTAAAGCTCCGGCGGAAAGCCGCCGAAATCGTGAATGGTCCTGGGCGCCGTGCCGACCGTCACGCCGGTTTCCGGCACATACCAGTGAGCCGAGATCGAAAGGATGGCTTTGGGAGCCGGCGTGCGCTCCCCGATGGCCCGCCATCCCCTGGTGTACCCGTTGTCCATGAGGGCGTTCATGGGGTTGCCGTGTCCGAAGAAGATCGCGGGCAGCTTGTCGGGCAAATGGGGCCTCCGGGTTCGTGCCGGTCAGTATTTCTCGCGCCGCCAATCCGAATACAACGCGCCGGATATTTCGAACAGGGCCACTTCCTTGGAGTGCATCGACAGTCCGGTCTTCTGCCCTTCCTCGATCAGATCCTGGAAGAAGTAGTAGGCTTTGTCGGGCTCCAGTTTCACGTGCATCGATCGCGCGTTCGCGGCTTGCGATACCATCGTGTACTCGCCAGGGTCAAGATTCACGAAAGAGTAAGTCCCCGGTTCGTTCACGGCCACCACCCTGCCGTTCGCATCGAGGTTGATCGGCTCCTTCCGGGCGTCCTCCACCGACGGACAGACCACCACAATCAGGGCCCTGCCCTTCGGAATGGCCGGAAACGGCGGGTTTGGGCGCTTGATGCGGACCGAGTAGTTGAGGTTAAGGTCGGTGATGGTGGAGGAGAAGTCGAGCATCTCCACCCCCATAGGGAACTCCATTTCCTGCAGGCGGTCGCCAAACAAGGGGCGCGTCTTGGTCAGAAAACTGGCGCCGTCCTGGCCCATTTCGACCACGAACCGTTCGGGATTGGCGCCCGGCTTACGCTCGAAGTAGAACCAGTAGTGCCTTTCGATCTCGCTCGACCCCGGTATGGGCGGCGTGGCATCGGAGTCCGCAATCGCCTTGAGAACTTCGGCGTAGGGAATGGTCACGATGCGGCGCTCTGGCTTTTCCATTCGAACGGTAAACGCCTGGCCGGCGTCGTCCAGCACAAGTTCGCCGGTGTATCCGGTCAGTTTGGTGTCCTTGGCGCTGGCGGCGCAGCGAATCGCCACATCCTTGAAAGTCGTAGCCGCGGGCGCGGGAAGTGCGCACGCTGCGATCAAGGCGATATTTCCCATCCAGGCGAGAACGGATCGAACCATCTATATCAAAAATATAACAGCCGCAAGCCGGGAATGCACGCGATCACGCTAGAATGAGGCCGATGGCCAAATCGCTCAACGGCTTCCGGGCGACCCTCACGATCGGCTGGATGGCGCTGGGTGCGGCTGGGGTGGCGTACGCGCGGTTCCGGGGCGTGCCGGCGCGGATGGCCGCAGCGGCGCTGGCCGCTGTCCTGGTGGAGTACGCGTTCTATCTGGTCCCGGCGTTCCCGGCCGTGCGGGAGCGCTTCGCGGGATGGCGATTGCCCGCATTTCTGGCGGCCGGAGCCGTGCTGCCTTACCTGGCGTGCTGCTTCGGCGCAGCGCCGTTTCACTGGATTTCGCTGGCGCGGCTGGCGGTTGTCGCACTGGCCATGGGGATGTGGTACCTGCTGCTGCCCCGGTCCGCGGTATTCGACATCGGGTTCGGAGCGCTCGTAGCGTGGGTCCTGCTCGGCAAGTTCCTGGCCCCGGTCTATCCCACGCCCTATCCGCACGTGGAAGTAGACATTCTGGGGAAACTGGCGGTTTTCCAATCGGCCGTGTTGGCGCTCATGCTGGCGAGGCGCGTGCCGGAGACCGGCTACGGCTTCCTGCCCACGGCGCGGGAGTGGCGCATCGGCGCGGTGCATTTTCTGTGCTTCGTACCGGTGGGATTGCCGCTGGCGCTGGGCATCCACGCGGTTCGGTTCGCCAAGCCGGCTCCGCTCTGGGTGATGGTGGGTACCCTGCTGGGGTACATCTGGGTCATCGGGCTGGCCGAGGAATTCCTGTTTCGCGGCGTCATGCAGCCGATGATCGAGAAGGCGGTGCGCAACCGCGCAGCGGGACTCGCGATTACGTCGCTGCTTTTTGGCCTGGCGCATTTGTGGTTTCGCGGTTTTCCGAACTTGCGATGGCTCCTGGTAGCGGGCGTTATGGGATGGTTCTGCGGGCACGCGCGCAACCAGGCCGGCGGCATCCGCGCGGCCGTCGTGGTTCACGCGCTCACGGTCACGGCGTGGCGCGGCTTCTTCGTGTAAGGGAACTCCATGAAGACCAAACTTCGCCTCCCATACGTGGCAACCTGGTGGATCGCTCCCCTGGTCCTCCTGCTTCTGAATGTGTGGATCGCCGTTCGCTTGTTTCACGTGGAGTACTCGGCCAATTTGGGGTCGAACGAAGGCGAGTTTATCGCCATCGCGCGCGGCGTCGCGAACCACTGGGGCGACTTGCGATGGTGGCCCGAGTGGAGCCTCGGCCTGCCGTTTCAGAACACCTACCTGCCACTGCTGCCGACGGTGGCGGGGATCTTCAGCCGCATCACGGGGCACTCGCCCGCGCTCTCCTTCCACCAGGTCTCGGCTGCGTTCTTCTGCTTGGGTCCGGTTTTCCTTTACCTGATGGCCTGCGTCATGACGCGCATGCCCTGGGGCAGCTTTCTGGCGGCGGCGGCGTACTCGACAGCCTCACCCTGCGCGCTGCTGCCGGCGTACCGTATCGATCTGAGCGGGTTGCGGAATCTGCGGCGGCTTCAGATTCTGGCGTTCTATGGCGAGGGGCCGCACACGGCGTCCATGGCGCTAATTCCGCTGGCGATCCTGTTCCTGTACCTGGCCCTGACGCGCGGCCGGCTGCGGGACAAGGTTCTGGCGGGCGTGTTTCTGGCAGCGGCGGTTCTGGCGAACGCCTTCGGCGCGGCGATTCTGGCGGCTGCCGTGGCGGCCCTGCTGGCCACCGTCCGCACGGAGCGTTTCTGGCGCAACCTGCTGCTGGCCGCCGCGATCGGCGGGTTGGCCTATTGCTGGATCTCGCCCTTCGTACCGCCCTCGGTGATTGCGGCCATCCGCGTGAATTCGCCGACGGTGGATGGAGATTACCGGTTCAACGCGCAATCGGCGGTGGGCGTGGCGCTGCTGGCCGCCGGGTTCGCGCTGGCGTGGTGGGTGACGCGGCGGCGCGCGCCGGACCACGTGCGGTTCTTCCTGCTGTTCGCGTGGCTGATGGCGGGAACCGTGGCGCTTGAGGCGCTGGCGCAGATCCATGTGGTTCCGCAGCCGCACCGCTACCAGATTGCCATGGATATGTCGCTGTGCCTGCTGGCGGTTTTCGGAGGCGCGGAGGCGGTGCGGCGCATCTCGCCGCGAGCCTTGACCACGGCGGCCGTCGTGGTCATGCTGGCGCTTACGGTTCAGGCGCGCCACGCCATTCGCTACGGGCGCGGCCTGATCCGCTCCACGGACGTCACGCGATCCGCCATGTACAAAGTGGACAGATGGATGGACGCCAATTTACACGGGGCGCGCGTGATGGTGGGCGGGTCGTATTCGTTCTACTTCAACGACTTCTCAGACACGCCGCAATTGCACGGCGGGCAGGACCCCATGCTGCCGGACTTCATGCTGCGCATCGCGACGTTCACCATTTATAGCGGCATGAACGCGGGCGCGCGCGACGGCGAAATCGCCACGCTGTGGCTCAAGGCGTTGGGGGCGCACGCGGTCTCGGTTCCCGGCCCGCACAGCGAGGAGGTTTACAAGCCGTTCGCCAACCCCCGCAAGTTCGACGGGCTGCTGCCGGTTCTCTGGCGGGACGGGGACGATACCATCTATGGCGTGCCGGCGCGCTCGGATTCGCTGGCGCACGCGATGGCGGCCGGAGACCTGGTTCGCGACCCGCCCATCAACGGCCTGGACACGGCGGAACTCGAACGATACGTGGCGGCGCTCGATTCGCCCGCCTACCCGGAGGCCCGGTGGCGCTGGACTTCACGGCACAGCGCCGTGATTGACGCCGCGGTGGCGCCGGGACAGGCGATCGCAACGCAGATCACGTACACCCCCGGCTGGCGGGCGACGGCGGCGGAAGTGTCGCACGATGGATTAGGGCTTCTGGTGCTGAAGCCAACTTGCCAGGGTCCTTGCGAAATTGCGCTTACCTACGACGGCGGATGGGAGTGGCTCATCGCCTGTTTCCTGAGCCTGGCGGCCATGCTGGCGGTCTTGTGCCTGGCTGTTATCGGGCAGGCCCGCAATTTCAATCGGCACCGGCGGCAACTTCCGTCCTGACGCGCGAACCTTCAGCAAGCGGGTTCCGAGCCTGGTCTTCTTGGACAGCAGGAACGCGAACTCGTAGGTGGAAGTGACGGGGTCCGTGCATTCGAACTGGCCGTACTCGACGGGCCGCCCGTCCACGGTAAAGGAAACTTCCTCGGGCCGATCGACATCCTCGATAGTCACCTTGACCCCGCCCATGACCACGCGGTATTTCGATTCGATATCGACGCCGTCGGAAACCGAAACCACTTTGGGCGAACGCGGCGGCGGCGGCAGGACCTGGATGCTCCGCGGCTGGCACAGCGCGCGGCCGTCGCAGTAGAGCGCGACCGGCGCCGGGCCTGGGCGAACGCCATCGGGGAGGCGCACATTGAGCTGGCAGGCGCCCGATTCGGTAATCGGCGAGAGGTAGCAACCGCGCGTGTGAGCCTGCCCGAAGGCGACCTCCAGGTTGCCCAAGTGGCAGGATGGCGGAAGCCCGTCGATCCACAGGCTGAAGAAGTCCCTCCATGTTCCGGCGGTCTCAGGCGTCACGCGCGGACCGACGCGGCTGGCGGCCGTCACAGCTTTGATTACGGTTCGCGAAAAATCCGGCGGGCCGCAGGGAACGGGCTTGAGCCAGGTGGTCCACATGTACTGGGTGTTCAAACCGGCGAGCGCCACCAAATGAAACTCGCGCTCGCGAGCGAACGCGGCCATCCGTTCGCCGGTGAAAAAGCAACCCGTCCAGGTGGGTTCGCGCCGCTCGATTTCGGTGGGGAGCGGCGGCGCTCCGCGTAACTGGCAGCACAGGATGCCGCCGGTCTTGAGCGTGCGGCGCGCCTCGCGGAGGTAGTTGAGCACGATGGCGGGGTCGGGGATGTGCTGGAAGACGATATAGGAATAGATGAAATCGAAGAACTCATCGGGGAACATTCCAAGGCCGTCGCCTGGTGTGACGTGGACGTGGGCATGGGGGACGCCGCGGAGAGCCTCGCGCGCCTTGGCCGCCATCTCCGCGGAGATATCCACACCGTGGATCTCGCCGAAATGCGCGCTCATGGGAAGCATCAGGCGACCGGGGCCGCAGCCGATTTCAAGCGCGCGCCGCGATTGCACGGGCGCTTCAGGCAAGCGGACCAGCTCCCGAGTGAGGGTGTGTAGGACTTCGGCGGCGCTCGCGAGGAACTCCCGCTGGTCCTGATTGCGGCGGCCAAACGCGGCGTAATAGTAGGCGTCCTCACGGGCCCAGCGGTCCCAGTCTTCGCGCATGCGCTCGATGGGGTCCATGAAACGATTGTAAGCGGGCGAGACGGGCGCGAGGCAGCGCAAGAAGGCAGCGCAGGAGCGCCGCCCCACTTAGCTACTTGAGCATTTCGCGGGCGCAGTTGTAGCCGGGAGCGCCCATGACGCCGCCGCCGGGGTGGGCGCCGGAGCCGCACAGGTATAGGCCGGGGACCGGCGTCCGGTAGCGCGCCCATCCGGCTACGGGGCGCATGACGAACATCTGGTCCAGGCTCATTTCGCCGTGAAAGATGTTGCCGCCGGTGATTCCGAATTGGCGCTCCAGATCGAGAGGCGTCAGCACCTGGCGGCGCTCGATCAGGGAGCCGAAGCCCGGCGCGTATTCCTCGATCAGCGCGACCACGCGGTCGGCGAACGGCTCGCGCAGGGTGTCCCACGTTCCCTCGCGTAACGTGTAGGGCGCGTATTGCAGGAAGATGCCCATGAGGTGTTTTCCGGGCGGGGCAAGGGACGCGTCGTACATGGTCGGAATGGTCAGCTCGAGGAGCGGGCGCGAAGAGGGGCGGCCATACTTGGCATCGTCCCAGGCTCGTTCCACGTAGTCGATATCGGGACAAATGTGCATGGTGGCGCGGTGCTGCGGGCCGGGCGCGCCGGGACAGGCGGTGAACTCGGGCAGGCCGGCGAGGGCGAGGTTAATCTTGCAGCTGGTTCCCTCGATGCGAAAGTGGCGGATGGCGTCGAGGAAATCGGGCGGCAGATCGGGCGCTTCAAGCAAGCGCAGGAAGGTGACTTTGGGATCGGCGTTGGAAACGATGGCGGAAGCCGCGATTTCCTCGCCGCTTTCGAGCGCGACCCCGCAGGCGCGGCCACCGCGCACGAGCACCTTGGCCACCGCGGCGCCGGTGCGGATGACGGCGCCGGCCGAGCGCGCCGAGGCGGCGATGGCTTCCGAAACCGCGCCCATCCCGCCGCGGACGAAACCCCATAACCCGCGATGGCCGGCGACGGCGCCCATGCAATGGTGAAGCAGGATATAGGCTGTGCCCGGGGAACGCGGGCCGCCGTTGGCGCCGATGACGCCATCGGTGGCGAGCGTGACTTTCACCTGCTCGGATTCGAACCACTCATCCAGGAATTCGGCGGCGCTTTGGGTGAAAATCTTGACCAGGGACGCCATCTCCTTGGGATTGAGGCCGCGCAGACGGGCGGCGAACTTGAGATAGTCGAGCAGATCGAGTGGGCCGCGCGGTGGAAAGCGGGGCGGCGCGGTAAGGAGCAGGCCTTCCACCACCTGGGACAGGCGTTCCAGGCGTTCTTCGTAAGCGGGAAAGACGCGGGCGTCGTGAGGGGAGAAGCGCGCGATTTCGGCGAGGGTTCTGGCGGGGTCCTGCCACATGAAGAAATGCCGGCCGTCCGGAAAGGCGGAAAAGAACGCCGGGTCCTTGGCGTCCACCCGGTAGCCGAAGCGCTCCAATTGGAGTTCCCGAACGAAGCGTTCTTGCAGCAGGCTGTTCAGGTAGGCGGCGGTGGAGACGCGGTAACCCGGCCAAAGCTCCTCGGTGACAGCGCAGCCGCCCACGATCTCGCGGCGCTCAAGGACCAGGGTCCTGCGGCCGGCACGCGCGAGGTATGCGGCCGTGACCAAGCCGTTATGACCGGCGCCGATGACGATGACGTCGTAGGTGGGCGCGGGTGGTTGGCTCGGCACTACGCCAGACTAGCATGCGCGGGGCGAGGAAGGGCAGCGCCAAGAAGGCAGACCCAAGAAGGCAGACCCAAGAAGGCAGACCCAAGAAGGCAGACCCAAGAAGGCAGACCGGGAGGTCCGCCCCACCGAAGAATGCAGGCCACAAGAAAAGATGGCCTGCCTCACTGTCTAGTTTACGGCAGCCGCAGCACCGTGTATCCGCCTAGCGTTAAAGTATCGGCGGCTTGGGCCAGCTCTCCCTGGAAGTTGATGGTGATCCCAGAGGAGTAGGCGTCCGTGGCGCCGGCCACGCCGGCCGCGAACGGCAGGACGGTTCCCCAGGATTGCTGGCTCAATTGGGCGCCGGCGGTTTCGATGCCGGCTTCCGCCCGCCCGCTCACCCGCGCATCCCCCACGGCGGCGGCGCGTTGCACGACGGCGGTTCCACCCCAGAGGACTTCGAAGGTGAAGCCGCCGGCGTTGCCCTGGTGCGCCAGATCGAAGAGAATCTCCACCCGGTCGCCGGGCACTAACAAGCCGCCGGGGATGGCGCAGCTTCCGATGCTGGCGAACGCCGTGGCGCTGGTCGCCGCGCCCGTGCCGGCGCACAGGATCTGGGGACTCGGATACGGTTGCGACACGCTGCCGCTCGCGGACCCCGTGAGCCGGTAGGAGGCCAGCAGCGTATCGCCGGGCTGCGGCGTGGAACCGGTGAGAAACTGAATGCTGCTGCCACTCACCGTGTAATCCACACCGGCCGTATCCAGCACGCCGTTGCGATAGATCGCCAGGCTGGCGACGGGATTAGGCGCGCTGGCGAGACTGAACGACGTGTTCGAGCCGTCCACGATCCCGGAAAGCGCGGCGGCGTCCACGAAAGAGGCTGTCGCGTCGCCGCAGGCCCCCGAGGAGCCATCCACGTGCACGCAGTCGGTGGCGTTGCCGGTGGCGGATTCCAAGACGCCCAATGCGTCCACCAGGGCTACTGCGCCGGCGGCGAAGCCCGCGCCCTTCATGGGCCGCGAAGCCAGATCGGCGATCAGCCCGGTCACATCGGTTTCCGGAATAGGGACGGTGACCCCGCCCGTATCCGACCCGGTCGTGCTCCCGCTGGCCGTGGCCACCCGCACGTCGCGCAGACGAACCGGCTCCGCGCTGGCCGGCACGGACCAGGTTTCTTCGAACTGAACGCGCCCGTCGGCATTGTATTTGGCGGTGTAGTACACCACCGGCGTAACGGTGGCGTTCGGCACAAGCTGCACGCGCAAATTGCCGTCCACGATTTTGACGGTGATGACTTGCGTGGCGATGGCCGATTGGTCGGCGGCTGTGAAGCTACTCCAATTGATGGTCACCGTGCCGTTGAAACGGGTGCCATCGGCCTTATAGAGAACGTCTTGAATGGTTGTAAGCGGTGGGGCGGCTAGCGCGGACGAGGCCAAAAACGCAGCCGCCAAAATCGAACGGTTAAACATGAAGTGCGAACCCTCCTGCCGACTTCAGTGTAGCTTTCGCCTATCTGCAATCAGGCTATGAGGGCGACGGTCATGAAAACGAGAACGCTTGTATTATCAGCGGGTTATGGCACTCAAGAAAATATTTAAAGTTGGTGTGACCGAGTCCCGGCGGCGCTAGGCTTCGTCAGAGGGGCCGGGCGTCGGAACGTGTGCCCTTGTGGGCTGCCCGGTGTGCCGGTTGGGAAAAGCCCGTCGAACGTGGCCGGAGACGTACCGGGGCCTATGCGCGGGAATGGCTTGGGCACTTCTACGAGAAGGCACTTGTCGGGAATGACGGCGCCTGACCCCTCCGAGCCCTTTTTCTACCGTCCAATCTTGAGCGAGCGCTTCGGCAAACCTGCCGAGATCGCTGGCGCGGTCGTCGTTTTAGCTTCGGATGAGTCGGCTTTCACCGTTGGCAGCGAACTCATTATCAATGGAGGCGTGAGTCTCTGGCGGATCCTCGATCATCTTCAAGCTGAGGAGGAATTAGCCGTGAAAGCAGCCAGAATTCATAGCTTTGGGCCGCCCGACGTCGTAGTGGTCGAGGATGTGCCGGTGCCGTCGCCGGGCCCCGGCGAAGTTCTGGTGCGCGTGATGGCCGCGGGCGTCGCTCCCTGGGACGCGATCATCCGTGAAGGCAAGAGCAAGGTCAGCCCGCAACCTCCGCTCACCCTCGGTTCGGACCTCTCCGGTGTCGTCGAGAAGGTCGGCCCCGGCGTTACGGACTTCGCGCCGGCCGACGAAGTCTATGGCGTCACCAACCCACAGTTCTGTGGCGCCCAGGCCGAGTTCGCCGTGGCCACGGCCGGAATGGTCGCCCGCAAACCGCAATCCCTGAACTACCTGGAAGCAGCCTCGGCTCCGGTTATTGCGGTGACCGCCTGGCAAATGCTCTTCCAGTATGCAAAGGCGATGCGCGGACAAACGGTAATGGTCGTCGGAGCCGCCGGGAATGTCGGGGCCTACGCCGTACAAATGGCCGCAGGCGCCGGGATCCACGTCGTTGCCATTGCTCGCCTCGACGACCAGGTCCTGCTCCGTTCATTGGGCGTGAGATCCATCATCGACTCGAGCCAACCCGCATTCGAGCAGGACCTCCCGCAGGTGGATGCCATCCTCGACACAGTCGGCGGCAGCACGTTGCAACGCTGCGTCGCTCGGTTGAAACCCGGAGGCACGCTCGTCACCTCGGTCTCCACGCAGCCGCAGCCGGCGGGGGCCGTTTTCTTCTACGCTGAGGTGACCACCGCGCGTCTGCAGACGCTCACAACCTTGTTTGACGCGGGCAGAATCACAGCGCGGGTGGGCTCAATCCTGCAGCTTTCCGAGGCGCGCCAGGCGCAGGCCATGCTGGCGGGCGCACCCCACAAGTCCGGCAAGATCGTCCTCCAGATCGGTCGCCCGCAGCAGAACCGGGACGGCTAAAGGGGCTAAAGGGGACATCCATGATAAGGGCTTGTCAAGGGAAAACAGAACTCCCCCTGCACTCG
>CAYWHA010000018.1:0-98263 GCA_964457555.1 uncultured Solibacteraceae bacterium
TTCATTTGACCCAACCGATCCCTTCCTGGTGACATTTTAGGCGACCCAATTCGCCAGACGCCTTCGTCGACCCGGATGCGATATACTGCTATCCCAGCACTCGGACGAGAAGTGAAATTCCCTGCGGACTGGAGCTCGCGATGAAGAAATACGGCGCTTTCGATTTTATCCAGGTGGACGATAGCAACGACGCCTACCACACTGAGGTCGTCAAGTGTCTCGACAGGATCATGGATATGGCCGCTGCGGTCATGATGCTGCGCGAGATGAATCTAACCCTAAAGCTGGTCGAGATCCAACCTCTTCCGAAGGGGAAAGGCAACCAGTGCAACTGCGTGAAATCCGACAGGTTCGTCACCCTGGTCCAGGCTTTTCAACAATCCGGAGGATTCAAGATCAAGACCGAATTGAAAGCGGCCATCGACAAGGCGGCATCGCATGGCCTGACGAAGGAAATGATCGCCACGCAACTGGCGAAGGGCCTTTCGCCCGTCACCGTCCATACCGATCAGAACGTGGTCCCATTGGGCCAATATTCCGTGGACGCCCAGAATCGTTTCAAGGGCAAGAAAATGGAAGGCAAAAAGGGCCGTATCCAGCAGGCGCTGGATCTGATTGACGGCTACCTGACCGTGGACAACTTTTACTACAGCGATTTGTCCGTGGAACTATCCAACGGCGACAAGACCCATACCCATCGGCACGATCTGATTCGCATCTTGAAACCGTATTGCGTTCCCGGCAAGGGCGCCGCCAGCAAGGTGTATTTCGATCCCTACAAACAGCATGCTTGCGACCAGGATCAAGAGAATACCCAGCGGCCGCCGGCTATCGCCTTGGCCCATGAGCTTTGTCACGCGTGGCGCAACGCCGCCGGCCTGCGCTATTTCGACGACCGCCAGTCGAACGGCCTCAACGACGACGAAGTCATGACCACCGGGATACCGCCTTATCTCTACGAGAAATACTCCGAGAATCTCTTCCGCTCCCAGTGGTCGAAAGAGATGGCGATGCGCGCCGACTACCGGACTTACGGGTTTGAGAAGTGGGCGGCGCAGCAGACGGCAAGCTCGGCTTCATGAGCCCTCGCACATTATAGCGGCAAGATCCGCTCCCTCGCCGCGCGCCGACGCAGGCCGCCAGGAAGACGCACCTCCTGATCCTCGAGGGCCGTCGCTGATCATCGTTGCGCCGAAGAAGCGGTGGGCGGCGGTGAGGACGGGCCTGAAGCCCGCTGCCCGAAGAGGCGCGGCCAAGAAATCAACGCCGGTGGTTGCTCCGCGGAAGGCGCTTGGCCGGACGAAGGCGGCGCCGGGGCAACCGGCCCGAAGCGAGGGCGCAGGGCTTCGAGAGGTTGGTCACGTTTGGTCTCGACGAATCCCCGCCGACGATCACGGAGCGCTACTGCCGATTCGATGTCGTCTCCCATGTGATGGTCGTGCCGTCAGGGCCGACCAACACCCAGTGTCCCGTCATCGTTCGGCCATCCGCGGAAACCGTGGAGCGACTAGTTAGCACATCGACCCCGGCCCTCTTCCCCTTAGCTTCAAACGAGCCATCGTCGAGACGCCGAAAGCTCAGGGAATCGGCCAACATGCTGCCCTTGAGTGGGTACCAATTGCCGTCCAATTGAAGAACGGCGCTAACCTGTGTTGTCCGTCCATCTGACCAGACTCCGTCATTGTTGTAATGAATTCCGTTGTCTTCCTGAGTAAAGGTTGTGATTCCCGACGCCGGATGAGGCAGGTCCAACCTGGAAGATTCACATTTCGCAAGTTTCCACGTACCCAAGAAGGGGAGTGGGGCTCTGGATGGTGTCCTTGGGGGCGCTCCTTTCCGAGCGAACCGAACGTATCACATTAAGACGCTGACTGCAATGGACATTGGGATCGAACCGCACAACATTCGATGCTAACTGGCGCTCATACCCTCCGTTTCCCGCCCCGCCGCCATTTCCGGCTTCGCGACGCGCCGCCGGACGTGCGGCGCCCGATGTCCGGTGCACCGCCCTGCCCGGGGCGCAACTCAGCGAGGAGGTTTCAGCGCGTTCGGCGCGACGATATTGGGGAAACTGGAGGTGGGTGCAACGCGGGAAACCTCCCTGGGAAAACCTCCGGATCTGGAGGTTTCCGCGATGCTGGAAGCGTCCCCGGAAAACCCTCGATTTGGAGGTTTCGGCAGCGTCGGGCCCCCCCGGAAAACCCTCCGGCCGTTCCGCAGATGGCAGTTCGCGCGCTAGGTTTCCGGTTGCGGCGCCCAGTGACCCAATAGTGGTTTAGGACGCTGATCCGATGCCCGCGCCATTTACGTACAGTCAGAGGTTGTCCTGCAGTTCTCCGGCGCGCCCTCGTTGCGCGGAATCAGCTTGGCGAACTTGTGGCGAGCAGCCTGAAGACCATGGCCGCCGGGCACAACCGGCGGCCGTCTGGGAGAACGGAATGGCCGGTCGCCGAACGGAGAATCAACCACTTCCGGGTACAAGAAAGCAGAACATTTTGTGGTTGAAAAACCACAGTCCAGGCCCGCTGCCCGCAAAGACCGCCTAGGGCATCGAGCGCATCCGGCGGGCGGTCGAAGCACGGCTGGCATTCGGCGGCGGCTAAGCTCGAACGCAAGCAATGCCGCGCATTGCTCCGGGAGAGCCGCGAGTCGATCCGCCGGATTCGCGCGAATCGGTCGGATGAATGAGTTCGCGGGGCCCCGCGGCCAAGGGAAGCATTACCCAACCGGACCGGCGATTTCTCAAACGCGCCGCAGTCTCCGGGCGTTCACATACTCGCCATGAGCGGGTCCACCGCGTCAGCCCGTTGCCGCCACTCGCGGGCTTCGGACGCTGCTCCGTCCGCATCCCGCGCAGCGGCCATGAGCCGCATCGCGTCCCGCTCCGCCCATGCATAATGACGCTCGCGCGCCAGCGTCAGCGCGCTCTTACCATCGTTGAAAGCCCGCGTCAGATCGAACCGGTCCTTCGTCTCTCCTGCACAAGCTCTCTCCAGCAGAATCCTCCCACGCTCGGTCAGCGCGTCCGCATACTGCAGAGGCTTCTCCCTACCACCCATTTCGCCGGCTGCATCCGAGATCGCCGCGAGGGCGGCGTCCCAGTTCCCCCGCCTGCGGTGCGCCCCCGCGAGCGAAACCAGCATCCAGCCGAGGTCGAGTCCCGCCTTCTGCTCCCTGAGTCTCCCAGCGGCGGCTCCGATCCGCGTTTCCGCCGCGTCGAGCGCTCCGGCGTCCAATTCGATCCATCCCAGCAGCCACTCGCACCGCGCCGCCTGGAGAGCCCACTGATTGTGCTCGCACATCCCGAGGTTTTCCGTCAGAATCGCCTTCGCCGGACCAGATTGCCCACAGCGTCGCATCGCGTCCGCCAGCATGATGCCAGCATAGCCTTCCGGGTTCCGCCCCTTCAGGCAGAACCCGAGCGCTCCCCACTCCGGATAGAAAGGGGGTTCATACTCCGCCCATCGGCGCAGCGCCTCTTCGAAACCGGCGCGCGCCTCCCGCAGTCGGCCCGAGAGCGCCTGCGCGTACGCGCGGATCGACAGCGCCAGGCACAAGTCGTCGGGCTGCGCCGCCCCTTCCAACTTTCCGATGGCTGACTGCGCGCGGTCTTCCGCCGCTTCGAGGTCGCCGGCATGCAAGGCCACAACCGCCCAGTTCGCTAGCGCGACCCCCTCATTGCCGTTGTCTTGCCCGCGGTCGCCGGCTGCGGCGTACAACTCCCCGTATCGCGCCGCGGTTCCCAGCCGCCCGGCTCCGAGCGCGAGCACCACCACGGAGGAAAGATATGAAGCCAACTGGCCCTTCGAGAGCTGCTCGGCGCACGCCGACCGCCTCTCCTCAGTGGCCACGAACGAGATCATGGTGCGCAATTGAAGCCCGGGCTCGTCCTGAGACGCGAAATCCTCCTCGAATCGCGCCGCATACAGCGATTCCGCGTGGCGCATGTCTCCGACTGCAATCAGCCCATCCAGCAGAGCGAGACACACGGACCGGTCGTCCGGCCCCATCGGATGAAAGTCGTCCGGCCGGAACCGAAGCGCCGCAACCGCATCGACCGCAGTCTCGGGATGCTGTAGAAGCGAACTCCGGAAGTGCTCGCGGATCATCGGATGGCAGGAAACCAGCGGCGTCGCCAGGTAGCCCGTCGAACGATACACCACCTCGCGCCGCACTAGCGACTCGATTTCCGCCTCGATATCCGCGGTCGTGCGCGCCTCCATCAGCGGCTTCGTCGCAGCCAGTTCGCGGACGAGCTTCACCGCTATGTCGATTGGCGCCGTGTCTAGCAGCGCAATGCCGCTCAGGATCGCCCGTTCCGACGGCGCGAGTGCGCGCTCGTAATACGAAAGCAGCGATCGGAGCCGGCCCGCTTCACTGCCGCCTTCCTCCTCGATCCGTCTCATGATATCGGCCGGGTCGGAGTCCGCCGCGCGCGAAAGCGCATCCGCGAAGATCCGAAGGGCCAGGGGGTTGCCCCGCAACAGCCGGCTCGCTTCGGTCCTGGTCTCTTTAGGCGCCCCGCATCCGAGCAACTGCAGCACCTCTCCGCCATCCTCGTCCGAGAGTCCGCTCAGCTCCCGCTCCCGCACGGACGATCCGAGCATGGGCTCGAGGCCGGTCAGTGGAACTCGACTAGTAACCAGTACGAAGCTGTTGCAAGACGGCCGCGCCGCCGCTAGCAGCAGTCTCCGCAGGTCCTCGTCCAGCAGTGCCCCCGCGTCCGCCTCCCCAGTCGATTGCAGCCGCTCGATACCGTCCAGCACCAGGAGCAGCGGTTGTGTCTGCAGGATCTCCGTCGCTTTGAGGCGGTCGGTTTCGCCACCGCCCGAGGCGAGTTCCCCTATCGCGTCCAGCAGCGCGGCCGTATTCCGGCGCTCGTTGAAGGTCCAGTAAAGAACCGCCGAGCAAGGCCGCGCCATTGTTCCGCGCCTCTTCCGGATCCAGTACGCGGCCAGCGCGGTCTTGCCGATGCCTCCCATCCCCACGATCGACGCCACTCGCACGCTTGCATCCGCCGCGGCGTCATCCAGCCAGTCCAGTGCATCCGCGCGACCCGCGAACACATCCGTGCTGCCCCCCTCCAGCGCACCGCGTTCGGGGACCGCCTCGGCCCGCCCCAATGCCTCCTGCGGCGCGGCCGCGGCGCCGCGCGAACCCCTCAGGGGGATGACCGATTTCAGGGCCAGCAGGACATCCGAGTGGTCCTCCTCCTTGCCCCCGGGGACCGTCCGCGATTGCACCGCGTAAAATAGCGCATCCACGTCGTACGACCGCCGGTAGCGGTCGCGCAGAGCGGGGGAGTACGGCTCGCGCAGCGGGATCAGCGCAACGTGCCTCGGCTGCCCGGCTGCCCCGTCCCGGCGCTGCGACAGGGCCGATGACACAACCTGCTCGAAAAACGGATCGGCGAAGCTGACTCCGACGTATATCATCCGGTCCTGCGTAACCAGCTCTTCCAGCAGCCGTGGGTACGGTCCGTCTTCATAGGCCCGCCGGTATTCGCTAGTCGTCAGCACAACTGTATTCGGGCGCTCATAGATGCCATGCGCGAACAGGATCCTGGTACTCGATGCGCCAGCCGGATCGTTCCGCCACACGCGCAGGCCTTCGTCGTCGAGCCACGTCGCGTAACCGGTGTCCAGCTGCTCCGGCAGCAGTTGCCGCCGCGCTTCCAGCAGCCCCGGATCGTAGTTCGTCGTGACCACCCCGCGAAACCGCAGTTCGGCGATCGCTCCGTGCAACGGCGAGAACCGGTTGCCGTCAAAGCCGGCCTTCGGCCGGAAAGCACTCCGCAGCACGGACCGGTACGACCCCTCTCCGAGCAGGCTACGCACTTCTTCCAAAACCGTCTGAGGAGATGGACCGAAGGCCTCGTCCCATCGACGCCGTTCGCCTTCTCCCGCAAGCCCTCGTGCGCCCGCTTCCTCGGCCATCGCAACGTAAAGCTCCCGCCAAAGCGGGTAAATCCCCGCCGATGCGCCTGCCCCGACAAAGGCGAACCCGGCGCCCGACCGCACGATATCTTCCAGGCGTTCGAGCGCGGCAGCATTGCCTTCGATTTCAAGAATCCGGGAACGCCAGGCGGCTTGCACGGTTCCCGATCATATCATCGGGGTGACCAGCCCCGCCATCACTCCCGGAGACCCGGAGACCTCGGGAAACCTCCGTGTTCGACCGCAAGGGCATCTCTGCCGCTGGCCAGCGCCTCGCTCCGCCGTACGAAGCCTGGATCGCCGCGGACCCATCCCGGGGCGGCGTCCGGGTGCTGATCACCGGGCCGCAGAGAGCTTCGAAAGGGCGGCCACGTTCGCACCCGACGAAGCTGCGGCGACGATGAACGAAGGGCATCGGCGGACCCTGGCGGTTCCCGTTGCCAGTCCAGTTCGGCCCGCGCAACCGCCTCGGCGGCGCATCGGCAAGAGCGCATGCGCCGCCCCTAGCGAAAAACACCGGCCTCCAATTCGCTGACGCTGACCGTGGAGCGCGCCAGCGACGTTCGACTAAACTGTTGTCCCATCTGTCGCGCTTCCAGACGGAAATGGCGCGCCTCCTGTTTGTCCCCGGCGTCGCCCAGGTATTTGGCGTAAAGGCTGACTAGCTGCACGTATTCTCCCGTAATGGTTGACGGGTGGGCCTCCAGGCCGGCGATGGACGCCGCCAGAATGCCGGTCGCGGCAGCGAAGTCGCCGCTGCGATGCGCAATTGTCGCAAGCTGCATGGAGCCGGTGATGAGGGTCGGGTGGTTGGCCGGGAGGAAATCCCGCATCGTCTCCAGCGCCTGTCGGCAGGAGCCATCGGCTTCCCCGTAACGTCGCTGTTCGAGGTATACGAACGATAGAGTGAGCAGCGTATTGGCAACCAACGGATGCCTGGACCCGAAGTGCGCCTGGCGAATCTGTAGTGCGCGAGTGAGTAGTCCTTCCGCCTCGCCGGGGCGCTTGCGGGCCAATGCGATCACCCCCAGACGATTCAGATTCGTTGCGAATTCGGGCGCGTCTGGGCCCACAGTCTTCTCCAGAATGGCCTGGGCAGCCTCTATAGACCGCTGCCCGGCGTACAAGCGGTTGAGTTCGCCGAGAATTGCGCCGGTGATGCCTAGAACAAAGGCGGCGTCCCGTGTTTTGTCCATGCCGATGCGCTTTAATGCGAGAAAAGCGTTCCTCTCCGTATCCAAGGCGTCGTCGAGCCGGTGTTCGGCGCGGTAAACCTGTCCCAGTCCCGAAAGCGAGAGCGCCAGTTTCTCGTAGTCTCGTTCCGCGCGGAAGAGGCTCAGGGCTTCTTTGTAGCACCGTTCGCTCGCCCCAAAGTCGGCAAGTAGCTGATACACGACCGCGAGGCTAAAAAGGGTTACGCCCCGCTGCACCGGCAGATTCGCCAGTGGGAGAGCAGCCTGGTATTCCTCTACAGCCTGACCGTAGACCCCTCGTTGAAGCTGGAGGTTTCCTCGATTAACCTGGTCGGACCAGGAGGCTGCCCGTAAAGAAACAGCCGTAAGAATCGCGAACGTTGCGAGACGACCCAGTGGATACCGCATGGGTTCATTCTGCCATTTTGCGGTACCAATTAAAGAGCCGCTTATGCAAATATTGGACTGTTTTCAGACGATATTACCGGAGTGGGGTGCTTCTACGCCGGCGCCGGATCGAAACTCGTCCCAGGCGGATTTGAGACGGAGCACGCCGGTGGTCATGGCCTCCTCGTCCAGAAGGAAAGGAATGCGCAGAAAGTCATTATGAGTATCCCCCGTCGCGAACAGGGAACCCTGCGTTAATGCAACTCCGAACCTGGCGGCGAGTTGGGTGAAGTGACGGGTATCGCACCCGGGCAACCGTATCCATAAGCAGAGGCCGCCTGACGGGACGTTGAAGGTCCATTCGGGAAGATGGCTCCGAAGCAACTCCACCAGAAGGTCCCGCCCTGAGGCCAGTTGCTTCCGGCGCAAGGCCTTAGCCTGAGGCAACGCGCTCAACAATTGGCTGCCCAGTACTTGCGTCATCAGCGGAGACCCGAGATCTGTCGTACTCTTCAAACGCGCCAGTTGCGAAATCACGCCGGCCGCGGCGCGCACCCAACCGATCCGCAAGCCCGCCCAGTACAGCTTGCTTAGCGAGCCGATCGTAAGAACGTTCCCGTTTGGCGCATACGCGGCAATGGGTTTGGGGGTCTTACCTTCGATTTCGAGGTCGGCCAGAGTGCAGTCTTCGGCCACGGGGATAGCGAATTCTTCCGACAGCCGCGCGATATCGCGGCGCGCCGATTCCGGCATGACGATTCCAGTAGGGTTCTGGTGCGTGGGCGTCAGGTATACCAGATGCGGCCCGTGGGCGAGGATTCTGTCACGAAGGACGGCAGGCGCCACGTGGCGGTCCCCGACGCTCAACGCCACTAAACGGGCGCCCGCCAGGCGGAACGCCTGCAACGCTCCGAAATAGGTGGGATTCTCGGCAAGAACGGCGTCGCCGCGCTGGACGTGGAGCCCGGTTACCAGAGAGATGGCCTGCTGCGCGCCGGCCGTGATCAGAATCTGTTCCGCTTCCGTGGGAATGCCCATTTGCAAGTAATAGCGCGCGATGGCGTCCTTCAGGGCCGGCAATCCGAACGGCATGTAGTTGCGCTCGGCGAGGAGCGCCTCCTGCATTTCCGGACTGATCGAATAAAGGCTGCGCGGGATCCCCGCCAGCGGCTTC
The DNA here is from genome assembly GCA_964457555.1 of uncultured Solibacteraceae bacterium. GTDB lineage: Bacteria > Acidobacteriota > Terriglobia > Bryobacterales > Bryobacteraceae > BOG-224. The sequence continues at coordinate 8,691 of CAYWHA010000018.1, forward strand.
GGTGTGGCGACGGCAAAGTCCACCGCTTCGGAATCGTTGACCGAGAGCAGATTGACTAGGGGGCTGCCCTGCAACGCCAACGCGTGAGCGCTTTGCCGCGCTTGAACGGCGCGGGCCGCCGCGATCCAGGTTCCGCTCCCCAACCGGCTTTCAAGCCACCCCTCGGTTCGGAGGTTGTTGTAAGCAGTCACTACCGTCGTGCGACTTAACGCCAGCGCCTCGGCTAGCTTCCGTTCCGCCGGGAGCCGCGTCCCCGGCAAGAGGATGCCATGTCGGATGGCTTTTTCCAGGGCGAACGCCAGTCGGCCGTGCAATGGCCCTGCCTTTTTCGACCAGCCCCCGAGCTGCTGCACCAGAAGATCGATCTCCACAGAATGCCAATATAATATAATGTGGATTCTGAAAACAAGTCCAATTATGCTTAGGGGAACCCTCAAAAGAAGGGTCCCCCACCCGTTTCGTCCACGAATCGTGGGTGAGGTTCTGGATCTCGCGAGCGCTTCGAGCAGCGATGCGCTTCCGCGCACCGAGAGGCCGGCAGTTTAGATATACTGGCATCTACCCATCTACCTGAAACCCAGCGTGGATACGGGCGCAACGCTCCGTCGGGCCATTTATTGCTGTTCGCGGTTGCGCCAGGAGGCAACGAATGAGGAGATGTCCGAGTTTCTGTTGCGTCGTCGCCGTTCTGACCCTTGCCCGGCCCCACTTTGCCCAGACACTCACGCCGGCCCAAGTCAGCGCCCGAGCCAAGGCTCAAGGCGTTCCCGAGATCCCCTTCGAGTCGGCGCCGAACTTCCTGAAGTTGCCGGTGAACCTGTACCTGGGCGAGGGAATCGGCGTGGCGACCAATTCCAGGGGACATGTCTTCGTCTATACCCGGAGCCAGGCTACGCGGTTGTACGAGTTCGATCGAAATGGAAATTATATCCGCGAGATCGGCGAGGGATTGTACGGCTTTGTGTTCGCGCATGCGGTCAGGGTCGATCCGCAAGACAACATCTGGGCTGTGGATGAAGGATCGAACATGGTGATCGAGTTCAACCCTGAAGGGCGCGTCATCATGCTTCTTGGCAGGCGCCCGGAAGCCGTGGAAGGAGCGCCGGCAGCACCCGCTCCGAGTGCTCCGGCGCCGCCGCCCGAACCTTATGTATTCAATCGGCCGACCGATGTGGCCTGGGATGCCGCCGGCAACATCTTCGTTGCCGACGGCTATGGCAACTCCAGGGTCGTGAAGTACGACAAGAACGGGCGATTTATCAAGTCCGCGGGCGCCAGGGGTTCGGCGCCCGGCCAGCTCAACCTCCCGCACACGATGGCTATCGACGCTAAGGGCAACGTCTATGTCGGCGACCGGAGCAACAGCCGCATTCAGGTCTTCGACAACAACCTGGAGTTCAAGGCCATCTACGACCAGGTCGGCGCGCCTTGGGCGATCTGCATTTCTCAAGGGCCGCATCAGTATCTGTACAGCTCGAACTCCAACCCGGACAGCAACGATTCTCAGACGATGGCTGTGACCGGCGAGATCTACAAGATGGAGTTGGACGGCACGGTTCTAGGCAAGTTTGGAAGAGCGGGAAAGAAGCTCGGCGAGTTTGGCTCAGCCCACGAAATCGATTGCCGCAGTGAAAACGAGATCTTCGTCAGCGAAATCACGACTTGGCGCGTGCAGAAAATCGTCTTGCATCCGCAGCCGTCAGGTAGACCGCAATGACCGGTCCGTCACGCCGTTTCCTGTTCGCGGCGCTGTGTTTCGCCGTCTCGCTGTTCGCTCAGAACCTGGTTCCCGAGATACCATACGATTCCTCTCCTGACTTCCTGAAGCTGCCGGAACACATCTATCTGGGCGAAGCGGCCGGCGTGGCGACGAACTCCAAAGGGGAAGTGTTTGTCTACACCCGGACCGGAACCAACGCGACGCTGGGAGGATCGCGGACGTTTACCCACGGCGGCTCGCGGCTTTTCGAGTTTGATCGAAGTGGAAGGTTCGTCCGCGAGATCGGTCAAGGCGTGTACGGGTTCCTGTTTGCGCAAGCCGTGCGCGTCGATCCGAAGGACAACATCTGGGTGGTCGACGAAGGGTCGAATATGGTGATCAAGTTCGACCCCCAGGGGAGAATTGCCATGACCTTGGGCAGGAAACCGGAGGCGGTCGCCGACTTTGGACGCGGTGGCGGGGCTCCGGGCGGTCGCGCAGGCGCCGGCGGGGGCGTTGCCGGAGACAATTTCAACCGGCCGACCGACGTTGCCTGGGACGGGGCGGGGAATATCTTCGTTTCCGACGGGTACGGCAATGCAAGAGTCGCGAAGTTCGACGCCGACGGCAAGTTCATCAAGTCGTGGGGTTCGCGAGGAACCGATCCCGGCCAATTCGACGCGCCGCTATCGATCGCGACCGATTTCCAGGGTAATGTCTACGCGTCGGATCGGGGGAATAAGCGGATTCAGGTCTTCGATAACAACGGCGCGTTCAAAACCCAGTTTTCCAACCTGGGCGCTCCCTGGGCCATTTGCATTTCGCCCGGGCAGCGCCAATACCTTTACAGTTCGAACTCGAATGACCCCAGGTCCATGGACGACGGAGAGATCTACAGGATGGAACTGGACGGGAAGGTTCTGGGCAGATTTGGACGAGCGGGGAAGTTGATGAAGGAGTTCGGATCGGTGAATGAAATCGACTGCCGCAATCCCGACGAACTCTTCGTTGGGGAACTCACGAATTGGAGAGTGCAGAAACTTAGTCTGCATCCGCGATAGTAAACCAGCGCAGCGCGCAATCGTTTCCGGATTCCAAGTGCAAGACTTGGGAGGCCGTTAACCCAGGGCCGGTTTTCGATTGCAGACACAGGCCGCTCGCCACGATTCTCTTCGCGCGCTGCCACGCCATGACGGGATATTCTGGAAATAGCATTTGCCCATATTCATCCCAGATTCGGAGCTTACAATGACCTTTGTCCGCGCCTCCGGTCCTGGCGGCCAGAACGTCAACAAAGTCTCCACCGCCGTCCAACTGCGATTCGACGTCGGCCATTCCCGCTCGCTTCCCGACGACGTACGGCAGCGCCTCCTCGTGTTGGCGGGCAGTCGCGCCACGCAAGACGGCGTGCTGATCGTCACGTCCCGCGCGCACCGGACGCAGGAGGCCAATCGGGCCGAAGCCGGGCGCGACTGAACGAACTGATCGCCCGCGCGCAAGTCGTGCCGAAAACCCGCCGCCCCAGCCGGCCCACGCTCGGATCAAAGGTCCGTCGGCTCACGGCAAAATCGCAACGATCCTCCTCCAAGAAACTTCGCGGCCGGACAAACGACGACTGAGTTGGCTCACCCGTTCTCGCAATGCTCTTCTGAGAATGCTTGCGAAACCGGCGGCAGATGCCCGGTTCCGGGATGCGCTTTGATCCCGCCAAGGCGTCCGTCCCGATGAATCACAGCCTTCGCCCGCGATCCCCGGCTGGTCTGGGAATGTACAAGTGGCGGCGCGAGATCGTCTCACAGGCCGGGCCTAATGCGGCGCACCGCGCACTGGTCGAGTTGGAAGGCCAAGGCGAAGCGGACGGGCTAGCCGCTACGGGTCGGCTTCGGGCGCCAGCCGTCCAGTTTCTCAGAGTCAGGCCACTAGTTGTCATCGGAAGCCTGCCCCTTGCAATAACGCTATTCTATTCGGGGAGGAGCAATGGAACCGATGGACCATCTGCGGAAACCGAACCGTCGCGATCTCGTTCAGGCCGCCATGGGAGCGGCCGGTATGGCTGCGCTCACCGCGCAGGCCGTTGCGCAGCCCGCAAAACCTGCATCGGCCGCGAGCCCGGCGATGCCGGCCAACCCGGTGGTGGAAACGGCGTCTGGCAAAGTGCGGGGCTACTCCAGCCGCGGCGTGGCCGTTTTTCGCGGCGTCCCTTACGGCGCTTCCACCACGGGCGCCAACCGGTTCATGCCGCCTGTCAAGCCGGAACCTTGGTCCGGTGTGCGCAACTGCCTGAGCTACGGACACTCTTGTCCGGATAGCGGTACGGGTCCCATCGAAAATGATGCGCAACGCCGCAACACCGACGAGGATGCCTTTCTCCTCTACCGGACGAACGGCTGGACCAGGGGCGAGGACTGTCTGCGCCTGAACGTATGGACACCCTCCCTCGCTGCTTCCGGCCGCAAGCGCGCCGTGATGGTCTATATGCACGGCGGAAGCTACACCAGCGGCAGCGGCAATGACTTGCTTTGTTACGACGGCGAGAACCTCGCCCGGCATCACGATGCAGTCGTCGTGACCCACAATCACCGCCTGAATTTGTTTGGCTACTTGCACCTCGCCGAAGTCGGCGGAGAGCGCTATGCTTCTTCCGGCAACGTGGGCATGCTCGATATCGTGGCCGTGCTGGAGTGGGTGCGCGACAATATCGCGAATTTCGGCGGCGACCCGAACAATGTCCTCATCTACGGCCAGTCCGGCGGCGGGTGGAAGGTTAGCGTCTTGATGGCGATGCCGGCGGCCAAGGGCCTGTTCCATCGCGCCGTGGTGCAGAGCGGCTCGAGCCTGAGAGTCGGTTCCCCGGAAGCCTCCGCAAAGCTGGCGGCTGCCGTTCTCGAAGAACTGGGTATCTCGAAAACGCAACTCGACAAACTGGCTGCCGTGCCGGCTCGAACCCTTTGCAGCGTGCAGTCGGACGTCCAGCGCCGCCTTCGCGCCGGCGCGCCCGCGGGTTCCGGCGCGGGCGCCGGCGGATGGGGGCCCGTTCTGGACGGCCGCGCCATCCCGGCGCATCCCTTCGATCCCGGCGCTCCTGCCATTTCGGCGAACGTGCCCATGCTGATCGGCTCCTGTCTGAATGAGATGGTCAACGGAACCGACAATCCGGATCGTGACACCCTCACCGATGCCGGCCTGCTTCAACGAGCCACCGACAGGTACAAAGACAAAGCTGCGGATATCGTCGCCGCCTATCGCAAAGAGTATCCCAAGGAATCGCCATTTGGACTGTGGGCTGCCATTTCAGCCTCCGGTATGCGGCAGAACGCTGTCACGCAGGCTGAGCGCAAGGCTGCTCAGGGCGCGGCTCCCGCTTACATGTATCTGTACGCATGGCGCACGCCGATGCTTGGCGGCAAGATCGGAACCTTCCACGCCAGCGAAATCACTTTTGTCTTCGACAACGCCAGCCTCTGCCCAAACTACTCAGGGGGAACGCCGGAGGCGCTGGCGCTATCCGGCAAGATGGGCGAAGCCTGGGCGAGTTTTGCGCGCACCGGCACGCCCGGCCACGCAGGCCTTCCGGGATGGCCTACTTATACGGAGAAAACCCGGGCGACCATGGTGTTTAATGCCCCAAGCGCAATCCGCAACGACCTCGAAGGCGCCGGCCTGAGGTTGATCCGGCAGACCCTGTAGGTGGTGGCGTAACCTCTCGCTTCCGCCTCAAGCGCTTCCTTAGGTTCGGCATTTCTACCTCTCGGCTCCGCTGGTGTGCCGATACACCGCAATCGGTAATCGCCCGTCACCCGGGAAACTGAACTCTCCCGTCTCGCGTTCCGGTCCGTTCCGTTGCCGCTGAACCTGGACCAAAACGCCGCGCACTCTTTCCATCCCCTACTGAGCGTCATCTGGAAGGCGGCGCGGGATACTGCACGGAAGTCGCCGGTATGGCGTCAAAACAGCGCAACGTAGATACGACTGGCGAGCGTGCCTCGCTGTTCGGCGATTCGAAGTGCCGTGCGGCCGGCCCTGGCTAACGGTGGGGCTCACGCCCGGCTATGCCCCAGATCCGCCGCGGCTGCGTTGACGCGGACCTGCCCTGGGTTCTTGCAGCCGGGGATTATTCGGTCTCTTCGCCGACTTTGAGGACGGCCAGGAAGGCTTCCTGGGGGATCTCCACGCGGCCCACGCGCTTCATGCGCTTCTTGCCTTCCTTTTGCTTTTCGAGGAGCTTGCGCTTGCGCGAGATGTCTCCGCCATAGCACTTGGCCAGCACGTTCTTGCGCATCGCGGCAATGTTTTCTCGCGCGATGATCTTGGCGCCGATGGCGGCTTGCAGCGCGACATCGAACATCTGCCGCGGAATCAATTTGCGGAGCCGCGAAATCAGACCCCTGCCCCGCTCGACGGCGAGGTCCTTGTGGACGATGATCGAAAGCGCATCGACGGGGTCGCCCGCCACCAGCACGTCGAGCCGCACCATGGGCGAAACGCGGTAGCCCGACAGGTGGTAATCGAGCGAGGCGTACCCGCGCGAAACGGATTTCAGGCGGTCGTAGAAATCGAGCACGATCTCATTCAGGGGCAGCTCGTAGAGCAGCATGACCCTGCCGCCGGCGATGTACTCGAAGTTCTTCTGCACGCCGCGCTTCTCTTCGAGCAGCTTCAGAACGCCGCCCACGAAGTCTTCACGCGTGATCACGGTGGCGTCGATGATGGGTTCCTCGATCTCTTTAATCTCCGAAGGGTTCGGAAACTTCGTGGGGTTATCCACTTCGATCACCTCCCCGACAGTGGTGGTGATGCGGTAGCGCACGCCGGGCGCGGTGGTGATCAGATCGATATCGAACTCGCGCTCCAGACGCTCCTGCACGATCTCCAGGTGCAGCAGGCCCAGGAAGCCGCAGCGGAAGCCGAAGCCCAGCGCCACGGAACTTTCCGGCTCGAAGTTGAAGGCGCTATCGTTGAGGCGCAGCTTTTCGAGGGCGTCGCGCAGCAGGCCGTGCTCGTGGGATTCCACCGGGTAGAGGCCGGCGAAGACCATGGGCTTGATTTCCTCGAAGCCGGGCAGGGGCTCGGCGGCGGGGGCCTCGTCATCCGTGATAGTGTCGCCGATCTTGGCGTCGGAAACGGTCTTGATGGTGGCCGACAGGAACCCCACTTCGCCCGCGGCCAGTTCGTCGCAGGGGGTGGCCTTGGGGGCCTGGTAGCCCAGAGCCTCCACTTCGTAAACTTCGCCGTTCGACCACAGGCGAATCTTCTGCCCCTTGCGCAGACGGCCTTCCATGACGCGGACCAGGATGATGACGCCGCGATACGCGTCGAACCAGGAATCGAAAATGAGAGCCCGCAGCGGCGCGTCGGGCGAGCCTTTGGGCGGCGGGACGAGGAGGACGATGGCTTCGAGAACGTCGTGAACGCCCGTGCCCTGCTTGGCGCTCACCAGCAAGGCGTCGCGCGCATCCAGGCCGATGACGGTTTCGATCTGTTCGCGGATGCGCTCCGGCTCGGCCGCGGGCAGATCGATCTTATTGATGACCGGAATGATTTCCAGGTTGTGGTGCAGCGCGAGGTAGGTGTTGGCGAGGGTTTGCGCCTCCACGCCCTGGGAAGCGTCGACGACAAGCAGGGCGCCTTCGCAGGCCTGCAGGCTGCGGGACACCTCGTAGGAAAAATCGACGTGGCCAGGGGTATCGATCAGGTTCAACTGGTAAAGGTTGCCATCGCTGGCGCGGTAATTGAGGCGCACGGCATGGGCCTTGATGGTGATGCCGCGTTCGCGCTCCAGGTCCATGGTGTCGAGGACCTGCTCCATCATTTCGCGCTGGGAGAGAGCGCCGGTGATCTCCAGCAGGCGGTCCGCCAGGGTGGACTTGCCGTGGTCGATGTGCGCAATGATGGAGAAATTTCGGATGAATTGTGGGTCCATGCGATGGAGGGACCTCTCGATTATCCCACACGGCGACCGCTCTCTTACGTTCACGGCTCGGATTGGCGGGGTGGGCCGGGCATGCCCGACCCCTACTCGGAGACGGCCTTCGAATCGATCAACCCCTTGATCTCCACGATGAACTCCGGCAGCGTCTTGGCGCCTTGGTCTCCGTGCTTGCGGTTGCGGACGGCCACCTTGCCGTTCTGCTGCTCGCGGTCGCCCACTACCAGCATGTAGGGGATTTTTTGCATCTGCGCGTCGCGGATCTTAAGGTTGACCTTCTCGTTGCGCTCGTCCACGGTGGCGCGGATGCCGGCGGCTTCGAGCTGGTGTTGCAAGCTGCGCGCATATTCGGTCTGGCGGTCGGTAATCGGCAGGACGGCGGTCTGCACGGGGGCTAGCCACACAGGGAACGCGCCGGCGTAGTGCTCGATCAGGATGCCGAAGAAGCGCTCGATGGAGCCGTAGAGCGCGCGGTGGACCATCACGGGCTGGTGGGCTTTGCCATCCTCGGCGATGTACTCCATTTCGAAGCGCGCGGGCAGATTGAAATCGAACTGCACGGTGGAGAGCTGCCAGGGGCGGCCGATGGCGTCCACCAGCTTGACGTCGATCTTGGGGCCGTAGAAGGCGGCTTCGTCAGGCACTACCTTCACCTTGATGCTGAGGCGCTCGGTGGCGCGCATGAGGGCGTTTTCGGCCAGTTTCCATTGCTCCGGAACGCCGGCGTACTTGCCGCTCACGCCGCCATCCCAAGTGGAGAGCTCGGCCTCGTACTTGTCGAAACCGTAGGCGGCCAGCGTGTCGATGGCGAACTGAAGGCAATCGACGATTTCGTTTTCCACCTGATCCGGAGTGCAGAAAATGTGAGCGTCGTCCTGGGTGAATCCGCGCACGCGGAACAAGCCGTTCAGCACGCCGGAACGCTCGTAGCGGTACACCGTGCCCAGCTCGCCCAAGCGCACGGGAAGGTCGCGGTAACTGCGCTGCCGGTCCTTATAGATGAGGATGTGGAACGGGCAGTTCATGGGCTTGAGCTGGTATTCGGCGTCATCCAGCTTGATGCGGCTGAACATATTTTCCGCGTAGAAGCCGGCGTGGCCGGAGGTCTTCCAGAGGTCGAAGCGCGCCACGTGCGGCGTGTAGACCAGCGAATAGCCGCGCGCCAGGTACTGGTCGCGCATCCAGTCTTCAAGCTGCTTGCGGATGATGCCGCCCTTGGGATGGAAGAAAATCAGGCCGGGGCCGGCGAGGTCCTGGACGCTGAAGAGATCCAGTTCCTTGCCGAGCTTGCGGTGGTCGCGCTTCTTGGCCTCTTCGATGCGCGCGAGATGCTCGTCCAGTTCCTTCTGGCTGAAAAAAGCCGTGCCGTAGATGCGCTGCAACTGCTTGTTATGCTCGTCGCCCTTCCAATAGGCGCCGGCGATGGAGAGGAGCTTGAACGCTTTGATTTTGGAGGTGTCGGGCAGGTGCGGTCCGCGGCAGAAATCGATGAAGTGCGGCCCCAGGGTGTACTCGCTGAAGATCTCGCCGGCGCGTTCGCCGATCAATTCGCATTTCATCCAGGCGTCGGAGTACTTGCGGAGGCCCTCCTCCTTGCGGGTATAGATGCGTTCGTAGGGGAGATGACGCTTCTGAATCTCCCACATTTTCTTTTCGATCTTCTCGAGGTCGTCGGGGGTAAAGGGCGTTGCGCGGTCGAAGTCGTAATAGAAGCCGGTATCGATGGGCGGTCCGATGCCCAGCTTGGCGTCGGGATACAGCTCCAGCACGGCGGCGGCCAGAAGGTGGGCGGTGGAGTGGCGGTAGACCACCAGGGCTTCGGGATCTTTGGCGGTGAGGATCTGGAGCGAGGCGTCCTTTTCGATGGGACGGGTGAGGTCGTAAAGCTCGCCATCGACTTTGGCCACAATGGCGGCGTCGGCGAGGCGCGGGCCGATGGATCGGGCGATATCGATGGGGCGGGCGCCCGGCGCGACCGACTGTACGCCGCCGTCGGGCAGGGTAATCTGGATGTTGCTCATAGGGGAATTCCCAGTGTAACGTGGCGGGCGGGGGCCGTGCGCGGCCTCCTTGCGGGCGAATTGCGAGTGTGCGAATTGGAACTGCGCCACTCCAGCCATAAGTACGCTAGACTAATCGGTATCCTAGGCGGAAATCCTTGAAGTACCTTGTCTTTCCGGGCATAGTAGCGTTTGCTTTTTCGGCCATGGCGTCGGCCCCCGAACAGGGTCAGCTCGATGGGAGTCCCACGTTATTCGCGGTCATGGCGGCGATCAACGCCGCGGGATACTCGGCCGAGGCTTCTTCGCCGAACAACAGCCCGTTGCGGGATCGAGTGCGCTCGGAAATCCTGAGGAAGAATCCGCCCAGCCTGGCGGAATTGCGACAGTTCTTCGAGAACCATCGCAAGCTGGGGGGAGCGAACGCGGACACCGCCGAGCTGAGCCAGTACATTTCCTACGCGCTCACGGTGGACGGGCCGCCGGACTTCAAGTTCAAGAAACGCGATGTGGATATCCCGCCGGACGTGGTTCCGCTCAAGAGCCTCTCGCCGTTGCTGGCGGAGTTCTACAAGGAAGCCGGCATCGAAGAGATGTGGGCGCAGGCGCAGCCGGCCTACGACCGGGAGATCGCCCGGCTGCACGGTCCCATCACCGACGCGGTGTTCCATGTGAACGCGTATTTGCGGTATGTGGCTTCCGGGCTCAACCGCAGCCACTTTCAGATTTTCGTCGAGCCGATGGCGGCGCCGAATCAAGTCCAGGCGCGCAGCTATGGGTACGAGTTTGCGGTAGTGGTCACGCCCGCGTCCGAGCCGCGGGCCTTCGACATCCGCCACGAGTATCTGCACTACCTGCTCGATCCGCTTTCGACGCTGCAGCAGGAGGTGCTGGAGCGCAAAGCCAAGATCCTGAATCCGCAGGCGCTGCGGGCCCCGGCGCTCGATCAGCCCTTCAAGGACGATTTTCTCCTGCTCACCACCGAGTGCCTGATCAAGGCCATCGAGGCCCGCATGGATGGCAAGCCGGAGCGCATCGCTCAGGACCTGCAGCAAGGGTACATTCTGACGCCCTATTTCGCGGAAGCCTTGACGGCCTATGAGAAGCAGGATCAGCCGATGAAGGACTATTACCCGGACATGGTGATGGCCATCGACTTACAAAAGGAAGAGACGCGGCTGAACAAAGTGGAGTTCGACAAGCAGGCGGTGGCGCCGGTGGCGGTCCCGACCGCTGCGCCTCCCCCGCCTCCTCCCTTGGCCGGCGCCGCCAAGACGCTCGATGACGCCGAACAGTTGTGGGAGGCGCGCGCCCAGGGCGCGGCAACCGTCGAGAACGCCAGGCAGCTATATCTGGAAGTTCTGGCGCAGCCCGGCTCGCCTGCGCAGCACGCCGCCGCCTATTACGGCCTGGCGCGCGTCGCGGCGGTACAGAAAGACCCCGAAACAGCCGAACAGTTATTTCAGAAGACGCTCGAATTGCAGCCCGAGCCGCAGGTGAAGGCTTGGGCGTTGGTGTACCTCGGCAGGTTGTCGCTGGCCAAGGAAGACCGCGACCAGCGTGACCAGGCAGTGAAATATTTTCAAGAAGCTCTGAAGGTGGATGGGGCGTCCGACGCGGCGCGCAAGGCGGCCACGGAAGGCCTGCAGACGAATTCAAAGCAGTAACGCAAAAATCAAGGAGTTCCTTAAGATGAAACGAACGATTCTTACCGGCATCCTGGCGCTGGCAGCCGGGCTTGGCATGCTCCTAATGGCGCAGCAGCCGTATGCGCCAGCGCCGGCCGCTCCGGCAGGGAAAACCGCCCAAACGGGGCAGGCTGCCCCGGCGGGACAGGCGGCCGCGCCAGCCACGAAGGCCGGACCGCATCCCAAGTCGGCCGCGGAACAGACTGCGCTGCAGACACTGGTGGCTGCGCAAAGAGCTGGCGACGCCGACGGAATGATCAAGGCCGCCGAAGATTTGCTGACGAAGTTCGCCGACACCGACTATAAGGAAACCGTGTTGACCCTGGAGGCGATGGCCTATGACAAGAAGGCGGGAAGCCCTGGCGCCACGGCCGCGGATACCGCCAGTGAGCAGGTTGCCTGGGGCCGCGTGATGGAAGTGAATCCCCAGAACATTGCGGCGAACCTGAAGCTGGGCGGCATCCTGGCAAAGCAAGCCAAGCCGACGGACCTGGATCTGCCCGACGAACTCGCCAAAGCCGAAAAGTACCTCAATGCCGCCATCACCGGCATCAAGGCCCAGGAAGCGAATCCGGCGATGACTCCCGACCAGGTAGCCTCAATGAAGATTAACGAAGCTGAGGCCCACAAAGGTCTGGCGTTGGCCGCGCGCGCCCGCGCCGTTGCGAATAAGGCCGCCGACCCCAAGAAGTTCGACCCGGCCATCACCGAGATGCAGACCGCGGTGGCCGACGACCCGGATCAAGTGCTGTACCAGGCTCAATTAGCCGGAATACTGCATGATGCCGGCAAGGATGCCGACTCGCTGGCGCTGTGCGATAAGATCCTGGCCCTACCCGATCTCAATTCCGCCATCAGGGCGTTCACGGTCAACTTGAAGGCCCAGGACGCCAAGGCAGCCCCGGCCGCGAAGTAATTGTCCGGTCGCCATGCGCGCGGAGTTGGCATCTCTCGAAGCGAGGATCGGCTACCGTTTTTCCGATCTTGAGTTGCTGCGCCGCGCGCTGACGCACAGTTCATTGGCGAATGAAACGCGCGCCGGTCCCGGTTCGCCTTCCGACGATAACGAGCAGCTTGAGTTCCTGGGCGATGCGGTGCTGGGGTTTCTGGTTTCGGAGGCCCTGGTGCTTCGCCATCCCGATTTTCGCGAGGGGGAGCTTTCGCGCCTGAAGGCCCACTTGGTCAGCGCGGCCCACCTGCACGGCGTGGCGCGCCGCCTGGATCTGGGCGCCTATCTGGAGTTGGGCCGCAGCGAGGAAATGAGCGGCGGACGCGCCAAGAAAACTCTGCTGGTGGACGGTCTGGAAGCGGTCATCGCCGCGCTCTATCTGGATGCCGGCCCGGAACCGGTGCGGTGTTTTGTCGCCGCGCACGTGCTGGATGCTCCGGTCTCCGCCGGCTCGGATGTTCCGCCGGAGATCGCCGATTTCAAGAGCGCGCTTCAGGAACTCGCTCAATCCCGCAAGCTGCCGCAGCCGCGCTACACCATTGTAAAAGAGCGGGGACCGGAGCATTCCAAGATGTTCACCGTGGAAGTGCGGGCGGGTAAGGAATGGACGGGCCAGGCCGAGGGGCGCACCAAGAAAATCGCCGCGCAGAGAGCCGCCCGGGACGTCTACGAACGCTTGTTAGGGGAAGCCGCGGAACCGCCGGGCAATCCGGAGTTGGCTGGGTAAGGGATCGGCAGGCTCAAAGATTCGCGACCGCTAGCGGGCAGCGAGCGCGCCGGGCGTGTTCCCAACCGCGGCCGGAACGGGGACCTCCACTTTCCACCTCTTCATCCACAGGAAGAGCGTCAACAGACCCCATAGATGATATCCGGCATTGGTGCGTCTTTCCATGTGATCGCGTATCAGGGACTCGATGACCGCCCCATCGAAGACCGCCGCGGCCCGCACGGCTTCGGGCGTCAGTGTCTCCATCAACAAGCCGCGCAACGGGCCGCGAAACCAGTCGTGCGCCGGAATATCGAAACCCGTCTTCCCGCGGTCCAGCACGGCTTGGGGCAGCTTCCCGCGCATGAGTTGCTTCAGCAGGAACTTCTGTTTCGTTCCACGGATTTTCAAACCGGAGGGCAGGGAAGCCGCGAACTCCACGATGCGATGGTCGAGAAACGGCGGACGGACTTCGAGCGAATGCGCCATGCTCATGCGGTCCGTCTTATAAAGGATGTCGTCCGGCAGATAGTAATTCTGATCGATGCGCAGATACCGTTCCACGCCCGGCGCGTTAATCCCCAGGCTCGCCGCCAGCGCCCGCAAGCCGCTGCCATGGGTCCCCGGCCGAAGCCGCTGCAATTGTTCCGGCGAAAACGTCCCGTTCCAGAAAAAATGCGCTTCGTCAGGATCGAGGCAGCTTCCTTCAATCCCGCGCTTCAGCATGTACTCCAGGCCGATTTTCTCGTCGGAGACCGGCATCCAGCGGTCCAATGTCCGCAGTAGCAGGCGGCGCAGAGGAGTGGGCGTGAGGCGGAGCGGACGCGCCAATTCGTCGGCCAGATAGGTCGCGTAGCCGCCGAACAATTCGTCCGCGCCCTCGCCCGAAAGCGCCACCGTAACGTGACGGCGGCTCATGCGCGAGAGGTACCACACCGGCAGCGCGCCCGCATCCGCGCTGGGCTCGTCCGAGTAGTAGGCGAAGTCCTGAATGGCGGACTGCAATTCCACGTCCGGGTTCAGGTCGAACTCATGGTGATCCGTGCCGTAGACCCGCGCCACCTCGCGGAAGTACTTGCTTTCGTCGAAGCTGCGCCCGGCGAACGAAACCGAAAACGTCTTCAGCCGCCCCGCGCAGTGCGCCGCCGCGTAGTGCAGGATGGTGGAGGAATCGAGACCGCCCGAAGCCCACACGCCGAGCGGAACGTCGGAGACCATGTGCTCGCGGACGGAATCGTTCAACAGGCCGTCCAGTTCTTCTTTGGCGTCCCCCAGCGAGCGCCGCCGCGCCGGTCCGGCCGGGAACTTCCACCACGCTTCCACACGCGTCCGGCCGCGCCGCCATTCGAGCAAATGCCCCGGCGGAACCTTCCCGATGCCTTGCATTAAGGTTCGCGGGCCGGGCACGTAGTTGACCGAAAGGTAGGCGTCGAGCGCCTCCAGGTCGAGCAGCCTGGGAACCTCGGGGTGTTCCAGAATCGCCTTCAGCTCGGAGCCGAAGTAAAGGTCGCCGGCGCGCTCGCAATAATAGAGAGGCTTGATCCCCATGCGGTCGCGCGCCAGCACCAGGCGCCCGCTCGATTCGGTCCAGAGCGCCGCCGCGAACATTCCCCGCATCCGCGAAAAGCACTGCGTGTCCCACTGGAGAAACGCGCGGAGAACGGTTTCGGTATCGCACTGGGAGCGAAAGCGATGCCCGAGTCCTTCGAGTTCTCTCCGGATTTCCCTGTGATTGTAGATCTCGCCGTTAAACGCGATGGCCGTATCGCCGTCTTCGGTAACGAACGGTTGATCGCCGCCCGACAGGTCGATGATTTTCAACCGCACCGCGCAGAGCGTCGCTCCGCGCGTCTCCAAGACCCCCTCCTGGTCCGGTCCACGATGGCGCAAGCGTTCGACGATGCGCCGCGCGACATCCCCGTCGGGCAGTCGATTGAGCGTTGTAAATCCCGCAATGCCACACATTTGAAGGTGTTATTCCCGCCCCGATGGTTAAAATATAGCATCTGGCAGTACCGCCGCCGGTCTCTGCCGGCGGTGATCTTCGTTCGGCCTTTAAACCACCGCCGGCGGAGACCGGCGGCGCTACGGCCGTCTCGCGAACGGCGTAACGCCACGCTTCCTGCGTCCGCTTAGTATCATGCAGGTGTGCCCTCCAAGCGGCTCTTCCTGATCGATTCGTTCGGGTTCATCTTCCGCGCGTATCACGCACGCGCCCGCAGCGGCGCGCCTCCCATGCGGACCAGCGCCGGCCTGTCCACCGAGGCGGTTTACATTTTCAATAACATGGTGCGGAAGCTCTCGAAGCAGTACGCCCCGGCGTACATCGCGGCCGTGTTCGAAAGTGGCGAGCCATCGCACCGGCTGGAAGAGTTTCCGGAATACAAGGCCAACCGCGCCGAGGCGCCGCCGGACCTGATCGAGCAGATCCCCTACGTGCGCCGGGCCCTGGACGCCATGCGGATTCCAGTGCTCCAATACCCCGGCTTCGAAGCCGACGACGTGATCGGCGCCATCGCGCGCCGCGCGGAAGCCGAGGGCTTCGAGGTGGTGGTCGTTTCGAGCGACAAGGATATGCTGCAGCTTGTCGACGACCGCGTCTCCATGCTCAATCCGGCCAAGGACGACGAGTGGTACGACCCCGAAAAGGTCAAAGTCTTCATGGGCGTGCGCCCGGACCAGGTGACCGATCTGCTGGCGCTCAAAGGCGACGCCATCGACAACATTCCGGGCGCGCCGGGCATCGGCGACAAAGGCGCCAGGGACTTGATCGAGCGCTTCGGCAGCGTGGAGGAGGCCATCGCGCGCGCGTCGGAAGTGGAGCGCAAGGCGTACCGCGAGAGTCTTCAGAACCACGCCGAGCAGATCCGCATGAGCAAGCGCCTGGCCACGCTGGCGACGGACATCCCCATCCCGTTCGACGTGGAATCGGTTCGCGCCCAGCAGCCTGACCTGGCCCTGGTAAAGGCGCTCTATAAGGAGCTGGAGTTTCATAGCCTGCTGAAGGAACTCGGCCCCGAGGAAGATGCGCGCGTGCGCGATTACCGGGTGGTGGCGGACGCGGCCGAACTGCAATCGTGGCTCGATGACGCGGCGGGGGCGCCGGTCGCGGTGGCCATTGCGCAATCCCGCGAAGGCGAATTTGCCATGGATGCGATCGGCCTTGCGCGCCGGCCCGGAGAGGCGCGCGGCGTCACGGCGGAGAACCTGGGGCATCTGAAGCGCTGGCTGGAAGACGGCGGCGCGGTGAAGATCGCCTGCGATGTGAAATCGGCGCTGCTGGCGCTCGATCGAATGGGCATCGAAGGACGCGGCTTCGAGCACGACGTGATGCTTTACGCCTTCCTGTTGGACGCGGATTCATTGGGCTGCGCGCTCGAGGAGCAGGCGCGCCGGCGATTCGATCTGAAGCTCGGCGCGTCCCCCGAACAACATGCCGATATTACGCTCGAGCTGTTCGAGCAGTTGTCCCCGGCTGTGGATGAGCGTGGTTTGCGCAAGCTGTACTCCGAAATCGAACTGCCGCTGGCGCGCGTGCTGGCGCGCATGGAGCGCACGGGGATACGCATCGATCCGGTGGAGCTCAAGCGCCTTTCGAGCCTGATGGAGACGGACATCGCGCGCCTCACGGCGGAAATCCACGCGCTCGCCGGCAAGCCATTCAACATCGGGTCGCCGCAACAACTCGGCCGCGTGCTGTTTGAAGACCTGGGCCTGCCCTCACCGGTGAAGCGCGGCAAGGCCAAGGCGATCTCCACCGCCGCGGACATCCTTGACGAGCTGGCCGCCGATCATGAGATTGTCCGCAAGGTGCTCGAATACCGTCAGCATACGAAACTCAAGGGAACTTACGTGGACGCGCTGCCGCTGCTGATGGATTCCGCCGGGCGGCTGCACACCAGCTTCAACCAGACGGGCGCGGCCACGGGACGGCTTTCCTCCTCCAATCCCAACCTGCAAAACATTCCCATCCGCACGGAACTGGGCCGCGAAATCCGCGCCGCGTTCGTGCCGCGCGAGGGATGGAAGATGCTGGTGGCGGATTACTCGCAAATCGAGCTGCGCCTGCTGGCCCACATGTCCGGCGACCCGCTGCTGGTGACGGCTTTCCGCAACGGCGAGGACATCCATACGCTCACCGCCGCCGAAGTGCTGGGCGTGCCTCCCATGATGGTGACGCCGGAAGCGCGCCGCGACGCCAAAGCGGTGAACTTCGGAATTGTGTACGGCATCAGCGCGTTCGGTCTGGCGGCGCAACTGGGGATTTCACGCGGCGAAGCGGAAAGGTACATTCGCAATTACTTCGAGCGCTATGCCGGCGTGCGCCGTTTCATCGACGCAACCATCGCCAAGGTGCGTGAGACGGGCGTGACGCGGACCTTGTTCGGACGCGAGCGGCCCATTCCCGAAATGGACAGCCGCAACCCCAGCCTGCGCGGTTTCGCCGAGCGCACCGCCGTCAATTCTCCCTTGCAAGGGACGGCGGCGGACCTCATCAAGCTGGCCATGGTGCGCCTCGATGCGGCGCTCACAGCGGGCGGGCATCGCAGCGCCATGCTCTTGCAGGTCCACGACGAGCTGGTCTTCGAGTGCCCGCCGGAAGAGTTGGAGGCAGTATCGGCCCTTGTCAAGCGCGAGATGGAAGGCGCCTGCGAGTTGTCGGTGCCCCTGCTGGTGGATATCGGCGTAGGCGATAACTGGCGCGACGCGAAGTAGGGATCAATCCTCGCGCAGAGCCGCATTCGGATCGACGGTAATCGCCCTGCGCACCGGACCCACGGCGGCGCTCAGGCCGGTCAGCAGCATCACCAGCGCCACCGCCGCAAAACTCAGCGGGTCGGCGGGCTTGAGACCCGGCGCCAGGAACATCGCCAGCGGCCTAGTCACGAACAGAGCAATCGCCAATCCGGCGGCGCAACCCCCAACCGTCAAGCCGGCGGATTCGCGCAACACCATCCGCGAGATGTCGCCGCGCGTGGCGCCCAGTGCGATCCGAACGCCGATTTCCCGCGTGCGCCGCGCCACCGAATATGCCATCACGCCGTAGAGGCCGGTCATGGCGAGCGCCAGCCCCAGAAGGCCCATCGATCCGAGCAGCGCCGCGCCCACCTGGCTCGGGACAAACGCCAGCCCGATGCTCGAAAACATCGTTTCCACTTGAGCGCCCGCCATCGGCTCAATGCCGTGCAGCACGCCGCGGACCGCGTTCAGTTGCAGCGCGGGCGGAATCGCCGAGCGCATGACGAACTGAATGCGCAGACGGTCGTCCACTATTTGCGCCAGCGGCTCGTACAATTGCGGCTGCTGTTCCTCGCCGATGGTCATGGTCTTGGTCCCCTCCGCCACACCCACGATGCGGTAGGGCGTCTTGCCTTGCGCGCCCCACAGAAAGACCGTTCCAATGGGCTGCCTGCCACCCAGATAACGCCGGACAAACGTTGTGTTGACGATGACGGTCTTCCCGCCGGCATCGGCGTCCGAGAAGGTCCGGCCCTGCCGAATCGGTATGCCCATGGCCTGGAAAAACTCCGGCGTTACCGCATTCCACTTGAAAAACGCCTGCACCATCTGGTGGTTATCCGCAAACGTAATGGGGCTGCCGTAACTGGTGTTGTCGGTGAACGGAATCAGGCGCGCCGCCGCGACGCGCTCAATGCCCGGAACGGCGGCAAGCTCGTCCAGGGCGCGGCTGATATACGCGGTCTTCTTTTGCGGATCCGAAAAGCCGGAGGGCGGCAGGTAGACATCCGCCCGCACCGTCCGCCGCAGATCGAAGCCGGGACTGAGAGCGGCGCCCTCCATCAGGTTGCGCAGGAAGAGGAAGCCGGTGGCGAGAACCACCACGGAGACCGCGATCTGCGCCGCCACCAATGTCCGGCGCAGGCGCATTCTGCCTTCGCGGTGGAGATCTGTCGCGATCGATTCCCTGAGGGATTGCCACGCCGGCAGCAGTCCGCAAGCGAAAACCGCAAAGGCCGTGAGCAGCGCCGCATAAATTGCCACGCGCCAGTCGGGCGCGGCGCGGAACCGCAGAGGAAGCGGCAGAGGCAGCTCCACCGCGGCCAGCAGCGTGGCCGTGATCTGCGCCAGCGCCAGGCCGAAGCCCGCGCCCAGCAGCGATAGCAGAAGGCTCTCGGCCAGGAATTGCTGCATCAGCCGTCCGCGGCCTGCGCCCAACGCCAGGCGGATGGCCAACTCACGCCGCCGGGCCGAAGCGCGCGCCAACAGCAGGCTGGCCACATTCACGCAGGCGATCGACAGCACCAGCCCCGCCACCGCCAGCAGCAGCGCGAAGAACAAGCCGACGGCCAGCATCTCCGTCTGTTCGCGCAGGCGCGCGCTTCCGCCGATGTGCGACACGCTGACGCCCCTCGCGTACTTCGACCGCTCCGGCATCGATTCATCCATGCGCTTCGCGACCGTCAACAGGCCCGCGCGCGCTTCCGCCAGCGACACGCCGGGCTTGAGCCGCGCATACATCGCCAGTGAGGCGCCTTCCAGATAGGCCGGCAGGTAAACGTCCGGAGAAAATCCGAAGCCGACCAACGTGCGGTGGCCCTCCGGCAGGATTCCCACGACAGTGCACAACCGGCCGTCGAGGTTGATGGTTCGGCCGATTGCCGCCGGATCGCCACTCAGCCGCTTGCGCCAGAAGCCATTGCTCACCACGGTGACTTCATCGGGATCGCCCGCCGCGAAACCCCGGCCGTACAACATGGGCACGCCGAGCGCGGTGAAATAATTCTTCGTCGCGAAGACCGCAAAAACGCGGCTGGTCTGCGAACCGTCGTTGTAGTTCGCGAAGGCCTCAGGGTCCTCGCCCGCCACGTCCTCGAAGAGGCCGCTGGATTGTATGAAGCGGATGACTTTCTCCGGCAAGTTGCTGTTGCCGGCGACGCGCACCGCAACCACCGATCCGGGGTCGCGCACGGATGGCTGGCTCAACAGGAACCCGACGCCGAGCGAAAACAGAGCCGTGTTGACGCCAATCCCCAGCCCGAGCGACACCAGCGCCGTGAGAACCAGCGCCGGACTGCGCCGCAGCCCGCGAGCCGCATAGACCAGGTCTCGCCAAAGGTCTTCGATGAAGTTGAAGCGCCACAAATCGAACGCCTGTTCGCGAATGACCGCTGCGTTGCCCAGCGGAATCGGGTTGGCGCCCACCGCGGCCATCTCACGGTGAAACGCAAGCTCGGTCTGAAGATCGCGGTCCAGCCGTCGCCGGCGCAGCAGTTTCAGAAAGAAGCGGCGCATTATTTCCCTAGCTCGCCAGCACGCGCTGGACTGCGCCCGAAAGCCGGCTCCACGTGGCTTCCTGCTCCGCCACCAGCTTTCGGCCGCGCCGTGTGATCTCGTAGTACTTAGCCTTGCGCTTATTCTCCGAGAGTCCCCACGTCGCCGAAATCGCGCCATCCAGTTCCAGGCGGTAGAGCGCGGGATAGAGCGATCCCTCCTCCACCTTGAGAACATCGTCGGAAAGCAGGTGAATCGTCTGCGCAATCGCGTAGCCATGCAGCCGCCCGCGCCCCAGCGCGTGAAGAATCAACAGATCGAGCGTGCCCTGCAGCAGGGCAGGTTCAGTGGATTTCGCCATTTCCTATGACCATCTAGGGGAAGTATGCGGGAACTCCCCAAGATTGTCAAGGGGAGGGAATTATATTCCTTGCATTTCGTATGTTTCTGTCCAATAATCGAACCACAGCTTGGAGGTCGCCATGCACCCGTCAGCGGAACCCGAAAAGGCTCCGAAAAAGTCCCAACAGAAACTCTCCGGAATCGGAGCCACCGAAAATCAGATGAACTCCCAGGGCACCGTTCCGCAGCGGGTCGATAGCCACGGAACCAAGGTGGAGGACTTGGCCGGAACCGGCGAGCAGGATTCGCCAGGCGGGTAGGGCGGACCTCCTGGTCTGCCTTCTTGTGTTGGGGTTTTCCGCCGCCGGCAAAAAGGCAGACCAGGAGGTCCGCCCCACCGTTCACTTGTACAGCAGATACTGTTCCCGCAGCTTCACGAACGCCGCCACCGCGTCCCTGTAAGTCTCGATGATCTCCCGCGGATCCTCACCCGCCGTCAGCCTCGCAATCGCATCGTCGCTGCCAATCAGTAACCTGGTCTTCGTCAGGTCGATCTTATCCGGATACAGCTTCACCAGCGCCGCCGCCAGTTCAATCCCCAATCGCGCGGAATCCACCAATTCGCGGTTCACAATTTCGAATCGCACGCCTTCAATGCGCTCGCCCGCGGACACCGATTCCGTGGGCGTGAAGCTGGTCGGGTAAGCGCGCACGCCGGGAATCAGCCGGTTGTTCAAATATTCGGCCATCGCTCGCCCATCCATAAAACTGGCCCCGATCTGCTCGAACGGCGCGTCGGTGCCGCGGCCCATCGAGAGGTCCGGCAGATATTCCAACAGGCACAGGCCCGGATACAGAATCGCCGCATTCAGGCTGCGCATGTTGGGCGACGCGTTCACCCACGGCAAGTCGGTGGAATCGAACCAGTCGCCGCGCCGCCAGTCCTCCATGCCCACCACCGTCAGGTTGGCGCCAATCTTGTTCTCCCCGTTGAACAGCCGCGCCAGCTCGCCCATGGTCATACCGTGCCGCACCGGCATGCCCGCCAGGTACCCCACGTACGACGTGTTGGCGGCATCGAGCAGCGGGCCTTCCACGCGGTTCCCCGCGATGGGGTTGGGCCGGTCCAGCACGTAGAACGGCACTCCCGCCTTGGCCGCGGCTTCCAGGCAGTAGGCCATGGTGGTTTCGTATGTGTAGAATCGGACACCGATGTCCTGAATATCGTACACCAGCGCGTCCAGCCCTCCGAGCATTTCGGGAGTCGGCCGCAGCGTGCTGCCGTAGAGGCTGTAAATCCTGATGCCGGTCGCCGCGTCGGTCCCATCCTCGATACCCTGGCGCTGTTCGCCGCCTCCGAAGCCGTGTTCCGGCGAGAACAGCGCGGCTACCTCAATGCCCGCCGCCTTCATCAGGTCCACGTTGCGCCGCCCCAGGCGATCCACGCCGCTCTGGTTCGTCACCAGCCCGATCCGCTTGCCGCGAAACAAATCGAAATTCCTGTCCACCAGCGTATCCAGGCCCGTCTTCGTCGCCGCGTTGCGCGCCACCTCGCGGCGCTCGCCGGTGGGCAGCACTTCGCTGTATCCCGTGAGCGTCACATCCCGCAGCGTAATGCCCAGTTTCGCCGCCACAATGGTCGCGACCTCCGAACGCAGCGGCGTGATCGCGGGCCGCTGCTCCGGATGAATGCTATTCGAGAGGATGATCACGTACGTCTTCGTCGAAGGGTCGATCCACAGCGAAGTTCCCGTGAACCCCGTGTGTCCGTAGGAGCCGATGGGAAACAACTCCCCGCGGCTGCCCGAGTAGGGCGAATCGATATCCCAGCCGAGCCCGCGCAGCACCGGCTGGTCCGGCGGCGTCTGCGGCTCCGTGAATTTCTCCACCGTGAGCGGGCTGAACACGCGCGCGCCGTCCAGCTCGCCGCCGTTCAGCATCGTCTGCGCGTAGCGCGCCACGTCGTCGGCCGTGGAAAACAGGCCCGCATGGCCCGCCACGCCGCCCATGTAGCGCGCCGTCGTATCGTCCACCACCCCGCGCAGCGGGCGGCCTTTCCTGGGAGGAACGCGCTCGGTGGGCGCGATCCGCGGAATCCATTCCGGCGGCGGCAGAAACCGGGTCTCCTTCATGCCCAGCGGCAGGTAAATATTCTGCAGCGCGTAATCGGAAACCATCTTGCCGCTGATCCGCCGCACCAGCTCGCCCAGCAGCTCGAAATTGATGTCGCTATAAACCTGGCGCACGCCCGGCGGACCCGTGGGCGGCGTGCTGCACGCCAGCGCAATCCCCGTTTCATACCCGCTCCACGGCGGATCGAGCTTCAGATCCGGCGCAAGCCCCGAGAAATGCGTGAACAGGTTCCTGATCGTAACGTCGCTCGCGCCGCCCTGGAATTCGGGGATGTATTCGGTGATCTTGTCGTTCAGCCGGAACTTGCCCTGCTCGAAAAGCTTCATCAGCGACGGCGTCGTGGCCAGCACTTTGGTGAGCGACGCCAGGTCGAAGATGGTGTCGAGCGTCATGTCCTCCAGCTTCGGGTACACCGCCCGTTTGCCATAGGCCTTACGATGGATAATTTGCCCATCGTGGCCCACAATGACCACCGCGCCCGGCAGACGGTTCTCGCCGATCGCCTTGTACACGGCCGCGTCGATAGCCTGCGAGCCGGGGAATGTCTGCGCCACGCCGTTCGCGCTGAAAGCCAGACACAGCAGGGGCAGGGAACACCCCGCCCGTGCCCGCCGGATCATCGCCCCCGCCGGTGGTATTCGCCGCCGCTCAATCCGCCTACGTCAATCAGCACCGCGACAATCAGGATCAGTGCGTTGACGCCCTGTATATGCTGATGAGTGTTCACCAGCCACGCATACACAATGGTAGTCAACGGCAAAAACACAAACCCGAGCGCCAAAATCACCAGGCTGTGATAGGCGCGTTGTAAGTAGGTGGAGAACAGGAACATCAGCACCATGGCGACCCGGGGGAACGCCAGGAAGAGAATCAGGAATAGGCAAGGCATAAGGCTCCGTCGCTCCCTGCCATTGTCGCAAACCGCGCCGGGCGCCGCGCGGCGGTACTATCGAAACATGCGCCGTACCGCCGCAGGACTGTTGCTATTCTCACTGTTCTCCCGCGCCCAATCGGGCCAGGCTCCGGAGGCCAAGCCCTTGCGCCTCGCCATCGCCGGGCTGGTCCACGGGCACGTCTCCGGTTTCCTGCACACCGCCAGGACCCGGAAGGATGTCGAGATCGTCGGCCTCTTCGATCCCGACCCGGCCCTGACCGCATCCTACGCCAAGAGCAACGGCCTCGGCCCCGAGGTGCAGTTCAACGATCTGGCCGCCATGCTGGACCGCGCCAAGCCCGAAGCCGTCGCCACCTTCACCGACACCTTCGATCACGCAATGGTCGTCGAAGCCTGCGCCCGCCGCCACATCCCCGTGATGATGGAGAAGCCGCTCGCTGTCGACATGACCCAGGCGCGCGCCATCGAAAAGGCCGCGCACGACTCCGGCATTCCCGTGATGGTGAACTACGAGACCACCTGGTACAAGAGCCACGCCGAAATCTGGAAGATCGTCAAGGACCAGAAGGCGATGGGCGGGATTCGCAAGATGGTCGCCATGGACGGCCACCAGGGACCCAAGGAGATCAACGTGCAGCCGGAGTTCTTCGCGTGGCTCTCCGACCCGGTGAAGAACGGCGCCGGCGCGCTCTTCGATTTCGGCTGCTACGGCGCCAACCTGATGACCTGGCTGATGGACAACCAGCGCCCCCTGGCCGTCACCGCCATCGCCCAGACCGAGAAGCCCGCCATCTACCCCCGCGTGGACGACGAAGCGACGGTCCTGCTCCAGTATCCCCAGGCGCAGGGCATCATCCAGGCCTCCTGGAACTGGCCCACCAGCCGTAAGGATTTCGAAGTCTACGGCCAAACCGGCTACGCCATCGCCACCGGCGGCGACAGCCTGCGCGTCCGCCTGCCCGGCCGCAACGCCGAGGTGGCGCGACCGCTAGCCGATCTGCCACCCGACGGCCGCGATTCCATCTCCTATTTCATGGGCGTGGCCCGCGGGCAGTTCAAGCCAAGCGGTTTGAATTCGCTTGAAAACAACGTCATCGTGGTGGAGATTCTGGACGCGGCGAGGCAGAGCGTAAGGACGGGGCGGAAGATTACGTTGGGGAAGTGAGCGGCGGCCCCGTGGCGCAGGCACTTTTGCCTGCCGGGTCGAGACTCCTCTCGACCCTTGCGTTTGGAAGCAAGTGCGATCCTATACGTGAGAATCATTCGTTACAATTACACTGTGCCATGAGTTTAGCCCTCCGCTGGAAAGAAGGACAGGCCATTCAAGAAGAGCAGCTTGGCGGGACTCTCGGTCCGTTTGTTCCCGCGGAGGTGTACCCGCTCGACAACCCGCAGACCGATATTCCGCGCATCGCGAAGAACCGCGTGCTAATTCAGTTGATTGAAGAAGCGGTGCGAAGAATTCCGACCAGTCACCAGCTCAACCTCGGTGATGCCCGCGGGATGAGCGAGTTGGCGCCGGAATGCGTGCACCTGATCCTCACTTCGCCCCCCTATTGGACACTGAAGGAGTACCGGGATTCAGCCGGACAGATGGGGCATATTGGCGATTATGACCAGTTTCTGGCGGAACTCGATAAGGTATGGGCACATTGCTTCCGGGCACTGGTTCCCGGCGGTCGCCTCATTTGTGTAGTCGGCGACGTGTGCCTTTCCCGCAGGAAACAATGGGCGGCACACCGTTGTGCCGTTGCATGCCTCGATTCAGGAGCATTGCCGCATACTTGGCTTCGACAACCTGGCTCCTATCATCTGGCACAAGATTGCAAACGTCGTGCACGAGGTCGAGAACGGCTCCAGCTTCCTTGGTAAACCGTACGAGCCGAATTCGGTCATCAAGAACGACATCGAATTCATCCTCATGGAGCGGAAACCCGGCGGCTACCGTGCGCCCGATCTCGCGACGCGAGTCTTAAGCGTCATTTCCGGCGAGAACCACAAGGAGTGGTTCCAGCAAATCTGGTCGGGATTGACAGGCGCATCGACACGCCACCACCCTGCCCCCTACCCTGTCGAGTTGGCGGAACGCCTGATCAGGATGTTCAGCTTCGTCGGCGACACTGTGCTCGATCCTTTCCTGGGGACCGGTTCGACAACGGTGGCTGCGGCCAAGTCCGGCCGCAACAGCGTGGGCTTTGAGGTCGATGAGCATTACTTCGATCAGGCGCATACGCGCATCGCAAACGAGACTTCTTCACTCTTCAGCAAGACGTATATCGAGGTTCACAAAGAAGGCTCGACGAAATGAGCCGCAGTCCTCGCATCGAAAAAGCGGCTTCGGTCCACGATCGAGTACTTCTGGGGCACTCGGGAAACGCAAGCGCAGAAGCAAGGCGGATCTTCGGGTAGCAAGGACGCGGGGGCGCGCTCGGCGGTGACGGGTGGGGCGCAGATGAACGGCGGACGCTCTGCCTGGCTGCCTCCAGGTTCTCCACGACAATAGCGTTGTTTTCCACCGAATTCAAACCGGCGGGCTTGGCGTCTAAGCAGCCACTCCCGTCGGGTCGAGACTCGTGTCGACCCCTGCGTTTGCAGTAGCGCCAGGCCCTATTCCTCAGCGATCCCGATCTCGGCGTTGCTTCCACCCTGTGCATTTGGACCGCTCACTTCAGGTTGAGGCCCTGTCGGACCATCTAGTTCCAGGCCGTTCTTCGTCGGAGAGAATTCCACGCGGAGGCACGAAATTCTCCCGCTGGGACGCCTGTTGACCGGCTCTTCAGCGCCGCCGGCACTGACGCGCCAAACAGCCACCGCCGGGTGAATGTGCGCGACCAAGAGGGAGCAAAGCATGAGAATCTTGGGACCAAACGGCAGGATAACGGCATTTTCGTTTCGGATGATTCCATACACCAAGGACTCTAACACCCCGACGCAGTCAATAGGTCGCTCAACGGGATACGCAACCACCCTCCTAGGTCGGATTGCCTCAAGCAAACGGCTGTTCGCACGGGCCACCGCCGCGTCATATCGGGGGTCATGTGAGAGCGGCCTCAGCGCCCACGTTTCCGACGCCTGCACATGCTCAACCGCGCCGAGCGCTCTGTCCTCCTCGTACCCCAGCCCAACGACGGCCACGAGCGGGCGCTCGGGCTCAATTGACCACCCCGCAAACGCCGGTAGGACTGGCCCGGCGATGGCATTAGGCACAAACCGCCTTGGCGGAGCGGAAAACCTCGCAACGCTGTAGTACCAATCTGTGGACACCGAACGGCCCAACAGCGCGGCCGACTGCCTAAGAACATCGAATGCGATCGCGATACGCTTGCGCGTAAGGCTGGAGATGTCAACGCCCAGTCGGACAGTCCCCCTATTAGGCGGTAGCGAAAGCACCCTATCCAGTAGCCATGGCGCAACGTTTTCGTCGTCTTGCTCCGTTATTTCATACCCATGCTCAGTCAGAGCACGACGATTCAGATCGAAGTCAAGCACCTTATCGTGCGTAAACGCCAAACCAAGCCGTGCGAACGCCCGCGGATGCAGGCTTTCAACGACAAACCGCGCCCGTGCCTCATACCCCACCGCGGCGAGAAACAGGTCATAGGCGGAGTCACACTCCGCGGTAACACCAAGCACCCGAATTGTCGCGCTCATAGTCTCAGCCCATCTAGATCAATTCCATTTGATCACCGGCGTCGCGCTCTTTGCCGAATTGCATTATTGAACTAAGCACGATCTCCTTGCCGAGTCGGATAGGCAGCCCAAAGATCGGCGCGAGCAGGTAAGACACCCGAAACCGCTTGGCTCGGAGGTCGTCGAGGATCAATCGACTCCAGTCATCGGGCACGTAAACAATTGCTCCCGCGTTCAGCGCCTGACCAAGCCCCCGCGCAACGCCGTCTGAGACCTTGTCGTCTACGACGAAGGTGTTCGGTGGCTCGGGTGTAAACTCATCAGCAGTCACCCTGGCGTGAAAATACTCTCCAATCGCCTCGACCAGACCCAATAAGCCCCTCGAACCGACGCTCGAAAAGTTCTTTGTGGGAATGGTACCTATCATGGCCGCAAAGCGCTGCGCGGCGTGCACCATCTCGCCAGCCTGGACCGCCTCTGTGACGGCACATCGCTCAGGGTCCCAGTGATCCAGAAGGCGGCCTATCATCGAAATGAACCACCGCGGGTTCCCTTCCGACACAGCGAACAGAGAATCCGCGCCAGTGTAAAGGGCGGCGCTCTTTCGGCTACGCTTGACCGACTTGCCGCCCTCACCTTCCCGGCGGAAGAACTCACGGACCACAATAACTGGCGCGATCTTCCTCAGCGTTGCAGATCGCTCAAGTCCGCTAAGAAGCTGCAACCGGTACGGGTCGATGTTATTTGCGGCCAGGTACCGTCGGAACGAGCTGTCCTTCGACGCCGCGCTGATGATCGTCCTTCCGAGGCGCTTCTTGGGCATGTACGCCGTCCCGCCATCCCGCCATTCCTCGCTTGGTGTCTCGAAGTAAGATCGTCCGAGCGCGGCCTTAGGATCAGTTCGGGGTAGGTTTCGCTCAGCAAGGATTTGGTACCACAGATCGACGCAGAATGAATACGCAGAGCGCTTCTCCGCATACCAAAGGCAGACGGGATCGAAGTCTTGATCGGGAGCCGGGGACAAATGGTCCTTCATTATCGGCAGGCCGCCGGAAAAAGGTGCCAACGCAAGCTTAAAGATGAAACGGTCATCGCGAGAACGCATGGCCGAAATAAGCGCCGACTGTAACCAGTCTGGAGCCAGCTCCAGTTCGTCGAACATCAGCGCCCAACGCGACTCACCTTGGTCGATCGCGTCATCAAAACGCTCAATGCCGACGGAGGCCGAGTGAAACAAGTCTAGGAACAGATAGCCATGCTGCGCGAGACGCGCCACCCTGCCGTTCTCTGAAAGGGACGCCTCCTGATTCGCGAGTTGTTGAATCCGCGAAAGGCGCAAGCTCAAGGCGTGCTTCAACGCGAGAAAACTTGGGACAGGTAGTCTTAGTTCCCACGCTGAGGATACATATTCAACGATCTCTGATTCAAGGTCCCCACTCAAATCGACACGCCGGAAGGCATACGCGCCCCCATGTTCCTCGGTGGAGCACCTATAGGCGATCGTGATTGCCAAGGAGCGAAGAACGTGCGTAGTCACAGTAGCCGCACTTAGAAGGCGCAAACTATCCGGATCGAGCTTTCCGCCACCCAAGGCCTGTATCTGCTCACGCCAGGTCAAATCGGTCGGAATAAAGACCCCCGTGAAGTCGATCGAGGACCGAAAGGACGGGGCCTGCGCATGGCTCCAAACCTCTAAGGCCTGCGGTTGTAACATCTTCAGCAGCGTCGTTTTACCGCTGCCCCGTGGGCCGACAAGCACCGAGTGCCTACGCTGAGTGAGTCGCTGGTACTGGAGGGAAGGGACGAAAGTCCGTGCAACCTGCGCCGGCTTCAGGGATCGCGCGTTAAAAGACTCGAAAATGGTAGGCACCTCGAGATCGATCATTCGAATCTCCCTATCTCGAAAGGAATGTCATCGCGCTCGATAATCTCGAGCCCGGCCGTGGCCCTCAACTGCCGGCGTAAGACGGCATATTCGGCTGGAAGAATGAAATCCACCTCAGGAATGCTCTGCCTGATGGACTCCCAAAGCAGACGCTTTTTCCTGCCGACAAAAACGGCCACCTGCTTTGCCAGCTGTATAGGATCACAACGGAAGCCGAAACCCGTAACCGCGGGAAGACCGCTACCTTTCTGGGCGTCCGCCCAGCCATGCCCAGCCGTCCACTCCCAGGTGTGAATTCGTCCGACGAGCCCATGCTGACGGGCTTCATCGAGGTTGACGCATATTATGTGGAATTGATTCCGGGCATTAGTGCCAAGCTCGGGGTAGAGGCACGCGGAAAGGCTTCCGCAGGCCAATACAACTGGTGCCGTGCCGACTCCCTGCGCGTAGGTAAGCTTGGGGTGATGTTTATGCCCATGAGCAACGATCCACCGGCCGTATTCCCCGGAACCTAAGAGCTCCAGTAGCTGCTGCCCGCTCTTCATGAGGTCGTCTTCACCCAGCCCAAGCTCAGAATGTGAGTGTGGGTGGTGGTGGCAGATAAGTATGTTCACGGTTCGCTCAGGGGTTGAACTTAGCGTCTCCTTCAATCGCGCTAAGGTCGCCACCGAAACCCGCCCGTGATCAATCTCTTCAGGCGCCATGCCGTGATAGGCGCTAGAATTAAGCGAGACGACACGATAGTTTTCCCGTTCGATTAGCAAGAAATTCCGTGCCCAGTAATGGTCCGCCACGCCCTCGTCGGGAAATGGGTACGTCGGCGAGAGGGATTGGAGCACACCTTTAGCGTCGTGGTCGGTGTACTTGTACCGTGAGTCGCAGTCGTGGTTGCCAGAAGTCGCAACGAGCAATTCAGCACCAAGAGCGGTCTTGATCTCATCGAGTTTCTGCCAAGCATATCTCATTCCAATCGGGCGGGCTTTGTCTGTGATATCGCCCATGCAGAGCAGGGCGTCCCCTTTTATGGTTTCTTCTCGGATCAGTCTTTTCAAATCAGTCAGCGGATTGCCCCCGCTTGAGCTGTCTTCATCGCCGATCTTTAGGAATGATGGTTTCACCTCAGTTTCGCTAGTGTTGTCGTATGCATGAAGGTCGCTTATAAGGACGAGTCTAATGTCGGCCGCGTCATACGCTTGTCTGAATTTCATGCCAACATTAACTCCACCGTATTGATCGCGTAATTTGCAATAAGCATATCTGTCTCCACCAGACGGGCGGCGGCCGAAGCAGCGACGTGCCTGCGAGCTTGAACGTCTCGGCGATGCCAAGTACCTAGCGCCGCGGTCAGATAGTCGTTCGCGGAGTAAGACAACAAAATCTTCGCGCCGCGCCGATCAGCCGACTTGAGTGCCTTAACGAGTCTGGCCAGATCCGCGTCGCCAAACGTTCCGTATCCGTACTCGCCTTTCCGCGGCCGGGCAGGCGAGTACGGCGGATCCAGGTAGGCGAAGTCGTTGCGGCGAGCCGTTTCGAGCGTTTCTTCAAAATCCGCGGTCAGAAGTGTCTTGCCGCGGAGGAGATCAGCGGAGGCGGCGAACTGATCAGGGGTGGGCATTCTGCCGGTCCGAGTGCCCATAGGGACGTTGAACTTGCCATCCCGGTTCGTTCGGTAGACGCCGTTGAAACACATACGGTTCAGGTAGATGAAGCGTACTGCCCGTTGGAATGGCTCCAGAGAATTGGCATCAGTCGCCCGGAGCGCCTGGTATGTGATCTGCGATCGCGGAAGGCGATGAAGGGCTTCGGCGATTTGGCGGGGACTCCTCCGAACAATCCGGTAAGCGGACATCAGGTGGGCGTTGATGTCTCCCAGGATTGCCTTGGCAGGCCTCAGCGCAAAAAAGAGACAGGCAGATCCCGCAAAAGGTTCGATATAGGTTTCAAACTGCGCGGGGGCCAAGGCTGCCAGGGTGGGCAAAACCCGGCGTTTGCTTCCAGCCCACCGCAGAAATGGTCCACAGGGCATCGTTGTATCGGTAGAAGGAAACGTCTCCTAATATACCAAATATTCGTTCGATCTTAATATTATTTCAAATTCACTGGGTACCCAGGATCATAATATTCATCAGGACGGCAAACCCGTCCGGAGGAACTCTCATGACAGCCATCGCCCCCATGCTCTCGGTTCGCCACGGCTCCAAAGCCATCGAATTCTACAAGTCGGCCTTCGGAGCCGTCGAACTGTATCGCGTGGACGACGAAAGCGGCGCCGTAGTCGCCCGGTTATCCGTGGGCACAGCCGAGTTCTGGGTCGCCGACGAGTCCCCCGATCACGCCAATTTCAGCCCGGAATCTCTCGGCGGCGGTACCGTGCGAATGGTCATGACCGTGGAAGATCCCGATGCCGCGTTCGACCGGGCGGTCGCGGCGGGCGCCACCGTCGTTTGGCCCGTCGCCGACCAGTACGGCTGGCGCTTAGGCCGCATCGTCGATCCGTTCGGCCACCATTGGGAAATCGGCAAGCCCCTCGCCGGCACCTCGTGATCCTGATCGCGCGGCCAGCGGCAAGCCGGCGGCGATTGTCTGAATCACGTCAACTTTCCACTCGATAACCCCATTTCTTTCCAGCTTCTTAACCCAAACCCGGTTTCAGGCCCTAACCTTGCCCGTGCTAATTCTGAAAGCGGGGGATATCCGCGTGCCGAACTCTCAAATCGCCGATTCCGGGTTGCGTCCGTTCCCGGATCCAGACCGCCTTAAGCCCTCGCGCCACAAAAAACCAAACGAACCCATTTGCCATCCAACCGCAACAAAGCGAAGCGCTTGCTCCGAATTTGGCTTCGTTCCGTCAAGACGTCGCAGCCCTGAAGCCGGCTCGTCAAACGCGCGACCTGGACATCGTGATAAACACCGATTGAACCCACAGAACTTATCCGCGCTCATCTGCTTTAATCGGCGGCCTATTTGCCTTCTTCAGCAGCCTGTCAAGCCCCCACGGCCCAATAAACCAAACGAACCCATTCACCCTCCAACCGCAACAAACCGAAGCACTTGCTCCGTATTTGGGTTCGTTTGGTCAAGCCGCCGCAGCCCCGAACCCGCCCCGTCAGACCTTCAGCGCCTTCAAATAAGGAACGCTGGCTTTCATCAAATCCAGGTTCATTTCGACGAAGTAGTTCCTGATCCCGCCGGTCTTCGCCGCGCTAAAGATCTTCTTCCAGTCCAGGCTATCCTGTCCCACCGCGGCCTCCCGTTTGTTTTGCGCATCCCACCCTTGCACGTGCATCGAAATGAACCGGCCGGGGTACTTCGTGAAGTATTCGGCGGCGTCAAAACCGTGGCTGATGGTCGAAACCTGAAACTGGAACTTGACCAGCTTGGGATCGAGAAGCTCAAACAGGATGTCGTAGGTCCGCTTGCCACCCGCCGAAGTCTCCTCGAAGTTCTCGTTATGCAGGCCCTGCTGGAGGCCGGCCTTGGCCGCCTGTTCGGCGATCTTGTTGTACTCATCGGCGGCCTTCTTCACATCGTCCAGGGTCGGGTTGCGCGGTCCGCCCAGGCTGGCCGTGAGGATTTGCTTCAACCCCAGGTCCTTCGCCCACGCGATGCTGGCGCCCAGGTTCGTTCTGAATTCCTTCATGTCGAAGTGGCAGCTCTCGCAGCTCACGCCCGCATCGTGCATCATCTTGCGCAACTCGGCCCCCTTGTACTTCGCGAGGCCGCTGAATTCGCCGTAGCCCCCCGGCGAGCACAGCTCGATCCTGGTGAACCCCGCGGCGTGCAGGTCTTTGATGGTCCCGGTAAAATCCTTCGCGATCTGGCTTCGCACCGGATATGTCTGGCAGCCCATGGGCATCCCCAGCGGATTGGCCCGAAGCTCGCGCGCCAGGGCCGGCAGGCATCCGGCCAGGGCGGCATTCGTGAGAAATCGTCTTCGCGAAGTAATAGGCATGAGTTTGTCCTTTTCGCGGCCCGCGGCCGTTCGCGAGTATTGTCTCACAATGTGCCTAAAGGCCTGTCGCGGAGACGCAGAGACGCGGAGAAAGTCTCGAGGGCCGGAAGCAGAGATCTCGGAGGGCTTCCGACCATGCTTGGAACTCCGCGTCGGGGTGCCCGCTGCCCTCGCGGGCCCGTCTCCGCGTCAAAGGACCCTTACCGCACGGCTCGCCCCTCCGCCGGGCGCTAAAATGAGCCTGCCGTGCGGATTCTAGCCATCGCGTGCTTCGTCGCAGTGTGCGTCCCCTCGGTGACCGATTGCGCCTCCAACCTCATTGACGATCCTTCCTTTGAAATCGCCAAGGACAGAGACCAGTTCGGACACGTCTTCGCCAAGTGGGACGGTTGGAAATACGAGGGCGACTGCCAATTCGAAGTGGGGCTGGTTCCGCGCACCGGCAATACGTCCGCCCTGCTGTCCTGCGCTTCCGCCGGCAAAATTCGCATCGCCCAGTTGCATGATCTCGAGCCTGGCCGCTACGCCATCACCGCCTACTTGCGCGGCATGGAAATCGGAACGGGTCAGTACAACCAGGACACCGAGTTCATGTTCAACGACAAGTATTTTCCGCTCAAGAAGAATGGGACCTTCGGCTGGACCCGCATGACGTACGTCGTTGATCTGAGCAAGGCGGCCAAGACCGGCCCGTCCTTCGGGTTGTGGGCGCCGGGCTTGCTTTGGATTGACGACGTTTCGCTCGAACGCGTGGGCACCGACGTCAAGCTCACCTCCGCGCCGGAACTGGGTAAGGAGGAAGCCCCCATCGCGCCGCCTGGCCCCTTGGGAGCGGGCGCCGTCCCTTGCCCTCGGTGCTCGTGGCGCAACATGCCGGCGTGGAAGAAGTGTTACGCCTGCGGAACTTCGCTTGCCGTGAACCAGACCGTCGTCAACGGCCCTCCCGTGAAGCCCATTACCTCCTTCGAACAGAACAATCCGTTCGAGGGCGGCGTTGTGGTTTCCCAGCACGCCACCGACGGATCGAAGTCGCTCCGCATCGACCAGGGCTATGTGGCCATGATCGCGCCGCAGGACTGGGCGGGCTACGACTATTTGAAGATCGATACCTACACGGACGCTCAGCAGGCCGTGCCGCTGGCCATTGAGATCCAGGACAAGGAGACCAAGGATTATTGGACGCGAGTCAATTACAATGCCGTCGCGCCGCCCGGCCAGGGTACCTTGACGCTGCCCTTGAAGTCGCTATATGTGGGTGAAGAAGGCCGCCCCGGGCGCAAGCTGATCCTTAACGAAATCACGCGCCTGGTGGTCTCCTTATACGCGCCTGGACCGCTGTTCATCGACCGGCTCCGTCTGGAGCGCGACACGGCCGCCTCGAATGCCCTCTTCGAGGGCCTGTATGCCTTCGATTTCGGCCCTGCCGGCAGCCCCGTGATGGATGGCTTCACCGCCATCACGCCTGCCACGCCGTATAGCGCCGGCCGTGGATACGGCCTCAAGAACGCCAAAATCTGGCGGGCATTCGACGTTCTGGAACCCGACCCCCTCTACCAGGACTTCATCTGCATCGAATCCGGCGGGCTGGCCGTGGACGTTCCCAATGGCGATTACCGGGTCTTCGTGAATATCGACGCCCCCGGCGGCTTTTGGGGGGAGAGCCAGATTTATCGGGAGCGGTCCATCCTGGCGCAAGGCAGGAAAGTGCTCTCCGAACAGATGGACTTGCAGTCGTTCCGCAAAAAGTACTTCCGCTTTTGGGATACCGAGGACTTGCCCACCGACAACGTCTTTGAGAAGTACGGCCGCGCGCATTTTTCGGAAAAGACGTTCGACGTTTCGGTGACCGACGGACAGTTCTATCTCGAGTTCCAGGGGCAAAACTTCGCCAACAGCGTCTCCGCCGTGATCGTGTTTCCGGTGGCGAAGGCCGCCGAGGGCGCGCGATTCCTGGAAGGCGTGAGGGAACGGCGGCGCGCCTACTTCGATAATGCCTTCAAGCGCGTGCTGCCCCCCGCGACCGGCGACCCGCTCGAGCCCACGGCGGAAGATGCGCGGCGCGGCTACCTGGTCTACCAGCGCGACCTCATGGGGAACCTCGCCTACAACGCCGCACCATTGCGCGCCGAACTCGGCAAGCCGCTCGCCGCGGACGCGTTTCCCGGCGAGGAGACGCCGGTGATCGTGGGCGTTTATCCGCTGAAGGACCTGGGCCGGACCCAAATCGCCGTCAGTGCGCTCGCCGGCCCGCAAGGCGTCATCCCTGCAAGCGGCATCGACGTCGGCTACGTCTCGAACCGCATTACCCGAGTCACCAACGATGGCGCGGTCTACACCATCTCCCCGCGTCTGGTACTCCCGCGAAATTACGTGGCCATGCCCAAGGGCGCCGCGCGGTATTTCTTCCTGAGCGTTCACACTCCGGCCGCGGCCAGCCCCGGAGTCTACACGGGCCAGGTGATGTTGACGGCAGAAACGGGCGAGGCCTCGTCGGCGCCCCTGTGGTTCACCGTGCGCAAAGGCGCGCTCGATCCAATGGATATCCCGGCTGGCCCCTTCGGAGGCGGGATCGGGCTGCCGTGGTTCGGGGACGACCCAGGGGCCGTTGCGTTTGCCGCCGAGATGACCGGGAAGAGCTTGCGCCTGTTGCGCGCGCGCGGCTTCACCATGTTCACGGGCGTCCCGAGCGTCGCCTATCGAGGATTCGCCGGCGGCAAGCCTGTGCTCGATTTCCATACGGCAGACCAACAGATGCAGCAGGCCAAGGATCTTGGATTCCTGGCCGTGAACTCCTACGGCGCCGGCGTTACCGGATTCGACGCGTACCATCAGGACACCGCGAAGATGCAAGCCGCCGGGTTCAAGGATTACAGCGAGTTCATAAGGATGGTTTACACCGCCATCCAGCAGCACGCGCAAGAGAAAGGCTGGTTGCCGGTGTACTGGAATCTCGGCGACGAGCCCGGCGGGGACGATTTGAAGAATGCCATCGCCAATGCCACGGCGTACGGCATCGCGTTTCCGCACGGGCCGCCGTTTTTCACCGCGGCCACCAGCGTGGAAGCGGGCCACGCCAAGGCCAACGATCCCTACTTCATGTTCGCCAGGGCCCTGAGCGTCGCCGCGTTGAACCTTCACGACGAAGCCGGCATCGATCTGCTGCATCGCCAGGGCGGCGAGTGGGCCTTTTACAACGGGGGCGACCGCTGGTCCTATGGCGCCTACCTGTACAAAGCCGCCAAGGAGTTTAGCCTCAAGTTCCGCGTGGCGTGGCACTGGAACATCGTGGCCGGTGATCCCTATTATGCGCTCGATTGCCGCGAGGACGATTTCGCCTGGGCCAACGCGTCGCCGGACGGCCAGTTGATTCCGTCTTTAGGATTCGCCCGCATCGCCGCCGGTTTGGACGATTACCGGTACCTGCTCACCCTGACCCGCCTCGCCAAGGCCAAGCCCGGCTCGCCTGCCGCACAGGCGGCCGAGTCGCTGATCCACGCGCGCATGACCGCCTTCCACCTCGGCGACAGGGATCACGACCGGCTTTTTGGAGTCCAGGATTGGGGCATCTTCCGGGAGCGTTTAGCGAATGCGATCGAAGCTCTCGAATAAGCGCCGATCACGATTTGACACCCGACGTGGCCGTCTGATTAAATAGAGGAACCATCGCCTTGCTCCTCAGTAGCTCAATGGTAGAGCATTCGGCTGTTAACCGAAGGGTTGTAGGTTCGAGTCCTACCTGAGGAGCCAAACTAAATGGAATCAATAACTTACAGGCAGTGAAATAGACCGGCAAGCATTCTGAGTATGATTCTAAGAGGCCGAAATCCACTTGTAAGATGTTGATTCTACGTGAGCACAACCCTTCGGGTTTCTTTTGAGCGCTTCTCTGCCACAACCCCCAATGTTTCAGTAGCTTACACGACTTGTTCCTAGTGTTGCTCTGCCGGTTTGACTATTTCTTGCCTATTCC
This sequence comes from uncultured Solibacteraceae bacterium, assembly GCA_964457555.1. Lineage (GTDB taxonomy): Bacteria > Acidobacteriota > Terriglobia > Bryobacterales > Bryobacteraceae > BOG-224. The sequence continues at coordinate 45,699 of CAYWHA010000018.1, forward strand.
GCGCACCGTTTCCTGGTTCCTCGCTTGGGCCCCAGTCCCTTCGGATCGCTGATTCTGCATCACTTCGGTCCATGGTCGATTGGTCGCCACCAGCGTGGCGGACCGCCTTTCGGTGAATACCGAATGCTCGTCGGTCCCTCTCGAAACCGCCCGGAGGAGAATCCAGACACAGATGCATCAGTCGGACTTCACTAGGGGGGCCCTCATTATGGACGATAAGTCTTCTGTCTCCGTCGATCGGGCCAAAGAGGCAGCCCTCCGCGTCTTGCTCCATAACGCGCGAGGGCCGTGTCAAGGACTGCCCAGAACCGCCGGGTGGGGATACCCAGAGCCTTACACGCGCGACCTGATGATTTCAGCTTTGGGCTTTTTGGGAGGAACTGGCGGACGCACTGCGGCGGACGTTGTTGGCGCTGGCTGCCAATCAGACGCCGCGCGGCCATATCCCATCGCTCGCGCACGATCCGGCCGACCGCGGCGCCAGCGACACAACGCCGCTTTTTCTGTTTGGACTGGCGCTATACAGAAACTGGACCGAACAGCCGGAGTTCCTCGACTTGGCGGCGCGGAACGCGCTGAAATGGATGCAGTATCAGAGCCCCGACGACATGGTAATGGTCTCCCAGTTGCCAACCAGCGACTAGCGGGACGAGCAATGGGTGTTGGGTTTTGGGCTGTACGTGAATACGCTGGTTTATGCGTATCTTATGCTCTATGGCGAGCACGAGTCCGCCGGTCAACTGCGCGACTCGATGAACCGTCTGGAGGTCCACGGCGAGGCGAAAAACCCCCATGAGCACGAGGGTCTGGTCGTGCCATCCAAGCCCTATTACGCCCTTTACTCCTATAAACTCTTCCATAGCGACCGTTTCGACCTGTTGGGCAACAGCCCGGCGATTCTAACAGGGATTGCTTCGCCAGTGCGGGCGGGAGACATCGTGGCATGGATCGAGGCCGAGTGCGAGGCGATGCGGAATCGCGGAGATCTGGCCGTGGATTCGCCGCCTTGTTTGTTTCCGTATATCCTGCGCCACGATCCCGACTGGCACCCGCGATACGAACAATACAACCGGCCTGGCGAGTATCACAACGGGGGCGTTTGGCCGTTTGTCTGCGGGTTCCATGTGGCGGCGTGCGTGGCAGCGGGGCGGATGGAGCTGGCCAGGCGGAAGCTGTTGGCGCTGACCGAACTGGTGAAGCCATGGCACGAGAACGAGGCGGAGTGGGGCTTCAACGAGTGGATTCAGGCCCAGACCGGTCGGCCCGGCGGGCGGGACTGGCAAACCTGGTCGGCAGCGATGTACCTTTACGCCGCCGAGTGTGTGCGGCAGCAGCGCACCCCGTTCTTTGACGAGATACGCGCGGCCGGTCCCGGCGCGACGGAGTAGCCGAACCTAGGATCCCCGGGTCTGGACCGAGTGGCTCCCAACACGCTCGCTAGCCACGTCAGGAATGATTGCATCGCCGTCATCGCCCTGGCCGCTGCCGCCATAGCACAGAGCGGCGCCACGGTAACACGGACGTTTCTGGTCGGATTGGGCAGCACTGAGACGGCGCAGGTAGCCGTCGTGAATCTAGCTAACGCACCTTCCAGCGGGCCGGCTGCGTCGTGTACCGGCAGCATTGCGTTTTTCAACGCGGCAGGAACCGCCATCGGAACCGCGACTACCTTCACACTGGGGACCGGGCAGGTGGCGTCGGCCCGCCTTCCATTTCGCAACCGCCGGAGGCTCCGGCGTCCGCGCCTTGATCCGCGGCGTGGTGACTTTCACCCGAACCGCTGGATCGGGCGTTCTTGCACGCCAGCGGCGACTTTGGACACCTTCGACAATTCCAACGGCGGGACCAATCGCCGGTACGCCGGCGAGGAAGCCATCTCCGCCGACATATAGCGCCTTCAGACGCTCAGAACCGGCCCAACCTGTTCCCGAGCCACCGGGTTCGCGCCAATCGCTACTTCGTCAACAGCTTGCGGATGGATTTCAATTCCAGCCGGCGTTTCGCGGTGGTCTTGGGATAGGCCATCTTCAGTTCCCTGAGCGCATCGAGAACAATTTGGGAAATAACCAGGCGTGCGTTCTCCTTATCGTCGGCGGGAACGACGTACCAGGGCGCATGATGCGTGCTGGTCGCCTTCAGGCATGCCTCATACGCCTCCATGTACTTCTTCCAGTATTTCCTCTCGTGAATGTCCGCAAGGCTGAATTTCCAGTTCTTGTCCGGTTCGTCAATGCGCTCGAGAAATCGTTTGCGCTGTTCCTCCTTTGAGAGGTGGAGAAATATTTTGACCGTTCGCGTTCCGTTGCGGTAAAGGTGGCTTTCCAGATCGCGGATGGAGCGGTACCGCTCCTCCCATACGGTTTTCTCGTCGCGCAACTCTTCCGGAAGCCCCTGGCCGCGGAGGATCTCCGGATGCACTCGAACGACCAGCACTTCTTCGTAATAGGAACGATTGAATATGCCGATGTGACCGCGCTCGGGCAGCCGGCATGTCGTGCGCCAGAGAAAATCGTGTTCCAACTCTTCGGCGCTCGGCTGCTTGAAACTGGAGACTTGGCAGCCTTGTGGGTTGACCCCGGACATGACGTGCCGAATGGCGCCGTCCTTGCCGCCGGCGTCCATCCCCTGAAAGACCAGCAGCAAAGCATAACGGTTGGATGCGTAGTGAAGGCGTTGAAGCGAGCTCAACTCCGTGACATGTTCGGCCAGGAGTTCTTGATAGTCCTTCTTTGACTCGCAAAAGGGTTTCACACTCGTCGGCCACTCTCTGAGTTGGACCTTGTCTCCGGGCCGCACCCTGAACTCCTTTGAATTGATTTTCATCTCTATCTATCTCCCGAACGTTACACCTTGGCGCCTGGCGGGTCTGCAACTCCTCCCGTCGGCAACAAATCCGGCACGTCAAGGCGCGCCACGCCAATCCGATTGTCGGCCATCCCGTAATAGACGTCGAAGCGGTTTGGCTTTCCAAGATCGTCGCGCCGGTCGATGCCGGTGGGGAATACGACGTTGGCAACAACGCCGCTTCGCTCCAGCGGCAGCGAAGGCGTCAGCACAGGCTCCGCCGAACGATAGCGGATCACGCGCGGATGTTCGTTTGCGAGTACCATCACCCCAGCCGAGTAACACAGTTGGTGACCGGCCTCGCCCGGCTTCACGAGTTCACTCACGCCGTGGTAAACGATGAGCCATCCGAGCCGGGTCAGGATAGGCGGAGTGCCGCAGCCGACCTTGAGCCGCTCCCAGGGCGAGACGGGAGTCGCCAGCCGGTGATGGCAGGCAAAATGGCCGAGGTGGTGTGGTTCGCGGCCCTCCAAGGCCATCGGGCAGTAAGAAATCCAGATGCTTTCATGATCGAGATCCACATCGCGGGACGCGGGTTGACAGGCGGTTTCTTCCGGACGAGTGCCGGGGAAAAGCGGCCGGTGTAACATGGCCAGTTCCGCTTGGCCGAATGGATTAGGAACGGCGAGAGGGAAAATGCTGGCGTCTTTGTCATCCTCGTCGCCGATTTCGAGGCCGTGATACCTGCCAAAGGTCGCGAGCCCCAGGCGCTTCCAGTGAAATAGGTCCTCCGATACCGCCAGAGCGATTCGTGGGCCTCGGGCCGAAAATGCAGTGTAAGTCATCAGGTAACGCCGAAGCGGCTCCACGAACGTGATCCGGGGGTCCTCGCACCCGCCGCCGCCGGGGTGCAGCTCATAGTCGGCTTCCGGCTGCAGCGCGATACCCAGCCGCTCGACGCCCGCCGGATCGCCGGCTTCATTGAACTGTACCCGCGCAATGCCGATGCGCGAGTAGTTCCCTTTCGCAACCAGCCGCGGAAAAAGGTAGAGCTTACCATCGGGGCCTCGAGCAGCCGCCGGATTCAGGACGCCTTCGACCTCCTGGGGATTGCCCGGTTCCGGCTCCATCATGAGTCCCAGGCGCTGCAACTCAAATCCACTCATCGGATCTTCCTCACAGACTCAGCGGCTCCTGGCCGCGATCCGACAAACAAGCGATGATCGCTTCGACAACCCGCTTAGTCTCGTGGGGGCCATGGACTGGAATCGAAACAACCCCGGCCTGTTCCGCTGGATAGTCGTTCCCTCCCGGAAACAAGGCATCGCCAATGAAAATCATTTCTTTCAATGAAATGCCAAGAACGTCTCTTAGCTTTCTGACTCCGTAGGCTTTATCTATGCCCGGTTTAGTGACATCCACGGACGTCGCGCCGCCCATGCGAACGGAAAACTCGGGGATCAACGTGTCGAGAATCGCTTTGATCTTCTTCCGCTTGGCGAAATCGGGATCCCATTTCTTCTTTGCTTCCAAGGGCGCCTGCTGACCCAGCGCCGAGAATGTGATCTGGCTTCCCCGATCTTCAATCGCTTCGCCCCAGACCTTCTTGGCTTGGAAGCCGGCTTGTCCGACCGCCTTCTTGAGAGAACCGACGATCTTCTGTTTTTCACTTGGTGCGAAGTCTTCGGAATAGATCTTTTTCCAGTTACCTGCGTAACGGAAGAACTTGGTTCCGCATGTGGGCAGGATAGATAAATTCGCCAGGCTTGCGTCATGGGGTAGATGGGAGAGCACCTGTTTTTCAAATTGCGGCCAATCGCCTCCCGAGATCACGGCCGCCTTGACAATGCCGAGGAGGTCACGCAAGAGCCGCGACATTTCGGCGTCAAGAGAGGACTTGCTTTCGGCCAGCGTGCCGTCCAGATCAAACACGATTAGCTTTTTCATTCCGGTATCTCGATTTCCAGCACGGTCACCGCGCCTCGCGGTTGAAAAGTGCAGGCTCCGATAGCCGCCGGCAACAGAAACACGTTTCCCTTCGCCACGGGGTAAGCGGCGCCGCCTTGCTCGATTTGGCCCGCGCCCCCGATGCATACCAGCACGCGCGGCGCTCCTGGCCCGCCAACCGCAAACGGCGCGTCCCCTTGCAGGCGCGACAACCGGAACTGTTCACAGTGGAAGAGCCGCTCTCGTTTCACAGGCGTGGCGCCTTCCACCAATGGCGCCACCAAACCGCCCGCATGCTCGCCAAAGTCAATGCAGGCGAGCGCCTGATCGACCTGGAGCGCGCGCGGCTTGCCGGTCGTCGCGTCGATGTGGTTCCAGTCATACAAGCGAAACGTCACGTCGCTGTTCTGCTGAACCTCGAACACCACGAGGTCGCCGCCCAGCGCGTGAACTGTTCCCGCCGGCGTGAAAACGGCGTCCCCGGGCGCCGGAGTGAAGCAGGCGAGCCGGTCCTTTACCCCTCCGTTCGTCAGCGCCTGCCGCAGACTCACTTCGGTTGTACCTGGCTGCAGTCCCGAGTAGATGAGGCTCTGCGGTCCCGCCTCCAGCACGACCCATGCTTCGGTCTTTCCGGTCTCGCCCGCCGGCAGCAGGTCGGGATGCGCATCCGACGGATGCACCTGAACCGAGAGCATTTCGTGAGCGTCGAGGAACTTCAGCAGCAGTGGGAATCGGTGGAATCGCCCAGCCAACCTTCCCATGACCTGTTCCGGAAACTGCGCCAGCAGTTCGGAGATGGTGCGCCCTTTGAGCGAACCATCGGCGACACGACTTTGAAAGTCCCCGCGATCACTCAGCACCCACGCTTCGCCGATAGGGCTGTTACCCGGCAGAGGCTCGGTGAGCAGGCCGCCCAATTGCCGGCCGCCCCAAAGCCGGTACTCATAAATCGGTTCGAATCGCAGGGGATACGGGACCTGTTGAGTCATTGGGCTCCGCTACTTTCCTCTGCCATCCGAAACCGGCGCCTGTCGGTGGCGGAGGCCGAAGAACGTCAGGTCATTGCTCATGACATAGATTGAAATGGCCGCGAGCATGAAGAACAGGCCGACCCACAGGCGCCAATCGTGATGCGCGCGTTTCCAATAAGGGTCCGGCTGGTGACGAATCCTATCGCGAGCCGGCGTTCCGTGCTGGTGGGAACTGCGTTTGGGTTCATTCATGGATCTACCGCTTTCTCGAGTCCATCCTTAGCCGGAGGCTTATGAATATGTTGGCAGAGCCTTCGCATGTTGCATGTTCCGCCTCATAACTTCTGTGTCTCGCGCTCCGCTTCGAGCCAGTCCTGATCTGCCTGGCCATCGTGGCGGCCTCGCTCCTCGTAGATCTCATAGGCCCGCTTGGCGATCCGCGGTTGGAGATCCTGCGCATTCGGAGCCTTCGGCGTCTTGCTCAGCAACGGCGGTTTCGTCGGGTCGAATATTCGATAGGCGAGTAGTTTCACACGGTCATTCAGAAGAGCCCACACTATTGCGTAGCCCCAGACGAATCCCGCCCAGCCCCAGCCGAGGGGGGTCATAAACAGCCCATAAACCGCGATCAAGGTTGCGACGGTTTGGGTGCCGAGCACGGCTACCCACAGGGTTCTGGCGGGGCGTATGGACCAGAATGGACCGCGCGTGCGTGTCAAGAAAATCGTCAGATGTCCGGCCACCGACAGCTTCAAATACATCAGCGTCTGGATGTGGGAGCGGTCGAGATGAAAGACGCGCTCGCCGAGATAAAACAATCCGAAGGCGGAGACGACGCCAATGACGCCCAGTACCGTGGAAACTCCCAGCACCACGCGCATGTTCCACGCCTCAGGCTTGTCCTTGTAATGAACATTGTCATAAGCGATGGACAGGATGGCGCCGTCATTGAGCAACGCCAGCATGACGATCATTACCGCCGTCAGGGGATAGAAATTGAACACCAGGATCGCCAGCGTCATGAAGAACAGGACGCGCAACGTCTCGGCTATGCGGTAGATCGCGTAGCTGTTCATCCGCTGGAAGATTTTCCGGCTTTCCTTGATCGCATCGATAATCACCGACAGACCGGACGCCAGCAGCACGATGGACGCTGCCGCTCGCGCCGCATCCGTCGCGCCCGAAACGGCGATGCCGCAATCGGCTTTCTTCAGCGCCGGAGCGTCGTTCACCCCGTCGCCGGTCATGCCGACGATGTGGCCGCGTTGCTGCAGCACGTCCACAATGTGGAATTTGTGTTCGGGGAATACCTGAGCGAAACCGTCCGCTTTTTCAATGGCCTCCGCCGACTGCGCTGTCTCGTGATGCCTCGTGTCGCCCAGTCCGCTGGCATCCAGGATGTTGACGCCCATGCCCAGTTGCCGGGCAGTTTCCCGAGCGATCGCTGTTTGGTCGCCCGTGACCATCTTGACGCTCACACCCATCTGCCGGGCGCTTGCGATGGTGGCTTTGGCTTGCTCGCGCGGCGGATCGAATAATGGCAGGACGCCGGCAAACTGCCACTTTCCTTCCTCATCCGCGCGTGCCACGCCTAGAGAACGGAAGCCGCGTCCTGCGAATTCGTTGACGGCCTTCTCCACCGCGGGCTTTACCTCGCAGGCGTTGGTCGCCATTTGCAGAATGACCTGCGGCGCTCCCTTGGCCACAAAGAACTGTTTTCCGCCGGCATCTTTGACGGTCGCTTCGGTGCGCTTGTGCACCGGGTCGAAGGGCTCGAAATGAACTACCTGATAACCCTTCAAAATATTGGCATCTTTCACGCCGCCTATCACCGCGAGGTCGATGGTGTCCTTATCTTCCGCACGCGAAGCGAGCGCCGCCCAGAGAATGACCTGGTCGCCAGGGATGCCGTTGATGCTGAACGGATCTCCCAGAGTCAGCTTGTTCTGGGTCAGAGTGCCGGTCTTGTCGGAGCACAGTATGTCCACGCCGGCCAGTTCCTCGATGGCCGCCAACCGGGTTACAATCGCTTCTTTCTTCGCTAGCAGACGAGCACCGACGGCCATCGTAACCGACAAGACCGTGGGCATCGCCACGGGGATCGCGGCCACCGTCAGCACTAAGGCGAACTGCAACGTGGCCAGGATCGGGTCGCCGCGGAACAGCGCGACGCTAATGATCACGGCCACCAGAGCCACCGCAAGGACGATCAGGTAATCGCCAATCTTCAGCACGGCTTTCTGGAAATGGCTGACCGTGTGCGCCTCCTGCACCAGTTGCGCGGTCTTGCCGAAATAGGTCTTCGTCCCGGTGGCGTATACCATCGCTTCGATTTCGCCCCGGCGCATAATCGAGCCCGAGAATACCGCCTCGCCGGGCTTTCGCTCGGCGGGCAAGGATTCCCCCGTCAACGCGGACTGGTCCACTTCCACCGGGTCGCCCGCCAGCAAGCGCGCGTCCGCCGGCACAATGTCTCCCAGGCGAAGGCGAATGACGTCGCCCGGCACCACCTCGCGGGCCGACGGGTCCGTCCACTTGCCATCGCGTTTCACCTTCGCCTTGATCGCCAACTTGGCCTTCAGGGCAGCGATGGCGTCGCCCGCCTGGCGCTCTTCCCAGAATCCGACCACGGCGTTAGAAACCAGCAGGATCAGGATGATTAAGAAATCCGGCCAGTGCCGGACCACGCCCGACAGAATCACTGCCACTTCGATCATCCACGGAATCGGGCCCCAAAAATAGCTGAGGAACTTCAGGAACAGATTGGTTTTCTTTTCCTCAATCTCGTTAGGTCCGTACTGCGCAAGGCGTTTCTGCGCCTCGGCTTGACTGAGGCCGTCCGGCGTCGACCCAAGCTTCTTCTCCACTTCGGCTAGGGGAAGGGTCTTCAGATCGTCCTTGGACTCGGGCTTAACCCCTGGTTTCGCGTCGGGCGTCTTGGGCTGGTTGCCATTGTTCTCCATAATCTATACCCCCGCCTTTGTTATGCGGACAAACTTGTAAGTTGTGGAATGCTTGGCGATGTCGTTTCCATCGCGGCATTGTATTCGCCCCTGCGTGCGGCCCGGTTGCAACTGGCTCGATGATACAGAGCTTGCTGCGCCACAAATACATGCGCCTCTTGGCCTCGCCAAATTTCCAACGCGGGTTGCTGGATGGCGCGGGCAAACGAAAACGCCAGCGCCCAAGGCATCCTCGACTTGAATCTGACATTCATAGCGTTCAGCCGGGCCGAAGCCAATTCCGCGGATTGGCCGCCGGAGAGAAACGCAATTCCAGGAACGGCGGCGGGGACGGAACGCAAGAGACAGCGCACCGTGGCGTCAGCCACATCGTCCACCGATTCCTGCCTGGGGCATGTCGATCCTGGAAGGACCATGTTTGGCTTCAGGATCATGCCCTCCAGCAGCACCCCTTCCGCGTAAAGCTCGTTAAAAACAGTGCGCAGGATTTCCTCCGTTACCTTACAGCAGCGATCCAGGGTATGTTCGCCGTCCATGAGAACTTCCGGCTCAACGACGGGGACCAGTCCGGATTCCTGGCACAATGCGGCATAGCGAGCCAGCGCGTTCGCGTTGGCCTCTCTCGCAGCCCGGCTGGGAATGCCTTCGCCCACGGCAATTACGGCGCGCCACTTGGCAAAACGCGCACCCATTTGAGAGTATTCAGCCAGGCGGTCCCGCAATCCGTCCAGACCTTCGGTGATCTTCTCTCCTGGATGCCCAGCCAGGTTCTTTGCCCCCGTGTCCACTTTGATGCCGGGGATGATTCCCGCATCGGTAATGGCCTTGACAAAGGGAGTGCCGTCACGTTTCCGCTGACGGATCGTCTCGTCGTAGAGGATCGCGCCGCTAATGCACTCCCCTAGACCGGGCGTGGTCACAATCAACTCCCGATAGGCGCGCCGGGTCTCCTCGGTCTGGGGAATCCCCAACTTGGCAAATCGTTTGTTGCAGGTTGGATTACTTTCATCCATCGCCAGTAGGCCTTTGTCGCCGGCGACCAGCGCCTTTGCCGTGTCTATAAGCTTTTGCGTATTCATTTCGTATTGCTCCCTTTCTAGTCGGCGGCGCCGCCCGAGTCCTCTGGCGCGCTTTCGCCGTCAGGCGACCAGCCACCCAACCATTGCCGCGCCTCAAGGGCCTTGGCGCGATCGAAGTATCGGATCGTCGCCGTTGTGAACGGCTTGCAGAACGCCGCCATTCCCTGCTCCCACTTCTTTTCCCCTACCATCGCGAGTCGTTCGATGTCGGCGAAGTGTTTAGTGGCGAACTTGACGTCCTCCCATAGCGCGCCGGCTTCCCAGCCGTGGAAACCGGTCATGTCAAACAGCAGCCGCAGTTTTCCGTGAAGTCCGACAAGCCGCGCGAACTCGGGCACAAAGCGCTCGTAATCCGCTCTTGCCAGCTTCCCGCTGACGTGAACGACGAGAATCTCCCCGCCATTTCCTTCGTTGAGTTGAATGGGCATTTTGGTTCTCCTCTCTCCCGCCGAACCGCCCTCGGGCTTCTTGACCGGCGGTTTAACTTTTTGCGCTTTGACCTGGCTTCCACTTCCAATTCCGGATTTCCGGCAGGTCTTCGCCGTGTTGGTCGATGTACAGCTTGTGCTCGATGAGCTTGTCCTGCATCGTCTGTTTTAGGTACGCCCCCTTGGATCCCAGATGCGGCAGCCGATCGATCACGTCTTGCACCAGGTGGAACCGGTCCAGATCGTTTTGCACCCTCATGTCGAAGGCCGTCGTGATGGTTCCCTCTTCCTTGTATCCGCGCACGTGTAAGTTGCGGTTAGCCCGGGAATAGGTCAAGCGGTGGACCAGCCACGGGTATCCGTGGAACGCGAAGATGATGTGCTTGTCTTTGGTGAAGAGCGAATCGTAGTCGCTTTCGCTCAGCCCGTGCGGGTGTTCGCTTTGAGGCTGCAGCTTCATCAGATCGACGACATTGACCACCCGTATCTTCAGTGCCGGCAGGTGCTCACGAAGAATGGAAACGGCCGCCAGGATTTCCAGCGTGGGCGTGTCTCCGCAGCAGGCCATCACCACGTCCGGCTCGCCGTCCTGGTCGTTGCTCGCCCATCGCCAGATGCCAATTCCTTCCGTGCAGTGGACTACCGCCTGATCCATCGTCAGCCATTGCGGAAGAGCGTGTTTGCCCGCCACCACCACATTGACGTAATGACGGGTGCGCAGGCAGTGATCGAAAACCGATAGCAGGCAATTGGCGTCCGGCGGCAGATAGACACGCACGATATCGGCCTTTTTGTTGATGACGTGGTCGAGGAAACCAGGATCCTGGTGGGTGAATCCATTGTGGTCCTGCTGCCAGACGTGGGAGGCCAGCAGATAGTTCAGCGAGGCGATCTTCCGCCGCCAAGGCAGTTCCAACGTTACCTTCAGCCACTTGGCGTGCTGGCTGAACATCGAGTCGACGATGCGAATGAATGCCTCATAGCTATTGAACAGGCCGTGGCGCCCGGTCAGCAGATATCCTTCGAGCCAGCCCTCGCACTGATGTTCGCTGAGCATCGAGTCGAGCACCCGCCCGGCCGGCGCCAGAAATTCGTCATTCTTTACTGTGCGGGCCTCCCACTGGCGGTTAGTGACTTCGAAGACCGCTCCCAGGAGATTCGAAACTGTCTCATCCGGACCGAAGACGCGGAAATTGCGCTGGTCCTGATTCAGCTTGGTCACATCACGCAGGAAATTGCCCAGCACGAGCGTGTCCTGAGCGTCCACGGCGCCGGGCGAGGGTACGCTCACCGCGTGGACGTGGAAGTCCGGCATACGCAGGTCGCGCAGCAGAATGCCGCCGTTGGCGTGGGGATTGGCGCCCATCCGCCGGTCGCCCTTCGGCGCCAGTTCCGACAATTCGGGCAGGAGGCGGCCGCTCTCATCGAAGAGTTCCTCGGGCTTGTAGCTCCTCATCCAGCTTTCCAGATCCTTGACATGATCGGGGTGCGCGGAGTCCACCAGAATCGGCACCTGGTGGGCTCGGAAGGTGCCTTCGATTTGCAGGCCGTCGATTACCTTCGGTCCCGTCCAGCCCTTAGGCGACCTCAGAACGATCAGGGGCCAGCGCGGACGAGTCGCATCGTTGCTATTCCGTGCGTTCCCTTGGATTTCGCGAATTCGCTCGATGGCGTTGTCCAAGTTGGCGGCCATCAGTTGATGCATCGTTTCCGGGTCGTCGCCCTCCACAAAACAGGGGTCCCAACCGCAGCCTCTGAAGAACTGTTCCAGTTCCTCGTGCTCGATCCGCGCCAGGATGGTGGGGTTGCTGATCTTATAGCCGTTGAGGTGAAGGATCGGTAGCACGGCTCCGTCGGTGATGGGGTCGAGGAACTTGTTGGACTGCCATGCGGTGGCTAACGGCCCGGTCTCCGCTTCACCGTCGCCGACCACGCAGGCGACGATCAGGCCGGGATTGTCGAATGCCGCCCCGAAAGCGTGGCTGATCGAATACCCCAGTTCGCCGCCCTCGTGTATCGACCCCGGCGTCGTGGGCGCCACGTGGCTGGAGATTCCTCCGGGGAAGGAAAACTGCTTGAACAGTTTCCGGAGGCCGGCTTCGTCCTGCGTGATGTTCGGATAGATCTCACTCCAGGTTCCTTCGAGGTAAACGTTGCCGACAATCGCCGGACCGCCGTGACCGGGACCGGCTATATAAAACATATCGAGGTCATACTTCTTGATTACCCGGTTCAGGTGCGCATAGATGAAGTTCTGGCCTGGCGTGGTGCCCCAATGTCCGACCACCAGTGGCTTCACGTGACGCAATTTCAGCGGCTCCTTCAGCAGCGGATTGTCGTAAAGATAAATCTGGCCGACCGACAGATAGTTGGCGGCCCGCCAATAGGCGTTCGTCTTGTGGAGGAGGTCCGGCGTGAGCGGGCTGGTTCTTGCGATGAGGTCTTGAGCATCGCTCGCGTCGGGCGTCTTGTGAAGTAGTTCCATGGCAACTGCGTTGGTTTTCATGGTTTAATCCTTTCCGTCTTCCGCGCCGGTTTCGAGAATGCGGCTTACCGAGCGCGCGATCATTACGTCTTCGTCCGTTCGAATCACGCGAACCGTGGCTTGGCTGGCGTCCGTAGAAATTACTCCCGCAGAGTCCGCGTTGCGCCACTCATTCAGCGCGATGCCAAGGAACCCGAGTCCGTCGCAGATCCGTGCGCGAACAAGCGGCGCATGTTCGCCGATACATCCGGCGAACACAAGCGTATCCACGCCGCCGAGAGCGGCGGCGAAGGCGCCAATCCACTTTTTCGCCTGATAACAGATCAGCGCCATGGCTTCCGCAGCCCGAGTATCATGGGCTTCCACCGCGAGAAGATCTCGCATATCTGAGCTGATGTCCGAGACTCCCAGCAGGCCTGACTTGTGGTTGACCATTTCGTAAAACTGTTTGGTGGTCAGGTTCTCGGTTCGCGCCAGATATGGCGCCAAGCCAGGGTCCAAATCGCCGGAACGCGTACTCATTACCAATCCCGCCGTCGGAGTGAAGCTCATGCTGGTGTCGATGCTCATGCCATCGCGCACTGCGGCCAGGCTTCCGCGATCTGAATGAACATCGGGGTGGTTGCGATGTAGACTACCTGCCTGGCCCGCGTCTGGGCAACGTCCAGGGCGAGCCGAAAGATGTCCGCATCCGCTTCAGTCTTCGTTCGCCAGGCCATCTGCGGCTTACACTGAGGCCAGTTCCGGACGTTCCGCCGCGTGCACAGTAACCTCCGCTGGGTGCGTCGTCTGCAAGATGTCCCTGGCCTTGCCCACCTCGGCCGCCGTGCCATGGGCCAGAAGGAGAAACTTGTCGGACTTGAGCGCCGCCTCGTATTTCACGACGCTGTCTTTGGGGATGCCAATGCTGTACAACCCCGCGCCGAGCGCGCTCAATCCCCCCACCACGACGGCGCCTTCCAAGGCGCCGACGATCCAGGCGACCAACGGGCCGGCTACTAATATCGGCCCGAGGCCTGGAATGATGAAGAAGGCGCCGAACAACATGCCCCAGAGTCCTCCCCAGAAGGCCCCTTGCTTGCCCCAGTACTTCATGCGGTCGCCGGTGTTATAGTATCCGACGACGTGCTCATCGGTATGATAATCCTTGCCGACGATGGACATCTTCTTCATGTCGAACCCAGACCTCTGCAGTTCCTTCACCGCTTCCTCTGCTTGAGTGTGAGTGTCGTAAATGGCTACTACCGAGTTCGTTTCTAACATGCTTACGCTCCTTTCTTTCCAGTTCGAGTGTGTTTGCCTCTCTCATGTCGATTCTCACAAACGGAGGCGCCCCCCAAATTGTCGGTGATGCGCCGTTGCCGCCTTTGGAAGCGGCCCGTCGAGTTGGTTGCAGTTGGAAGCGCAACGACGTATCTCCAGGCCATTCTTTGCACTTCATTCGCCACTCCTCTGCGGGAAGGCGAGGCATCCCAAAAGGTCCTACCAAGAAAAGAAGCAGGAAGCTTGAGAGACGACACCGAAGATTGAAAATGGGAGAGAAGATCTCCGGTAGCGCTTCGCAAAGTGCGGTTCGGCAGATCCTGCAGTTTCAGGTGCATCTCCTGCATCTCAGCGTCGTCAAATCGAGCAAGCTACTCCGCTTCATTGCCCGCTTGCAGTTCAAAGAGCGGAGGTTAAGATCCGGACAGCGCGAGCGCAAAGCACAGTCGTCCGACTGGGCGGATTCCCACGCAGTTAACTCAAACGCCGCTCACGGAAGACATAGACTGGTGTTCGGCGTCATGGAGCCAATACGGCGGCCGGCCGTAGTGAAAGTAGAGCTGGTTTTCGTACTCTCGAGTCACAGGTCGGGACTCGATGTACTCCGGGGCGTCCTTGATGGGCTCGCGGGCCAGGCCGACGTAGACTTTGGAATCGGTCCAGCTCACCCGTTCAATCCACGACGGTGCAACTAGTACCTTTTTCCCCGGCAACCAATTCCGCGTTGCCACCTCGATGTAGCGGATCGTCCAAGCTTGAGTTTCCACGACAAACCCATCCACATGGCCGATTTCACCATCAACCGCCTCAACGTGATAACCGGTCACGGCTTCCGTACTGCGCAGATGCGAATCCTGCGACTCTTTTCGAATCCTTTCCGCCATGGCTTCCGTCGAAGCAGTTGCCGGAACCGCCAATCCCGCCGGGTCGAACGCCAGGCCCCACAGGTTCGGGCCAGTCCAATAATATGGATACCCGTAATAGCCGAGGTATGCGGCCTCGTGCTGCCTGGAGACGGGCTGGTGCGTATCGATGTTTGGGCTATTCTCAACCTGCTTCTTCGTCAACGCCACATCCAATCGCACAGTATCCGAGTCCGTCCGGATTATGGAGAACGGCGAAATCAACACTTGCCGGCCTCCAAGCCAGCCGCCGGTATCCACAACGAGGTAGCGGACGGCCCAGGTCTCGTCGTCGAAGTAAAGCTGAGCTACAGATCCAAGCTCGCCGTCCGTGGCGTGAATCACAAAATCCTTCAGACGCTTATTCGTTAACATTGCTTCTGCCCTCCGGCGCTTTGCGTTTTCGATTCACAACGACTGTTGCAACTCAGCGCCGATGCACGAGCAGCGCCAAACCTTGAAGTTCGCGCGCGCAACCCGTTGCGAGCCGCCGGCTCGCCTGAAGGTGCAGAATTTGAGATTGGCCCGCCCCGTGCACATGAGGAGGGGGGAGTCCAAGACAATCTGCTGGATGAGGTCGCGTAGCACGACGTCCGCCTGGCGTGGTTCGTGTTCCTCGTAGTGGCGGTAAAGGCCGGCCCGGCTCACGCGCGCGATCTCGCAGGCGTGGGCCGCCTGGAAGCCCTCAAGTTGCATCATGCCTCGGATCTCTCCGTAGATGCTGTCGCGCCAGTGCCGGTGTTCTTCTGGCGTGACTCCTTTACACGCTTGAAGGCTCTTGTCAAAAAATCCACGTCCAGCGCCTGTTGGCCAATCTTGCGCTCCAACTCGGCGATTCGCCGGGCCGATTCCAGCGTGTTGCCATCCCGCGGCGCACCTTCCACCCCGGCGGGGCGCCCGGTCAATCGCAGGCCGGCGGCTCCCTCCTTGCGGAGCACGTCGCGCCAACGGTACAGCACTCCGCGCCTAATCCCCAACTCGTCGTGCAAGTCGCTCACGCTCTCGCCCTTGACGAGACGCTCGACCACCGCCAACTTGAACTCCAGGCTGTAAACACGGCACCTAGGCATATTGAACCCCTTTCCGTTTAATGAAAAGTGTCCCTAATTTCCGTGTCTCAATTCTGGGGTGCACTCCATTTCTGTCCTCGAAATTCCGAGAATCTTTACCCCCTCCCTAGTCCGTGTCCCGGCCGAGGGGTTCACTCAACATTGACTAGAAGAACTCCGAGAATCATTGCTCCCCAACAACGTCCTGCCGGGCCCGATCGCTGTCCGGTGGCCGCATCTTGAAGGGGGGCAACAATTCTCGGAATTTCCACTTCTGGAAGCGTTGCCTGAGTGCGTTTGGCGCCGAGATCCCGTGGGTGCCCGGCGCCACTGCACCTACGGTTGTATTGTCTGCCCAGTATACTCCATTGGAGTATACTTAAACATGCAAACCGTCGTGGAGACGCCGGCATTTCTCAGCGATACACGACGGTTGAGACTGCCGGATGCGGAGCGCCTTGCCATCGTTGCCTGGATTTCTGCCAACCCGACGGCCGGCGACGCGATCGAAGGAACGGGCGGCGCCCGCAAGGTCCGGTTCGCCGGCAGGAGCAAGGGAAAGAGTGGCGGTTACCGGATCATCACATTCTTCAGTGGGACGGACATCCCGGTTTTCTTGCTCAACATCTTCGCCAAGAACGAGAAAACCGATCTGACGCCGAAGGAACGCCGCGCCTTGAAAAGCATCCTTGCGGAAATGGCTAAGCTCTACAGGTCTGGAAGGGAGCGGAGATGAAGAACAGGAAGCCGACTGCGGGCGAACGAATGATCGAGAGCGCCGGACAAGCGCTTGCCTTTGCCAAGGGCAAACAGGACCATGGCTGTGAGGTGCACGTCCCAGACGATATCGATGTCAAGGCGATCCGGGAGAGGATCTCCCTTTCCCAAGGAGAATTTGCCAAGCTATTCGGTTTGAGCAAACGAACCTTAGAGCATTGGGAGCACGGGCGACGAGTCCCAAGCGGGGCCGCTCGGGCCTTCCTGACGGTGATCGCACGGGAACCGGACGCGGTTCGGCGTGCCTTGCTTGTTTGATGGCATTCGGGAGCCTCGGAGCGAATGTTCACGCGGACAATGGCATTGGCCCAATTCGCCCGATATGCCATCGAGACCTGCAGTCGCACGCGGAAATTCCGAGAATTATTGCCCCCCAGGTCCACCACCTCTCGACTAGGTCCGCCGATCAACGACGGGAATTCAAAGAACTCCTTGCCCCAACCCATGCCTGGAGGAGAAGGACGTATAATCGTCACCGGAGGAAGGCAAGTGGCGGGATCATGCCCGCGCAGAGCCGCCAGTCAGCGTTGGCGAAGATCATCCCGTTCATTTGAGGCAACCCACTTCTTGAGGTCACGAGGCAGGCGTAGACACGCAAGTTTGAACGATTGAGGGCGAGCCGGCCCGCGCTGGATGTCGCAGACGAAATATAGGTAACGCGTGAGGTGGGGTTATTACAAATTCCGAGAGTCTTTGCCCACGCGCCGGCGATCCGCGATGACAGCACCTTGCCTATTTCTTGCCTATTCTGCGCACCAGCAGCCGGCAATGTCGGACCAGCCGAGGCAAGTGTGAGCAACTCGCAAATCGCTGGGAGAATGGAGGATAGGCTCAAATCAGCAAGTGAAAGCAAAGGAGGGCAAAACGCGGCAAATCACCTCTGTTTCGGCTGTTAACCGAAGGGTTGTAGGTTCGAGTCCTACCTGAGGAGCCAATAACTTACAGCGAGTTTCCCTCACCTCAAAACCACGACTTTAGCGAGCTCTTTAAAATTCGCTCCTGCGCGGGAGCCATGCGCCAGCGCGACCGAACCGATCGATTCAAAATCAGGATCCGCGCACCGGGCACCGCTCGGATCTCGATCAACTGAAACCCGCTCGGAACCCGCTTCACCTTTCAACAAGACTCTGGAAGAGTCCATGCGCTCGCCACTTTTCCGCGTGGCGAAAGTGTGTGCCGGGACGGAGCGCCGTGTCCTTGCGGACCGTTGTAAGCTATGCACTCGTGATGCCTGCAGTCGGTGCAGTTCACTTGCTCACAGCGGCGGTCTTCTTCACGTCCGCTGAAACCGAGGATGGTAACGGAGGAAACGCCGCCGAGATACTCCGGCGCTCGCTGAGGACATGGAATCCACACGTCCGCCAGTCCCCTGCAATCCGACAGAATGGCTTTGCCCATGGTCACGAACGCCGCTTTAGGCAGGACGTACAAGGTACTTTCCGCGCCTTTCTGAGCATAGAAGCGATCGTTGGCCCGTCCGACAATTTGCGCCTGAATCGGTGGACTCGGAAGCGCATCAAGCGATCCCGCGTCCTTGTAATCCCGATCGCGTCGGGCGATGCCGCGGTCATAAGCCTCCCCGCCGGCGACCTCGCACAAAGCGCTGCTGCTATTTAATACCATGGGGTCAGTTTAGGTCTAATTATGGGCCTCTACAAGGCGTTGCCCGCTATGTTTGTCAGGAATAATACGTTGCCAGTAATATGACTGTAACCGGAGCCGCCGCTGGCGTGGCGCAAGCGCCGTTACAGGTCGACGACAGTGTATTAAGCTGGAGGGAGGCGCCGGAGCGAGGCCGCCGGCAGGGCGCTTGCGCGCCTCATGGACCACGTATTCGTCCCTTTCAATCCCATCGCAAAGACCGAACATGCCGATACGCGTCGCGCTGCACCACAAGACCGACTACCAATATGACCGGCTGGTCGCCATTTCGCCGCAGATCGTTCGACTGCGGCCCGCTCCGCATTGCCGCACGCCAATCACTGCGTACTCACTCAAGATCGAACCCTCGGGGCACTTCATCAACTGGCAGCAGGACCCGCAGAGCAATTACCTGGCCCGCCTGGTTTTTCCGGATCAAGTGAAGCATTTCTCCATCGAGGTGGCGCTGGTGGCGGACATGACAGTGGTCAATCCTTTCGACTTTTTTCTGGAAGGCTACGCCGAAAAGTTTCCGTTCCGCTATGCGGACTCGCAGCGCAAGGAACTGGATCCCTATACGACCCCCGAGCCCGCCGGCCCTATGCTGCGGTCGCTTCTCGATGCCATCAATCTCGCTCCGCAACGTTCGATGGACTTCCTGGTGGCTCTCAACCAGCGTCTCCAGGGGATGGTCCGGTACGTCATCCGCATGGAACCCGGCATCCAGACGTGTGAAGAAACGCTGACACTGGGCAGCGGATCGTGCCGGGATTCGGCCGCGCTGATGGTGCAAGTTCTGCGCAACCTGGGGTTGGGGGCGCGGTTCGTTTCCGGCTACCTGATTCAGCTCAAATCCGATGTGAAGCCGATCGAGGGGCCGGAAGGGCCGGATCGCGATTTCACCGACCTGCACGCGTGGGCGGAGGTCTACCTTCCCGGCGCGGGCTGGGTCGGCCTCGATCCGACCTCAGGCCTGCTGGCGGCGGAGGGCCACATCCCGCTCGCGGCGACGCCCGAGCCGGCCTCAGCCGCGCCGGTGAGCGGTTCCGTGGGCGTCTGCAAGGTGGAGTTCGTCCACGAGATATCGGTCACGCGGATCCATGAAGATCCGCGCGTAACGCTTCCGTACTCGGAGGCGCAATGGCAGCGCATCGACGCTCTGGGACGGCAGGTGGACGCCGAGATCCGGGCGAACGACATACGGCTGACGATGGGCGGAGAACCGACGCTGGTCTCCATCGACGATATGGATGGAGAGGAGTGGAACTTTACGGCCTTGGGAGAGGAGAAGCGCAGGCTGGCGGGGCAGCTTCTGGACCGTCTGCGGGCGCGTTTCGCACCCGGGGCGCTGGTCCATTTCGGAACGGGCAAGTGGTACCCGGGCGAGGCGCTGCCGCGCTGGGCGCTGAACTGCTGGTGGCGCAAGGATGGCATCGCCATGTGGCACGACCGGAAGCTGTTGGCCAATCCGGAGGAGGAATCGCAATTCGGACCGCTGGACGCGCAGCGCTTCGCGGAAACGCTGGCGGCGCGCCTGGGCATCGATCCGGCGTACGCGAATCCGGCGTTTGAAGACCCGCTTTACTACCTGCAAAAGGAGCGGCAGTTGCCGGTGAACGTAGATCCGGTGGACAACCACCTGGAGGATCCGGGCGAGCGCGAGCGGTTGCGGCGGGTATTCGAGAGGGGCCTCAATCAGCCCACCGGCTTCGTTCTGCCGCTGGAGCGGGCCGAGGGGAAAAACGGGCCGGAGTGGCAGACGGGGCTGTGGATGTTACGGGGACAACGGCTGTTTCTGGCGCCGGGTGATTCTCCGATCGGATTGCGCCTGCCGCTGGCGAGTTTGCCTTGGGTGGCGTCTTCGGAAGCGCCGCGGCCGTTGCCAATCGACCCGATGGCCGATCGGGGACAATTGCCCCTGCCGGGGCGCGTGCCGCCGCCCGACCCCGTTCTGCAGAGAGGCCGCGGCCGCGATCGCGCGCCGGCGGCCGGCGAATCGGCGCACTGGGTGGTGCGCACGGCGCTGTGCGTGGAACCGCGCCAAGGGCGCCTATACGTATTCGCGCCGCCGCTCGAGAAGTTAGAAGACTACCTGGAACTAATCACCGCCATCGAGGACACGGCGGCCCACCTGGGCATGCCCGTGGCGATAGAAGGGTATCCGCCGCCCCAGGATCCACGCATCAACCGGTTGAGCGTCACGCCCGATCCGGGCGTGATCGAGGTGAATATCCATCCATCGCACGACTGGGGGGAACTGGTGGCCAACACCACGGGAGTGTATGAGGAGGCCCGGCTGGCGCGGCTGGGCGCCGAGAAATTCATGTTGGATGGACGGCACAGCGGCACGGGCGGCGGCAATCACTTCGTACTAGGGGGGTCCACGCCGGCAGACAGCCCTTTCCTGAGGCGTCCCGATCTGTTGCGCAGCATGGTGGGTTACTGGCTGCGCCATCCCGCGCTCTCCTACATGTTTTCCGGTTTGTTCATCGGTCCCACAAGTCAGGCGCCGCGCATCGACGAGACTCGCCGCGACAGTCTGTACGAGCTGGAAATTGCGTTCGCGCAGATTCCTAATCCCGGCGATGGAGACTGTCCCCCTTGGCTGGTGGACCGGATCTTTCGCCACATCCTGGTGGACGGCACGGGCAACACGCATCGGGCAGAATTCTGCATCGACAAGCTCTACTCGCCCGACACGGCAACCGGCCGGCTCGGCCTGCTGGAGATGCGCGGCTTCGAGATGCCGCCACATGCGCGCATGAGCCTTACCCAGCAGTTGCTGGTGCGCGCGCTGGTAGCGTGGTTCTGGAAGCAGCCTTATAAGCGCCCCCCGGTGGCCTGGGGCACGCAGCTTCACGACCGCTTCATGCTACCCCACTTCATCCGGTTGGACTTCCGCGAGGTGTTGGACGACTTGGGCCGCGCCGGCTATGCCTTCGATCCGGAGTGGTTCGCACCCCACTTCGAATTCCGTTACCCTGTCCTGGGCCGCGTGAGCCATATGGGGATCGGCCTGGATCTCCGCCAAGCCACCGAGCCATGGTACGTGCTGGGGGAGGAGCCGGCCGGAGGCGCCACGGCGCGCTACGTGGACTCCTCCGTGGAGCGCCTGCAAGTCACCGCGATGGGGCTGTGCGGCGATCGTTTTGTGGTGGCCTGCAACGGCCGGCGCGTGCCACTGCACGCCACCGGCACGCAGGAGGAATGGGTGGCGGGGGTGCGCTACCGGGCCTGGCAGCCGCCCTCATGCCTGCACCCCACTATCCCGGTCCATTCACCGCTGGTCTTCGATATTATCGATCAGTGGACCGGCGGTTCGGTGGGCGGCTGTACCTATCACGTGGCGCATCCAGGCGGGCGCAATTATACGACCTTCCCCGTGAACGCCAACGAAGCCGAAGGCCGCCGGGGGGCCCGGTTCTTCCCGTTTAGCTCCACCACTGGGCCGGTGGCTGCTCCGCCGCTGGAGGAAAACCCGCAGTTCCCGCTCACGCTTGACCTGCGGCGCCCCTGTGGTACCGGTTAGTACTCATGAAACGCGAACCGATGTGTAAGAATATGCGGATAGCGCCTCGCAGGGGATGCTCGATTGTCCATTAACTTAAACACTGCCACGCCGGAGGAGGTGAATCCAAACTGGCTATACCAGCCGAATCCCGCCTACTACGACGAGATGGTGGCCGCGGACGGCAATGTGCGCCCGCATTGGCGGCCTCTTGTGGAGCCGCTCGAACACATGGGTGAGGCCGAGTTCGCGCGCCGCTGGCAGGAAGGCCGGCGCATTATCCACGAAAACGGCACCACTTACAATGTTTACAGCGATCCGCAAGACGCAGTCCGGCCCTGGCTGCTAGATCCGCTGCCCTGGGTCCTCGACGGGGCGGAATGGGCGTCCATTGCAGCCGCGATCACTCAGCGCGCCACGCTGCTGAACACGATTCTCGCGGATCTTTACGGGCCCCAGAAACTGCTGGGCGACGGCCTGCCGCCGGAACTGGTGTTCCCGAATCCTGCGTTTCTGCGGCCCTGCTGTCACGTGCGCGTGCCCGGCGATGTCTACTTGCACATCTATGCGGCGGACCTGGCCCGTTCCTCCGACGGCTCCTGGTGGGTGATTGCCGATCGCACGCAGGCCCCTTCGGGCGCTGGGTATGCCCTCGAAAACCGCCTGGTCTCCGCCCGTGTGCTGCCGGACATCTTTCGTGGCGCTCACATTCGGCGTCTTGCCAATTTCTTCCAAACGTATAAGGAAGCGTTGCGTTCGCTGGCGCCGGGCCGCAACGAGAATCCGCGCGTCGTGGTGCTCACGCCGGGGCCGTATAACGAAACATATTTCGAGCACGCCTTTCTGGCCCGGTACCTGGGCTATACGCTGGTGGAGGGCGCCGACCTGACCGTGCGCGACAACCGCGTGTTTCTGAAAACGCTGGGGGGGCTTCGGCAGGTGGACTTGATCGTGCGACGGCAGGACGATACGTACTGCGACCCCCTGGAACTGCGGTCCGACTCCATCTTGGGGACTCCGGGACTCATGCAGGCGGTTCGTTCGGGAACCGTATCCGTTGCCAACGCTCTCGGCTCCGGCCTGGTGGAATCGGCCGCGCCGGCAAGCTTCCTGCCTGTTTTGTGCCGCCGCATCCTGGGCGAAGAGTTGAAGATGCCGGCCGTGGCCACGTGGTGGTGCGGCGAAGAGCCGGCCCTCGACTATGTGGTCCAAAACCTGTCCGGGCTGGTAATCAAGCCGGCCTTTCCTTCGCCGGGCGTGCAGCCGGTTTTTGGGTCGCGGCTAAGCGGGGAGGAGACGGCGGCGTGGATCGACAGAATTCGGGCGGCCCCGGGCGCTTACGTCGCACAGGAACAGGTGGCCTTATCCACGGTTCCGGTTTGGGAAAACGGAGAACTCAGCCAGCGCCACCTGGTCCTACGGGTCTACGCGGTTGCGTCGGCGGGAACCTACAGCGTGATGCCCGGCGGGCTGGCGCGCGTAACCACGTCGCTCGACAGCCTTGTGGCATCCATGCAGAGCGGCGGCGGCAGCAAGGACACCTGGGTCCCAGGGGGCGGGCCCACCTCGCAGTTAAGCCTGCTGCCGCATGCCGCGGCGCGAATGGACGTCAGCCGGGCCACCTTCGACCTGCCCAGCCGCGCAGCCGATAATCTTTTCTGGCTGGGACGGTACGCGGAACGCGTGGAGCCGGCGGTGCGCATCGCGCGCGCCATTTTGCCCCGGTTGTTCCAGGAATCGGACTTGACGGCCATGGCGGGAGTGGCAATCTGCAGGCGAATTCTAATGGGCCTCGGGTACATTCGCCAGGAGGTCAAGCCGTCGAACCACGGTCCTGGCGGCCTGGAGCGCGACGTGCTCGCCATGATTTACGACGCTGAGGCGCGCAACAGTCTTCCATCCAATGTCCGCCGGATACGCCGCGTGGGATGGCTGTTGCGAGACCGGATTTCCGCCGACGCGTGGCGCGTCATCAACCAACTCGACCTGCAATTGTCCGCGCCCCCTCCCCCCGAACCCATCCGCATCGGCAGCGCGCAGGCGCTGCTCGACCGGGCTATCGCCACCCTCGCGGCGTTCAGCGGCATGGTGATGGAGAGCATGACGCGCGGCGATGGCTGGCGCTTTCTGGATATGGGCCGGCGCATCGAGCGCGCCGCGCAAATGGTGGACCTGATCCGTTATGGGTTGGCTTCCGAATGCGACGCCGACAACGGCCAACTGGAGGCGCTGCTCGAGATTGCCGACAGCTCGATCACCTATCGCTCGCGCTATTTCACATCCATGCAGCCGGACCTGGCGCTCGATTTGCTGCTCCTCGACGAGGCCAATCCGCGTTCAGTGGCATATCAACTGACGCGGTTGCGCGAACACATCGAACGGCTGCCAGGAAGCCAGGGACCGAGCCGCCGCGCGCCGGAAGCGCGCATTGCGATATCGCTGCTTACCGCCGTCCAACTGGCGGAAGCCGGCGAGTTGATGAGCGCCGGCATGGAGGGCTCGCGCGCCAATCTTAAAGACCTGTTGAATCGCGTCGGCGCGGATCTCCGGTCGCTGACCGAAGCCCTCACGCGTGAATACTTCAATCAAGCGGCCGCTTCCCGGCAGTTTTCCGTTCCCTAGGCTTCGTCATGACCCTGCGCGCTTCTCACACAACGACTTACCGCTATAGCGATCCGGTCTCCATCTGCCACATGGAAGTGCGGCTAGCGCCCCGCGCCGGCCCGAGACAGCGGGTGCTGGACCACGACCTCTCCATCGTTCCGATGCCGGAGGCAACTTTCAGTCACAAGGACTACTTTGGCAACGACGTGACCTATTTTTCGATCCACGAACCTCACCGGGACCTGACGATTTCGGCGAGCACTCTGATTGAAGTGGAAGCGGACGACTCGCTCGAACCCAGCCTGACGCCGGCGTGGGAGATGGCTCGTGGCGACCAGTGGCTTCATGCCGGCGGCGACGCCATCGAAGCGTACCAGTTCGTTTTCCCGTCGCCCCGTATTGCGCCCTCGCCGGAGTACGCCGCGTACGCCGCGCCGTCCTTCACCGAGGGCCGGCCGCTGCTCGATGCCGCCGCAGACTTGTGCCATCGCATCTACACGGAATTCCAGTACGACCAGCAAGCCACCACGGTGGCGACTTCGGTGGATCAGGTGCTCAAATCGAAGCGAGGAGTTTGCCAGGATTTCTCACATTTCATGATCGCTTGCCTGCGGTCGCTGGGCTTGGCGGCGCGATACGTGAGCGGCTACCTGATCAGCCGCGATTCGGTGGGCGGCCAGGCGTCCCACGCGTGGGTCGCCGTATTCCTCCCGGGATTCGGCTGGCTGGACCTGGACCCTACCAACGACCAACTGGCCAACGGGACTCACGTGACGCTGGCCTGGGGCCGCGATTATTCCGACGTGGCGCCGGTTACAGGCGTGGCTGTGGGCGGCGGCCAACAAGTCATCGACGTTTCCGTTGCAGTGTCGCCGGCAGGGTGAGCCGGACGCGCTGCGGATTAAGGCGCTTTTTTATGCAATTCCGAACCGGTTACGAACTGATCTATAGCTTTCCACAAGCCACTCCCATCATTCTCGTAGTGAATATTCACGATTCACGCGCCGCCGACATCATTGTTCCGGATCTTCTTACCGTCGAACCGGCCGTTCCGGTCGTACCCTATCGCGACGCCTTCGGAAACCGGTGCCATCGTCTCCTCGCGCCCGCGGGCCGCCTCCGCCTGAGCGCCGACGGCGTGATCCGGGATAACGGCCAGCCGGATGAGATTGTCCCCACCGCCGGGCAGGACTCCGTACAGGATCTGCCCGAAGAAACCCTCGCGTTCCTGCTGGGCAGCCGCTACTGCGAAACCGATTTGTTGTCCCCGACGGCTTGGCAGCTCTTCAGCCAAGTGGCGCCAGGGTATCCGCGCGTCCAGGCAATCTGCGATTACGTGCATAACCATATTGCCTTCAACTACCAGACCGCCCGCGCCACCCGCGGCGCCGCCGAGGCTTTCAACGAACGTACCGGCGTGTGCCGCGACTACGCACATCTGGCTATCGCCTTTTGCCGCTCGATGAATATTCCAGCTCGATACTGTACCGGGTACCTGAGCGATGCCGGAACGCCGCCGCCTTACGCCGTGGGGGATTTCGCGGCGTGGTTCGAGGCCTGGATCGGAGGCCGCTGGCATCTTTTCGACCCTCGTAACAATGTGCCGCGCACGGGGCGCATCCTGATGGCGCAAGGCCGCGATGCATCCGACGTCGCAATCGCCACTACGTTCGGACCCTATACGCTCGAATCCTTCAGGGTCTGGACCGATGAGATTCCTGGGTCCGCCGGCTGACCCCTTTTCACACAATACCCGATCATCCGCCGCAATGGTCGCCGTCGGCACTTCTTCGAGCGCGAACGCGACCCTCCTTTCGAAGCTCCGCGATCAGCGCCCGCACGCCGCCCCAGAGCCGGTCCGCGGCGATCCAGGCTTCGTACGGCGGAGCGAGGAGCTGGCCGGCGGCCACGGCGACGTTCCGCATCCGCGGGCCAGCCTCATCGTGGGCCGGCGGAAAGCCGAAGAGGGTTGGCGGAGGTAGCGGTAGCAATGAAACCGTGGTTGACTTCGCCATCCATTCCGGCAATCTGCCCTTTGTTATTGATGGCTTTGGCAGCCGACAGGAGACCGTGGTCGCCGCCGTGCGCTACTACGGGAGTGAATTGCGAGCCATCGTAGGCGAACCCCGTTACCGGCCATGATCCGGCATGGCGAGGTGCCAGGGTATACTCGCCCGCGATAACGCCCGCGTCGTTGACGCCGTTGCCGCGCGTAAGAGAGGCCCCCGGGAAATCGAACACCGTCACGGACCCCTTGCTATAGAGGAAACCGCTGCGGACCGGCCGTTTGGGCGTGGACTCGCAGGACCCGGTGATCTGCCCGCGGTTATTGATGCCGGTGGCGTTCATGGCTCGGCCTTCCGGGCACTCAATTTGGGTGAAATTGCCCGGATCACCGGGGGGGGCAGTAGACCCGGGCGGCCCGATGGAAAGTGTCCCATAGCCGCCGTACTGTTGATTGCGGAGGCGGAAGTTCCCAACGAATTGTCCTTCGTCGTTGAATCCCGTGATGGGCGTCAGCCGGATCTTGTTGGGCGCGCCGGCGACCTGCACGAAAGCGCCGACCGGACTGAACGTGCGCAGGGCCAAGTCGTAGAGGAAGTATTGGGGGGCGCCTCCAGAGCTTTGGGTGTCCTGCACGAGGAGTATCTGGCCGCGATTATTAATCGCGATGGCTTTCGTGAAGTTGCCCTTATACAGCGGCCCCGCGACGATCGTGAACTTTCCGTGTTCGTAAATAAATGCCTGCTCGCCACAGTCCGTGCTGTCGCATCCCTTCGCGTGTCTGTGAATGTCCCCCACAATCACGCCAGCATCGTCGATCGAGTGCGGCTCCGTAAACTGACTCGAATCCTCGGCTGTTTCGGGGTAGTAGATCATCTGAAACTTGAAGTTGCGAGCACTGGCCGCCAGGGCCTCTTTCGCTTCTTCCTGTTGTGGCGCAGCCCCTGCCGGCGCGAGCAGGACCAGCGTAACAGAGCAAAGGACGCGGCCACGAAATCCACTCAGGACGGCATAGGTAGGGGTCAAGGCGTACCCTCCATGCGCATGCGGCGCGAACTGAACTCAGTTAGGGTCGTCGGATTCCTCCTCCTGGCATCGTAGATTGTACATGCAGTCGCCCTCGGCGTCGGTATTTTCTCATACAAGCAGGCGGCTGTTTTTCGCTGGAGCCGTCTCTCGGGTCCGCCGAGCTTCAATTTCGCCCTGCCAGGGTAATCCAAAACTGGGAAGTCTCGTCTTTTCAGTGCATTCTACGAACACCTCTTCCCTTTCGCCGATCCAATCGCCCATGGTTGGCCCCAAACGGAGTCGTGGGAAGCGCCGTCCTGACCGGTCCCCCTCGCCGCTCCGCCATTCTGCGCCGGCGCCCGGCGCTGCTCCCAACTTGCGCCTCCGCCATTGCCGCAGCCTTCCCGCCGTCGCCCTCCCCGCAGCCCGGCGCTTTCACGCCGCTTCGGTTTGCTTTCTTGTCGCACGGCTCGGTTTGGTAAAGATCGGCGTCAGGCGACGTCTGTTTGTCCTGCTCCTCCTGTCTTTCGCGCTTCAATTTGGGGCGCGCCAACCGGTTCGGGCCCGTCACGCAATGGTCGTCGCCCAGGAACCGCACTTATCCGAGTTTATCCGTGTCTATCCGCGGCTAATTGCCTTTTTCAGCAGCCTGACTATACCTTGAATTCCCAGCCCTTGCGCATGTACGGTTTGAGGTACTTGTTGGCTTCCTCGTTATTGGAGAAGCGCTGGTTCTTGGCGTCCCACAGGAGCTTGCCGGGAACGCGCGAGGCGATGGCGCCGAGGCACAGCCACTGGATGTATTTGGTGGCGACGGCGAATTCGGACACGCCAGCCGGGCCGCCCTTGCATGCGCGAACCCAGTCCTGCTGGTGGTTGATGCCGCGCTGGAGTAACTGCGGAGGGAGTTTGTATTCGGCCCATCGGGAGTTGGGCAGCAGCCAGACTCCCTCGCCACGGGAAACGGTGGCCATGACGCCTTTCGATCCGACGAAGACCGATCCATTGCCCGGGGCGCGATGCGCGGCGTCGGGCATGCCGGGCATGTTGGCGCGGCCTCCGCCAAACCCGCCGCGGCCGGCCGCAGCGTCGGCAGCACCTGGAGCGCCGGCAGCGCCCGGAACGCCAGCGCGGCCACCAGGAGCGCCCGCAGCGCCGGGACCACGGCCGGCGAAACCGCCACCGCCGCCGCCGGCGCGCGGGACAGGCTTGCCGTCCGCTCCCAAGCCGTCGACCTGGAGCATGCCGTCGCCGGTTTCCTGGAACGGGCGGTTCTTTTCGGTGGCCAGGTTGCCCATGGCCGGGAAGAGCCGGTCGCCTTCTTTCATCCCATCGGGGTTCTTGAACTCGTCGCCGCGCATGTTCTGATAGGCGTGGATGGTCACGGGGGGCATGCTGCCGCGGGCGGGGAACTCGAAGACGATGTGGTCGCTATTCGGCCAGAGCCACTGGTTCTTGCCCTCCACGGTCACAGCCTCGACGCTGATCAACGGGGCTTTGTCGAGCTGCAGCGCCATGTGCGCCGGACCGAGGTTGTGAACCAGCCAGTCGCCGAGCGATCCGCCGGTAGAAAAATCCTGGAAGGCGCGCCACTGGTTCGTCATCAGGTGGTTGAAGTCGCGCGGCGCCGCGGGGCCCAGCCACAGGTCCCAATCGAGCGTGTCCGGGACGTCTTCCTTTGCCGGACCGGTCTCTGGAAGTTGGGGCTGGCCGCCGTAGATACCGCCTGTCCAGGCATACACTTCGCGGACCTCGCCGATGTCGCCCGACCAGAGAATCTCGCAGGCTGTCTTGAGAGCTTCATGGTTGAAGCCCTGGTTGCCCATCTGCGTGGCAACCTTGTACTTCGCCGCAGCCTGCGCCATCAATTCCGCTTCCCAGAAGGTCCGGTTGAGCGGCTTCTCGCAGTACACGTGCTTTCCGTGCTGCATGGAAAGCAGGGCGGTGGGAGTGTGGTTGTGGTCGGGAGTGGCGATCATCACCGCGTCGATGTTCTTGTCCTCCTTGTCGAGCATCTTGCGGTAATCCTTGTACTTCGTCGCGTTGGGGTACATCCCGAAGGTGCGAGCGGCGCGCACCTCGTCCACATCGCAAATGGCCACGATGTTTTCAGTGACTCCGGCGCCCGGCAGGATTGCCTGCGATCTTGTACCCGCGCCGATCGAGGCGATGTTGAGCTTCTCGATGTACGATTTAAAACCCGCAGCCGTCAACGACGGCGTGCTGCCAAAACCTCCCGCCGGAACGGCGCCGGCTAAGACGGAGCCATAGAAAAAGTGTCGTCTCGAAAACTCAGAGCTCATTGAAGCCTCCACTCACGGGGTTGTAAGACTAGGCATATCATAGCTTCGCGCGCGGGCGCAATGAGGTAGCACCTCGGAGCAATTGTCGCGGCAAAATGATAATGTCCTATTTGGGCAAACTAAGAATGTCCTATTGACAGGGTTCAGCCTGGCCGAGGAGATCGGCGTCGCCGCAGGACCGCTGCCTCTGCTACCCCCCCCGGTCGCTCACACCGATCAAGTCCAGCACCGCGCGGACAGCATTCACGAGATCGCGGCCCGAGAGGCGATCCAGACCCGCAGGAAATTGGAGGCCGCTGGCCGCGCGGAGTGCGGGCTCTGGGGCGGCCGCTGGAACCCAACCGTGTACCAGCAAGACTGCGCTGACCGCGAACACCAGCACGAAGGGGTTGATGAACAATCCCAGATAGGGGTGCAGGTTTCGCGTGACCAGCTACAGACGCCTCATGAGTACGGCTGAGTATAACATTGCGTCGCAAGGCGTCCGACGCCGTTGGCGTAGCGTGCGCCCAACGGTTAAGACGCGCCCAACTGGAAGTTGGCCGGCCGGACCTCACCGTGACGCCTCACACCCATTCCGGAATGGACGCTTCAGCCACCTTCCGCCGGTCGGCGTGAAGTGTGGTACCGAGGATGGCGCGCCAGCCAGGTTCGCACCTTGGTCACCTTGTGCGTACGGTGGCATGGCTCGCGTCGGTGTCGTTCAGAAATCGGAGGAACCTTGATGCAGGCGCTAGCGGTGGCAGTTGACGACGGTGAAGCCGGTGTCGTGCGCAACTCTCGCTAAGGTCGCAACCGGCGGAGCATCTCGTTTGCGGCTGCGCCGATGTTCGGATCGGCATCGCGCGCAGCCATCTTCAAGTGCTCGATAGCTCCCGCGGAGTCGCCGGACTGGCTCAACACCACGCCCAGTTCGTAATGCGCGCGGCCGGAATTGGGATTGAGGCTCAAGGCGATATTGAGTTCACGTTTGGCGCCGGCAAAATCGCCTTTGGCTGAAAGCACCGATCCCCACAGCTCGTGCCCTGGAGCCAGCTTCGGGTCCAACGTCAGAGCGGCCTTAACCTCCTGTTCCGCGGCGTCGAAATCACTCAGGTTGGCAAGTAGCCGGGCGTAATTCAAGCGCGCCGGAACGTATGCCGGGTCCAGCCGAATGCTACGCTCGAAATGTTCGCGGCCTTCCGCCGACTGGCCTCGCAAGGCCAGCAGCATGGCGAGGTTCGTCTGCCACTCGGCAACTCCGGGGTCGATCGCGAGCGCAGCGCGGAACTGCTCATCCGCGCCCGGGGCATCCCCCGATCCCATCAGCAGCGAAGCCAGGTAGTTGTGCGCGTCGGCGGCTTCGGGATTGAGTTCGATGGCCTTTTCCAGGTCGCTCTTTGCTTCGGCTGCCTTGTCCTGCTGCCAGAGGACCCAACCGAGCAGCCCCCAGGCGGCCGCATCGTCCGGCCGGAGTCTTGTTGCCGTGCGAAAGGCCGCCTCGGCCCTGGCCCACTCTTTCGATTCCATGAGCGCATTACCCAGTTCGAGCTGGACGATTTCCGAATTCGGCGCGCGCCGCGCGGCTTCTTCATACGATGCGATCGCTCTCGGCATATCGCCGGCAGACCGGTATCCTTCGCCGAGGCCCGCATAAAAACCAGCCTGAACGGGGTGAAGACGGCCGATCAAAGTGGCCAACCGGTTCAGGCCGGCGTCCAGATTGCTTCGATCCGCGATCTGGGCCAATGCGCCGTACAGCAGATCATCGGAGTTCGGCGCCAGCGCCGGCGGCAAGTAGGGCACGACTTCGCCGCGATATTCGGCCGCCGGAGATTCATGAATCTCGGTCTTCTCCGCGAGCAGGTCTCCGGCCGGTTTCACCCGAACAATCCGGTGGTCCGTCATGACGATGTGAACGGCATCGTCGGTCCGGCGTTTCGGCATGTGACACGCGACGCAGTTCGCGCCGGCGGAATGTTCGACCCGCGTTTGCGCCGAAACCTGGTGGCAGCTTTGGCAGGCGGCGTTGTAATGCGCCGCCGCGCTCTCTCCACGCGGAATGGCGTGAGGATCGTGACAGGTGGTGCAGCGGAGCTTTCCGGCGCTTTTCAGAAAACACGCCGACTGGCGCAAACGATAGCCGGCATGATCGACCTGAAAATCCGCGTTCTTGCCCGGCGTCATGTCGAACGAGAGGCGGAAGCCGGCGAGAGGCTGGCCGGGTATGTACGAGAAAGGACCGTGGTTGAAGCGCTGCAGGGAGTGCGGCAGGGGGCGGCTTGTGGTTTCGAGATGACACTGAAGGCAGACCTCCATCTCCCGTTCCTGGCTCAAGCGCGCGGGATTCACGATCGCGGCGCGGATCTGCTGGGGTGTGGCGTCTTTTCTTTCGGCGGCTTCCACGTGCTGCCGCCCGGGTCCGTGGCATCTCTGGCAATCGATTCCCTGAGGGATCGGTTCGATATACCGGGCCTCCGCCGCCGGCTCGTCACTTCCCTCCGGGATGCGCGGATAGGCGTTATGGCAGAACATGCACTCATAGTGAATCGGGCGAGTGGATCCCTGGTAATCGGCTCTGTCGTAACCCGGATTCATCCCCCAATAGCCGCCCTTTTCCGAGTACCAGCCAAGAGGCAACTGCTGCAACGCGCCCCGGCCGGTGAGGTGCAGATAGGTGCGCGCATGATTGCCGGAACCGAGAACGAAATCGATCTGTTTTTCCTCGACGTTGGTTTCCCGCCCATCGAAGCCGATCTGCCAGCGCCGCTGGAAGTATTTCCCTCCGCGCGCCAGCACGTTGAAATAGACGTCAGATGCGGGGTGATAGAACGGGAGGCCGGACTTAAAGTTTTCGACCGCCGTTTCCGCGGTGAGCCGGTAGAAGGATCGCCCCATGCCAGTCTGGAGGTACGTCCGGGCCTTGTCGGCGTGGCACTGGCCGCAGACAGCCGAATCCACGTAAGCGTTGCCCGCCGCGGCCCGAGCGGTCGACGCGACGATGCCAATGCCGATTGAGACAGTCGCAAGTGTAATTCGCATTACGCCGACCCGGCCCGAGCCGCCCGAGGGAAATTCTCGCGCCGCACAATCCCCGAACCTTCGCGAATCACAACCAATTGGTTCGCGCCTACGTCCGCAATCTCCTCCCGTTTTCCGCTGGGCCACCGGATTTCCAGGTTTGCGGACAGTTCCGCCCCGAGACCAAAGTGGATCC
The DNA here is from genome assembly GCA_964457555.1 of uncultured Solibacteraceae bacterium. Classification (GTDB taxonomy): domain Bacteria; phylum Acidobacteriota; class Terriglobia; order Bryobacterales; family Bryobacteraceae; genus BOG-224. The sequence goes on from CAYWHA010000018.1 coordinate 78,611, forward strand.
GCCGATCGTTTGCGGAGAGGTACGAGGACTGCGCCAACACCGCTTGGACTTGCCTCCGCCCGCCATACGTCGCGACGATTTGCGCTCCGATCGCGCTGCGGTTCGACTCCACTCCGACGAGCAATACCTTCAGCCAGTGATTGGTTCCGCTAAGGTCATTGCGGAACAGCGACGGTGGCTCGTTCATATTCATGATCAGAATATCGATGTCGCCGTCGTTATCGAAGTCTCCGAACGCGGCGCCGCGGCTGGAGTGCAACTCGCTCATCGCCGGCCCGGCAAGGCCGAGGATCTCTTCGAATTTGCCGCTCCCCAGGTTCCGAAAAATCACACTGGGAGTCTTGTATGGAGCGCCAGGATCGGCCGCTTCCACCTCCGGATAGACCATGCCAGTGGTGAAAAAGATCTCCGGCAGGCCGTCATTATCGAAGTCCTGTATGGCGGCGCCCCAACCGACGAACCGCGTCTCCACCCTCAGCCCCGCCCGCGTGGTCGCATCGCGGAAGGAGCCGTTTCCATTGTTCTTGTAGAGCACGTGCGTGTCTGAGCTGAAGTGGGTCTTGAAGATGTCGAGATAACCGTCGGTATCGAAGTCGCCGACGCCGATTCCCATGCCGCCCTGTTCGCGTCCGTCCTCGTTCAAGGCAACGCCACTTTCGAAACCGCGCTCGGTGAACGTGCCGTCGCGATTATTCCGGAACAAGAGGCTTGGCGTTGTGTCGCAGGCGACATAGATATCCGGCCATCCATCTCCGTCGAAGTCGGCCGCCACCGCGGTTAAAGGGTAGTTCGGAGTGACAGCGAGAATTCCCGAACGCTCGCTGACATCCGTGAAGGTGCCGTCCCCATTGTTGCGATAGAGGCGACAGCGTTCCTGCGGAAGGCCGCCCGGCCCGCAGAACACGGGCACTCCGCCGCGATTGCACGTGGGATTGGTCCCTCGAACCGGGACCTTGTCCGGATCGAAAGCGACGTAGTGATTGACGAAGAGGTCCAGTCTGCCGTCGCGGTCGTAGTCGACCCATGTGCAACCGGTGCCGTAACGAATCCCGGGATGGATCAAGCCGGCCTTTGCGGTGACGTCCGTGAACGTGCCATCGCCGTTGTTGTGAAACAGAATGTTCTGGCCCCAACAGGTGATGAAAACGTCGTCGAAGCCGTCGTTATCGTAGTCGCCGACTGTTATTCCGGCAGCCCAGACGCCGCGGCCCAGCCCGGACTGGCTCGTTACGTCGCGAAAGGCGCCATCTCGATTATTGCGATACAGACGAATCGTCGCGTCTACCGGCGTTGGTCCGTTGCGGCGGCGGCCCGTCAGGGTTATGACATCGAGCCAGCCATCGTTGTCGTAATCGATAAAAGCCACGCCGCATCCCATCGCGTCAAGAATGTAGTCCACATGGCCCTCATCGCCGTAGATCACGGGAGCGCGCAGTCCCGCCTGGGCCGCGACATTGACGAATCCGGCGTGGAACGGCAGGCCGGATGGTTTCCCGCGCGGCGCCGGCGCGATGCCTCCAGAGGCCATTCCGCTGTACTGTTGCGCCAGGGCGACGCGGGAACGGACGATCCCGAGGGCGGCCGCGGAGAGAACCTGCCGGCGTGTCATTGGGCTTCTGTTGAGAATATCAAACTCGAAATCGAGTAGAATCGCACCTAGATGGGATGCTCCGAAATGGGAAAGGTTGCGCGTCTGCCGGCGATTCTTGGGGCCGCTGCAATCTCCGTTGCCGGATGGCAGCCAACGGGCGCGCAGTTGATCAACTCCGGGCGCTTTCAGGAAGCCCTGACAGCCTTCGAAGCCGCTTTGCAGACGGATCCAAAATCGGTTGCGGCGAACAACGGCGCGGGGGTCGCGCTGGATTTGATGGGCCGTTACCGGGAGGCACAGCCCTATTTCGCGGCGGCAATCAAAGCCGGCCGAACCCAATTGGAAAGAGCGCTCGCCGAGCGCGCCATGGCGATCGGATACGGATTCGCGGGAGATTGCGGCAATGCTGAAAAGCTGGAGAAGCGCGCATTCGAGTTTTACGTGGAAACGCTCGATTTTCCGAATGCCGGCGACGTCGCGGATGAACTCGGCCGATTGTGCCTCGACGCCGGCGACTTGGATCGAGCCTGGGAGTGGTACCAGAGAGGACACGATCAGGGTCTGCAGGAACCGAACATTTCGCAAGCGCGAACCGATCTTTGGGACTTCCGCCTGGCGCACGCCAAGGCGCGCATTGCGGCGCAGCGCGGCAGAATTGCCGAGGCCCGCAAGCAAGCCCAGAAAGCCCGGTCTGTTCTAGACCGTGGCCGCATTCCCGACCAGGAAGAGTACTTTCCGTACCTCCAGGGCTACATCGCTTTCTATTCGGGCGACTACGAAGAGGCTCTGAGCGCATTGAACCGAGCGTCAGGCAGCGATCCGTTCATTCAATGCCTGATCGCACGAACGTATGAAGCGCTGGGCGACCGGGCTGGGGCGATTGAATTCTATCGGAGGGCCGCGGCGACGACTGCCCACAGCGTGCCCGCGGCGTATGCGCAGCCCTTTGCGCGCCGAAAGTTGGCGTCCTGGAATCTCATCGGGCCGTAATCGGCTCGAATCACCAGTCCTGGGGCAGCCGCGCGAAGAACAGGCTTGCCGGTTCGATCGGTCGATTCTCGGGATTCCGGTCGTTCGCCTCGATGCGGCGTTGCACGGACTGAATGGCGGGATCGCGAGGCGCTCCTTTCAACGCCTCGGCGATCGCATGTTTAGCTTCATCGAGCCGGTCGGGCGCCGATCGCAAGGTCACGTCAGCGAGACACGCCCACATTTCCGGACTGTGAGCGCCCAGCGAAACCGCGGTTTCCAACAGCCGCCGCGCTTCTACGGCCGGTCCGTGCACGGCCACAATCATGCCTTCGGCGACCCAGACGGCGGCGACTTCCGGCCACCGCCGCCGCGTTGTTTCGAGCAAAGCCCGGGCCTGTTCCGTCTGACCGCCGGCTTCCAACAATGCGGCGCGAAGAACGGGAAACCAAGGTTGCTGGGGCAGGGAATTCCCGGCGCTATCGAGCAACTCCAGGGCGTCTTTGTTGCGGCCGTCCCTCTTGAGGAACACCACTTCCTGCCAGTAAATCCCGGTGCGATCGGGGGCGGCCCGGTGAGCGCGGGCCAAAGCGTCCAAGGCTTCCGCGCTTTTGCCCGAGGCATCGAGCATTTGCGCGCGCGCGAGGTAATAGTCGGCATTTCGGGAGGACTCAGGTACTCGCTCCAAGGCCTTCAATCCATCCTGCGCGCCGGCGGAATGGAATGAGGCAATGGCGAGGGGCAGTTCCAGTCCGCCGGAACGGTCGACGGCCGCAGCTTTTTCCAGTAACTCCCGCGAACTCGCGAATTGCCCCGCTTCGAGCATCGAGCGGCCGGCATCCGCCAGAATGGCCGCGCCGGCCTTCATGGACGCGATGACGCCGGCCGTTTCTAGCGCCTGATCGGTCTGCCCTTCTTCCAGCGAGAGCTTTAGGTAGTGCAACTGCGCATTGGCGTCCCCGGGATCGTCGTGGACCGCCTTCTCCACGCGCTCGCGATAATCGGCCCGCTGCTGCTCCGGCGTGAGGCTGAGATAGCGCATCAGGTCGCGCGGCGCCTGCGTCGGGCGCATTTGACGATAGCGCCCCATGAGCGCTTCCGATTCCGCGCTCTGATCTGCCTCGGCGAGGGCGTTGGCGAGGTGAAGAACGATGGTCGGTTCGTCGGGAGCGAGTTGGTGCGCCTTCCGCAGCGTGCGGATGGAATCTTCGAGGCGGTCGAGTGCGCGGTACGCCTGGCCCAGGCGGTCCAGGATCAGACCGTTATCCGGCTGGGCGCCGGCAGCCGCTTCGAGATCGGGAACGGCGGCCTCCGGCTTGCCTTGCAGATAGTACAGAGCGCCGCGAGCCGAGCGCGCTTCCACGAAATCCGGCTTCAGCCGGAGGGCTTTCTCGAGGCTGGAAAGGCCTTGCGTTGGATCATTCGTGCTCTGCGCGAGACCCAGTTCGTAATAGCCGACCGGGTCGTCTGGATGGCGGGCGATATACCATTCGAGATCCGCGATGCCCGCGTCGAACTGTCGCATATGGATGCGGGCGAACCCGCGCTCGCGCCTGGCCGTGTCGTCGTTGGGCGCGAGTTCGGCGTAACGATCCCAAGCGGCGGCGGAGTCCTCGTTGGCCTGCAGTTCGCCGGTAATCACGGCAATTAGCCGCTGCACGTCGGCGCGCCGCGGGGCCACCTTCGCAGCCTCGGCCAGAAGGCGCAGAGCGGGTTCCGGCTGTTTCAGCGAATCGTAAACAAATGCCAGGCTGTACAGGACGTCGGCATTGTCCGGCTGCTGGCGAACGGCTGTTTCGAGGACTTCGCGCGCGCGGGCATAGTCCTGTGCATATAAGGCGACCACGCCGAGATCGTACAGCGCCTGAAAATCGGCTGCATTGCCCGCCAGAGTGTGCGTCAGAAACGTCTCTGCTTGCGCATACTGTTCCGCGCGCGCCAGGGTCCATCCAATGGAAGAACTGAGCTTCGAGTCGTTCTGGGTGGCCTTTGACAGTTGCGTGAACAAGGCATCGGCGGCTTGTCTATCGCCGGTGCGGTCAAGCGCGATTAGTCTCGGTACAGCCGCCTCGGGCGCATCGCGCAAGCCGGCGGGCAGGCGTTCGAGATAGCCAAGAGCTTCCCTGGCGTGCGGCGCGTCTTTGATCTTCAATGCGATTCGCGCGAGTGCGAGGTTGGCATAGGGATCGGCGGGTTCGATTGCGAGTACCTGGGTGAAGGCATCGTGGGCGCCATTTTCGTCGCCGACGGCGAGCAGATGATTCGCATATCTGCCAAGTACCGGCGCCGACCGCGGCGCCGCCGCCATGGCTTTCCGATACTGCGCGTCCGCTTCGCTGAATTCTTTCCGGGCGTCGAGGACCATTCCCAGCAGACTCAGAGCTTCCGGGTCCGCCGGGTGAATCTTCAGTTCAGCGTGCACCTTGGATTCCGCAAGCGCGTAATCGCCGCGCTGCAGCGCCGCCGCAGCATCGCGCAAGGCAGCATCGTCTCCGCGTGCGGCGGGCAGAACGATCGAGATCGTAACGACCGCAAAAACGCGGCGGATGCGGGTCATTCCGTTCACCGATTGTACCTCACCCGTGGCCATTGGTATCCTTTTGATACGCCATGACTCGGCGCCAATTACTTTCGATCCCCGGCCTCGCGCTTCCGGTGTTGCGCTCCGCTTCCGGCCAGAGACTCGGCGGCATGGCTTCGCGCAATGTGACTCCAGCGCCCCGCGGAAAGCCCTCCGGCCTGCCCTTTCATTCCAGCTTCGTAAACGTGGCGGCGCAGGCGGGCCTGCGCGCACCCGTGATCTTCGGCGACGAGGGAAGGGCCGACTACATTATGGAATCCATCGGGTGTGGCGTCGCCTTCCTGGATTACGACAATGACGGCTGGCTCGATATCCTCATGCTGACTGGCCGCCGGCGCACGGGACCAACGCCGCCCACCGCGTCCATTCGGCTCTATAAGAACAACCGCGACGGAACGTTTACCGATGTGACCGCACATGCCGGCCTTGGGCGCAGCGTCTGGGCTTTCGGCGTTACGCTGGGCGATTACGATAACGACGGCTTCGACGATATCTTCATCACCTGCTGGGGCAGCAATATTCTGTTTCACAACAATGGCGACGGCACATTCTCCGATGCGACGGAGAGGGCCGGACTGCTGCGCCCGGGAGTTCACTTCGGCAGCGGCTGCACGTGGGTCGATTACAACCGCGATGGCAAGCTGGATCTATTTGTGGCTCACTACGTGGTCTTCGATCCGAAAGACATTCAGCCCCGCGGACAGAACCCTGCTTGCAACTGGCGGGGATTACCGGTGTATTGCGGGCCGATGGGCCTGCCGCATGAACCCTGCCGTTTGTATCGCAATAATGGCGACGGGACATTCACCGACGTCAGCAAAACAGCGGGCATACTCGATTCGGCAGGGTACGGTTTGACCGCCGTTGCCGCCGATTTCGACGGCGACGGATGGCCCGATGTTTACGTGGCATGCGACAGCTCACCGAGCCTCCTTTTCCAGAACAACCATGACGGAACGTTCACGGAACGCGCCCTTGAAAGCGGCATTGCTGTCAACGAGGACGGGAAAGAACAGGCAGGCATGGGCCTGGGCATTGGCGATTTCGACCCTGACGGTCACCTGGATATCTTCAAGACGCATTTCGCCGCCGACACCAACATTCTTTACCGCAATAACGGCAAGGGCGCTTTCCGCGATGTAACCAACACATCGGGATTGGCTGTGGAAACGCGCTTTGTGAGTTGGGGCGCAGCCATACAGGACTTCGATAATGACGGCCTTCCCGACCTGTTTTACACGACTGGCATGGTTTCACCCGAATTGGAGCGCGATCTGCCCGATACGCCATACAAGACGCCGAATGTGCTGTTTCGGAATCTCGGAGGCGGAAAATTCGAAGAGATATTCGACCTTGCCGGGCCGGCAATGAAAGAGCTGCATTCCAGCCGGGGGGCAGCATTCGGAGACTTCGACAATGATGGCGATATCGATATTGTCGTCATGAACATGAACGAGGCACCGTCGCTACTGCGAAACGATGTTAGCGGTCCAGGTCATTGGCTCAAGGTGCTGCTGGCCGGAGTAGAGTCGAATCGATCCGCAATCGGCGCCCAGGTGGTTGCCGTGTATGGTAGGTACCGGCAGGCGCAGGCGCTCCTCGGGCAATCTTCCTATCTGTCTGTCAACGACCGGCGCCTGCATTTCGGACTCGGCTCGGAAACCGGCGCACAACTCGAAATTCGGTGGCCCAACGGTAGACAGGAGCTAATTGAGCGGGTGGAAGCGGACCAACTGGTTGTCATCCGTGAAGGCTCGGGAATTGTAGCCACGCAGCGGTTCACAAAGCGGCCGCCCGTGTGAAACGTAACATTGGATACAGAACTCCGCTCTGGGCGGGCCGTTCCACTCAAGAGACACTGTAAGAAAGCTTCCGAAAGCCCCTTCATTAGCATGCCAAGTTGTTCGAATTTTCCGAAAGTCCTTGAAATCCGCTTCGGCTTGAGATAGTATCCACTTAATTCGCCCCTTGGACTTTAGGAGCCACGGGCGCTCAAACGGAGGGGAGCACATGAAATCCGTTAGAACTGCGTTGATTTCTACCGTGTTTCTGCTGGTCAACCCTGGTCTCTTTGGCCAGAACATCACAAGTTCCGTTCTCGGAACAGTCATCGATCCTACCGGCGCCACTGTGGGCGCCGCTGTGGTCGAACTTACCAATCAGAGTACCGGAAACAAGATTCGCGCGGTTACGGACAGCGCCGGACTGTTCCGCATCGTGGACGTCTTTGCCGACACCTATTCGGTCCGTGTTGAGGCCCCGGGCTTCAAGATCCTGACCGTCAGGGACATTGTCGTCGATTCGAGCGAAGCGCACGACTTGGGCAATCTTCAGCTCACGCTTGGCGCCGTCACCGACTCGGTCAGCGTCACTGCCGAGGCGGAAACTGTGCAAACTGCCAGTAGTGATAGAGCGCCGCTTCTCGACAACAGCCAGCTCAACATAGACGCCATCAAAGGCCGCGACCTGATGAGCTATATGAAACTGCTTCCCGGCGTGGTCGACACGACGACCACCCGCGATATCAGCGGCGGATCGATTCTTGGCGGCCTGACGTTCAGCGGCAATTCGGGAATTGTCGGATTCTCGGTCGACGGCGCAACCGACATGGACACGGGCTGCAGCAGTTGCTTCGCTCACTTTGAGCCCAACATCGACGCCGTCGGCGAAGTGAAGGTGTTGACCTCGAATTTCGCGGCGGAGTATGGCCGCAACTCGGGCGCTACAATCAGCGTGACCACAAAGGGCGGCACGCAGAGTTTTCACGGCTCGGGTTGGTGGACGCACCGCAACGAAGACTTGAACGCCAACCAGTTCTTTAATAACCAAACGGGCCAGTTGAGGCCCCGTTACCGCTACAACATCGCTGGATGGACTCTGGGCGGACCGATCTACATCCCTAAGCACTTCAACGCCTCGAAGGCCAAGTACTTCTTCTTCGCCTCCCAGGAATACACGCGTTCGTTGCTCAACGCTGCTAACCAGTACAAGATGATGCCCTCGGCGGCGGAGCGAATAGGTGATTTTTCGCAGAGCTTCAATCCCGGCAACTCCCTTATCGTCATCAACGATCCCACCACCGGTGCGCCTTTCCCGAACAACAAGATCCCGCAGACCCGGATCAACGGCTGGGGGCAGGCGATGCTCAATTTCTTCCCGTTGCCGAATACCGTTTTCCCCGCTGGATCCGCGCAATTTCAGCAGGATAACTTCCAGTCGGAGGCGTCCGGATCGCATTCCCGGCGCGACGACATCATCCGCGGCGATGTGATTGCGACCTCGAAGCTGAGCGGCTTCTTCCGCTACGGCCACGATTACGATTTTCAGGATGCGCTGTACGCTGGCATACAGTTCGATTCCGCCGTTCAGGGCCATCCCAACCCGGGAACCGGCTTGGTGGGAAGCGTGAACTATACGTTCAGCCCCACGCTCGTCAACCAAGCCACGTATAACTGGAGCTACAACTACTTCTCGTATTACGAAGAAGTGCCCGCGCAGGTAGCCCGATCTTTGGCCAACGGAACCCCGGGCACGCCGCAAGCTGGACAGCCTCTGCCGAGCTTGTTCCCGCTTCATCCCATCGGACCCGGCCCGGGCGGCGATCTGCTCGAGGGACCGGCGGACTGCTCCAACGGGTATTGCCCTTATCTGCCGGGCTTCAGCTTTGGTGGCACGCCCGTCAACGCGGCGAGCTTCGGTGAATCCAACGTCGACTACGTCAATACCAACCGCATCTACCAGTTTTCCGACAACCTGACCAAAATCTGGGGCCAACACTCGATCAAAGCCGGCGTCTACATTGAGCGCAACCGTAAGCTGCAGCCGGGTAGCCCGACCTACACGGGGGCGTACAGCTTCGCCAAAGATGTCAATAATCCGCTCGATTCGGGAGACGGTTATTCTAACGCCCTCCTCGGCAACTACGACACTTACAACGAAAACAGCGGCCACTTCGTGTATAACGTCTATTACTGGAACAGAGAGTTCTATGTGCAGGATGACTGGCGCGCCGGGAAGCGTCTCACCCTGAACTACGGCGTCCGCTTCTACAACATGGCGCCGCAGGAAGACGAACTGCACGAATTCTCGTACTTCAATCCGGCGACTTTTCAACCCTCGGCGGTTTCGCAGATTTACAGCCCCTACTGCAAGGGCGGCGCGAATCCCTGCTCCGGGTCGAACCGGGTTGCCATCAATCCCGCAGTCGGCCCAAGCGTGACGTACCCGGCCTCGTATATCGGCCTGTTCGTTCCGAACAGTGGAAATCCGGCCAACGGCATGGTAGTGGATGGCGTGAACGGCGCTTCGGTCGACACCTACACCAACAAGGTTATCGTCCCGGCTCCGCGCATTGGTTTTGCCCTCGATGTCTTCGGAAACGGTAAGACCGCGTTGCGCGGGGGCTGGGGCGTTTTCTTCGACCGCCTCGACGGCAACCAGGTGTACAGCATGTCGGGCCAGCCGCCGGTCGGTTACCAGCCAACCGCGTATTACGGAAACATCAGTAATCTGGCCAGCGCCGGCGGGCTGATAGGCCCCCCTGGTCTCACGATGTGGACCGGAAAAACGCCGATCCCGCAAAACCGCAGCGCGAGCCTCGGTGTGCAGCAGAACATCGGCTGGGGCACCGTGCTCGACGTGGCATATCAGCTCACTCAGGGAATCCACCGCTATTACCTCCGCAATCTGAATGCGATCCCGCTGGATGCGGATTTCAGCACGCAGTACATGGACCCGACCACGGCGATCTCGAATCCGCTGAACCCGCCGCACCTGAACGCGGCTTTTGAGCGGCCGAACTATCCCGGCTTCGGCGATATCAACGAGCATGACTTCGGAGCCAAGTCCAACTACAACGGGCTCCAGACATCGCTCAACCACCGGTTGCAGCACGGTCTTACCTTTGGTGTGTCCTTCGCCTGGTCGCGAGCCATGGCCGTCACGTCTTTCGACCCGTTGGTTCCAAACAACCTTGAGCGTAACTATGGACCGCAGGGCGCCGATCGCCGCTTTCTGGGAGCCATCAACTACTCCTACGATCTGCCCAAGCCGGGCCAAGCCTTGCATTCGAGGGTGCTTGGAGCGGTTACGGACAACTGGACGCTGTCGGGCATCACAAGCTTCTCGAGCGGCGCGCCGTTTACGCCCGGCTTCTCAACCACGAATGGTCTGGATATCACGGGCTCGGCAGACGAGGGCGCGCGCATTAATGTGGTCGGGAACCCCTTCGCCAGTGTCCCGCAAGGAACACCTGGACTTCCTCATGGCGTGATGTACTTCAATCCGGCCGCATTCGCCGAGCCCGCCGTCGGTACCATTGGCAGCGCCGGCGTGAACATAATGTACGGACCGAGTTTCATTAACTGGGACATGACCCTCGGCAAGCGGATACCGCTGGGGAGGGAAACCCGTTCGTTAACGATGAGAGTTGAGGCGTTCAATGTCTTCAACCATGCGCAGTTCACCGGCGTCAACTCCGGTTACATTTTCAATGCCTCGGGCGTAAATACCAACGCCAACATAGGGGCGTTGACCGGCGAGCGTGGACCTCGCGTTATCGCTCTCGAACTTCGTGCTGCATTCTAAACCTGTGCGGCAACCGGGCCGGGGCGGCAATGCCGTCCACTTCAGCGATATCGTTGCCGTACTTGGGAGCGTGCAGCAACCGCTGGCGCACCACTTGTTTCGCCAACAACAAACCAAGGAGAACCTGTGCTGTACGAAGATTTGCCCATCGTGAAGAGTTTCTTTCGAAATCCTGCAGTCCGGCGATCGGCGCGCGGACGCCGCCACGGAAGGTGTCGGCGGCGATCCAGCCTTCGTATGGCTGGGAGACGTGCTCTGCGCCGGCCTCGGCCAAACAGCCCTATCGATTGTGGGTGACCTGCGCCGGTGCTTTTCCCGGCGTAACTTGCGATACCGACGGGAGTTGCGCGACGTTCCATCCGCCTCCAAGGGCCTGGATCAACTGAACCGCCGCGGTCACCTCGCCGACACGCAGGTTCACCAAGGTCTGTCGACCGCTCAACAGAATGCTCTGCGCGGCGATCACGTTCAGGTAGGGATCGAGACCTGTCTGGTACCGCGCCGTGGCGATGTCCACGTATCGTTGCGCGGCTTGAACCGCCTCATCCTGACGGACGATCTGTTGCGAGAGCACGCGTAGAGTCGCAATGTAGTCTTCCACCTGTTGAAACGCCGTCAGCACGGTTTGCTTGTAGGCTGCGACGTCAGCATTGTAGGCCGCTGTGTACTGAGTTACGGCTGCTTTGCGCAGACCGGCGTCGAAGACCGTCTGGGAGGCCGACGCGCCAAGCGACCAGACGAGAGCGGGAAGTGAAAACAACCTCGCGATGGAGGATGACTGAAGCCCACCGCCCCCGGTGAGACTCACCGCTGGGTAGTAAGCCGCCTTCTCAACTCCGATGGTCGCATTCGCCTGAGCCATGGTGCGTTCCGCGGCGGCAATGTCCGGACGCCGCTGGAGAAGTTGCGAAGGGAGGCCGACCGGGATTGCGGGAACCTCCGCCGTCAGGCTCCTCACAGGCATCGAAAAGCTGGAAGCGGGCTGACCGATCAGCGTAGCGATCGCATGCTCGTATAATGCGCGATTTGTGGCAATGCCGATTCCCACCGCTTCCGCGTCCTTAAGCGTCACCTCCGCCTGCGCAGCGGCCTCCGGACTGTCGATCCCGGTTTCAACCAGTGCGCGCGTCAGTTCGAGCGACTGCCGGTCGGCATCGATGGTGCGGTTATACAAATCCTGGAGCGCATCCTGGCCATGAAGCTCGAGGTAGTATTCCGCAAGAGCAGCCTGCTCCGTGAGACGCTCGTTTTCAAGATCGGCGGCGCTCACCTGGGCGGCGTACTGGTATTCGCCGACCGTATTGCGGATGCGGCCCCATAGGTCCGGCTCCCACGACACGTCGAGCGGCAGTGCAAACTCGGTGGCGCCGGTGCTCGCGCTCGTCGGCGACCCGGCCGGTTTCGTCCCAATTGCCGTTTGCGCGCCCGTGGATCCCGCGCCGGCTCCGGTCCTGCTAAGCGTCGGGTTCAGGGTCACGGTGGGAAAGTAGCTCGCGCGGGCCTCACGCACCTGCGCCCGGGCCGCCATGAAGTTCTGAAAGTACTGCGCGATGTTCTGGTTATCGATGTTCAACCGATCTTCTAGCGCGTTAAGTTCGGGTTCGCCGAACATCTCCCACCATTTCCCCTTGAGCGCCGAATCCTGAGGCTGAGCGGGCTGCCACGCACCCGGGGGAGCGCCGCCATAAGCTGCGGGAGACGCCTCCTTGAAAGCCGGGGCCGTGGGACCGGCGGGAGCGGCATACCTCGGTCCGACATTGCACCCACTCAGCAGAGAAATGCAGATCGCCGCGGCGTATGCCGCGATGCCGGTCGCGTTGCGCGTTTCAATCGGACTGATAAGCTCACCGGTCATGACGTTTTCCTTCCAGACCGTCTCATCTGGCAACTAAGTTGCAGCGCTGGGAGCCGGTCCAGCCCCTTGGGTAAAGGCGTCGCGTTGCTTGCCACGCATCCGCAGCCGTAACCGGTCGAACGCCAGGTAGAGAACCGGCGTTGTATAGAACGTGAGTAGTTGGCTCAGAATCAGCCCTCCCACAATCGTGATGCCAAGGGGCCGGCGGAGCTCAAACCCCGTGCCCGTCCCGAGCGCCAGCGGAAGAGCGCCGAATAATGCGGCCATCGTGGTCATCAGGATGGGACGGAAACGCAGCATGCACGCTTCAAAAATCGCGTCGGCGGTGCTCTTCCCCTCCTGGCGCTGCGCCTGAAGCGCGAAATCGATCATCATGATCGCGTTCTTCTTTACGATTCCAATCAGGAGCACGATGCCGATAATGGAAATCACGTTCAGATCCACTTTGAAGAGCATCAGCGCGAGCATGGCGCCCACGCTCGCCGATGGCAGCGTGGAGATGATGGTTAGTGGATGGATCAGGCTCTCATACAAAATACCGAGTACGATATACACCGCCAGCAGCGCCGTCAGAATCAGGATGGGCTCCGTGCTCAGCGACTGCTGGTACGCCAGCAGCGTGCCGGCGAAGAACCCTTGGATCGTGGAAGGCGTGCCGAGCCGCTTTTGCAACTGGCTGATGCTCGATGTGGCATCGCTCAATGACAAGTTCGACGCCAGATTAAAGGACACCGTGACCGAGGGGAATAACCCCGTATGGTTGACCGCCAGAGGTATCGTGTTGGATTGGCCCTTGGCCACCGCCAGCAGCGGAATGTCACTGCCGCTCGACGTCGTAAGGTAGATGTTCTTCAGCCCTTCCGGGCTTTGCCAAAACTGAGGAGCAACCTCCAGCACCACGTAGTATTGATTTAGCTGTGTGTAGATGATGGATACTTCCGATTGACCGAATGCGCTGTATAAAGCCGAATCGAGCGACTGCACCGTGAGGCCGAGCTTTGCCGCCGTGACGCGATCGTAGGTCATCAGCTCGTCAAGGCCGCCATTCTGCTGGTCTGAACTCACATCCTGCAGTCCGGGCAGGCGCTTCATCGCGCTGAGCAGGATAGGTCCCCACTTCGTAAGATCCTGCATGTTGTCGGATTGAAGGGTGTACTGATACATTGCATTGCTGGAGCGGCCTCCGATGCGCAGGTCCTGCACGGCTTGGAGAAACGCCGAAGCCACCGGCAGACGGTTCAGTTGGGGGCGAAGGCGATTGATGATCTGGGCCGCGCTCACGTTCCGCGCCGCCAGCGGCTTCAGCGCGACGTACAGGGAGCCGGTATTGGTGGCCCCGCTGCCGCCGGCAAACGCAATCACATTCGCGACGGCCGGATCGTTCTCGATCACAGCCCCGATCTGCTGGATCGAGTCGTCCATCGCCGGGAAGGACGAATCCTGCGGCCCTCGCGCGGAACCACTGATCGCCCCCGTATCTTCCTGCGGGAAAAAACCCTTGGGAATCCGGACGATCAGCACCCCATTGAGCGCGATGGTGAGGAACAGAACGACGAGGGTGGGAGCCGGATGATCGAGCACCAAACGCAGGCTCCTTCGATACAACGACAGCACCCAGTCGAAGAACCTCTCGCTAACCGTGTAGAGGCGCCCATGCTTTTGCGCGCGCTCGTCTTTCAACAAGTAGGCGCACATCATCGGCGTGGCGGTCAGTGAGATGACCATCGACACCAAAATAGCCGTCGAAAGAGTGACTGCGAATTCGCGGAACAGACGGCCGACGATTCCGCCCATCAACAGAAGAGGGATAAAGACGGCAATCAGCGAAATGCTGATGGTAAAGACGGTGAAGCCGATTTCTTCCGCGCCTTTGAGCGCCGCGGCAAAGGGCTGCATGCCGTTTTCCAGGTGGCGTGTGACATTTTCCATCACCACGATGGCGTCATCCACCACAAATCCCGTCGAGATGGTCAGGGCCATCAGCGAGAGGTTGTCGAGGCTATATCCGAAGAGATACATCACCGCGAGCGTGCCGATCAGCGAGACAGGCACCGCGACGGCGGGAATCAGCGTGGCGCGGCTGTTGCGCAGGAAAACAAATACCACGACGATGACAAGCCCGATAGAAATCAGCAACGTCCTTTCGACGTCGCTGACCGAGGCGCGGATGGTCGTTGTCCGGTCGAGAACAATGGTGGTATCGATGCCGAGCGGAATGGATGCCTCGATGAAAGGAAGCTGTGCGCGTATGCGGTCGACCGTATTGATGATGTTGGCGCCGGGCTGGCGGTAGATCATGACGGAGATCGAGCGCTTGCCGTTCAAATAGCCGGCCGCGCGGACGTTTTGCACCGAATCCGTCACCTCTGCGACGTCGGACAGCCGGATCGCCGCTCCGTTTTTATAACCGACCACCAGCGGCTTGTAGCCCTCCGCGAGCGAGATCTGGTCGTTGGCCAGGATGTCCGCGGTCACAATGCCATCGGAGATCTGGCCTTTCGCCAAGTCCGAGTTCTGCAGGCTTAGCATGGACTGCAAACTCGCAAGGCTAAGTCCGTAACTAGCCAATTGCGTGGGGTTCGCGTCCACACGCACGGACGGCAGGGCGCCGCCTCCGACGCTGACTTGCCCCACGCCCTGTATCTGCGATAGCTTCTGTTCGATTACGGTGGAGGCTTCGTCATACACCGTCGCGGGGCCGTATTTGACCGAGGTCAGACCGAGAATCATGACCGGGGCATCGGAGGGATTGACTTTTCGATACGTCGGATTGCCTGGCATGTTGGCGGGCAGATAGGTTCGCGCCGCATTGATCGCAGCCTCCACGTCGCGGGCCGCGCCATCGATGTCCCTGCTGAGATCGAACTGAATGGTGAGCGATGTGCTGCCGAGCGCGCTTGCGGAGGTCATCTCAGTCACACCCGCAATATGACCGAGCTGCCGCTCCAGGGGAGTGGCCACGGACGATGCCATAATGTCGGCGCTGGCCCCCGGCAAACCCGCGCTCACCGAAATAGTCGGAAAGTCCACCTCCGGCAGGGGCGATACCGGCAGCACCTCAAACGCGACTGCCCCGGCAAGGGCGATCGCCGCCGTGAGAAGCGTAGTAGCCACGGGCCGATGAATGAAGGGCGCGGAAAGGTTCATGCCGGGCCTGGCAGTTCCGCGCCTCCGGTTTCCGGTCCGCTGGACTTGCGGGCAAAGCGCTGCCCGAGATTGTCGAAGAAGATATAGATGACGGGCGTCGTGTAAAGCGTGAGAGCCTGGCTCATCAGCAGTCCGCCCACCATGGCGATGCCCAGCGGTTTGCGCAACTCGGAACCGAAGCCGGTTCCCAGAGCCAGCGGCAGCCCAGCCAGCAGCGCCGCCATGGTGGTCATCATAATGGGGCGGAAGCGGAGCAGGCAGGCGTCGAAAATCGCGTCCGTCGCGTTCTTGCCGTGCTTCCGTTCGCCTTCCAGCGCGAAGTCCACCATCATAATGCCGTTCTTCTTCACAATGCCAATCAGCAGGACGATGCCGATGATCGCAACCATGCTCAAATCCTGGTGAAAGAGAATCAGCGCGAGGAACGCGCCAACGCTCGCCGACGGCAGCGTGGACAGAATGGTAATGGGGTGCACAAAGCTCTCATATAGAACGCCAAGCACGATGTACACTGTCACCAGCGCGGCAAGAATGAGCAACGGCACGCCCGCCAGCGAATTCGTGAACGATGCCGCCGTGCCCTGAAACCCCGCCTGCAGGCTGGGAGGCATGTGCATGCCTTTCTGCACTTTGTTGACGCTGGTAATGGCATTGCCCAGCGCGGCATTCGGCGCCAGATTGAACGATACGGTGATGGCCGGAAACTGCCCCTGGTGGGTAATGGCAAGTGACTCCGTCGTCTTCTCGAAATGCGCAAAAGCGCTCAGCGGAATCGCGGCGCTCGGAGTCGAACTGGTAATACCCGCCGAAGTGGCCCCCTTGCTCGATGCCGCCGTCGAGGCGCTCGCCGAAAGCGCGTTCCCGGGTGGGGCAAGCGTATTTGCCCCTGTCGTGTACAATGCCGACTTCGTCAGCGCATTGGACCCGGCCGAGGACGACCCCGAAGAAGCAAAAGAGGAAGAGGCTCCCGCGCCGGTCGCGCCGGAAGACGCATTCGACTGTATGTAAAGCTGGTTCAGCTTACTCGGGTCCTTTTGAAACTCCGGCTGACTCTCGAGAATGACATGGTACTGGTTTACCTGGGTATACATTGTGCTGATCTGCCGCTGGCCGAAGGCGTCATAGAGGGTGTTATCGATCGTCGCCGGCGCGATGCCAAGCCGCGAGGCGGTGACCCGGTCGATCACCAGGGATACCGCCAGCCCTCCCAATTGCTGATCGGTGGCAACGTCTTCCAATTCCGGCAACTGTTTCAGCCGCTTCACGAAGCGGTTAGTCCAGTCGTTCAGTTCATTCGCATCGGGATCTTCGAGCGTGTACTGGTATTGTGTGCGGCTCACCCGGTCGTCTACGGTAATATCCTGCACAGGCTCCATGAACAACTGAATTCCTTGAACCCGGTTTAATCTGGAATTGAGCCTGCGAATCAGGTCCGACGCACTGATCTTGCGCTGGCCGAGCGGCTTTAAGTTGATCGACATTCTTCCGCTGTTCGTGGTTGTGTTCGTTCCGTCCGCGCCGATAAAGGACGAAAGGCTTTGCACGGCCGGGTCCGCCAGAATCGCGTCCGTAAGCTCCAGTTGCTTCTCCGCCATGGCCTTTGGACCGATCGCCGCCGGCGCCTGCGATATGCCCTGAATTACGCCCGTGTCCTGTACCGGGAAGAACCCCTTGGGGATCACGATGTAGAGAAAGACCGTAAGCCCCAGCGTGGCCACCGCCACCAACAGCGTCGCCGTCTGGAATCGAAGGACGAACTTCAGCGTCCGGCCGTAGAATGCGATCATCCCCTCGAACGCGCGCTCCGAGGCCCTGTAGATGCGCCCCTGCTGCTCCTTTGCCTGGCGCCGCAAGATGCGCGCGCTCATCATGGGCGTGAGCGTAAGGGAAACCACCGCCGAAAGGACGATGGTAACGGCGAGCGTCACAGCGAACTCGCGGAACAGGCGCCCGACCACGTCGCCCATGAATAACAGCGGAATCAGTACCGCAATCAGCGATACGGACAGCGATAGAATCGTGAAACCGATCTCCTCCGCGCCCTTGAGCGCCGCTTCCATGGGCGACTCGCCGGCTTCGATGTATCGTGAAATATTCTCGATCATCACGATGGCGTCGTCCACAACGAAACCCGTGGAAATGGTCAGTGCCATCATCGATAAGTTATCCAGGCTGTAACCAAGCAGATACATCACTCCGAAGGTTCCGACCAGAGACAATGGCACGGCCACACTCGGGATAATGGTGGCATAGAGACTGCGCAAGAAGAGGAAGATCACCAGTACGACAAGTCCCACCGTCAACAGCAATTCGAACTCGACATCGGAAACCGAAGCTTGGATCGCGGTTGTCAGGTCGGTAAGTGTGGTCACCTGGATGCCCGTCGGCAGGTTCGCCTCGAGCTGCGGCACTAACTGCTTGATGCTCTTGACCACGCTGATGGTGTTGGCCCCTGGCTGGCGTTGCACATTCAGGATTACGGCCGGCGTTCGATTCATCCACGCCGCCTGATTATTGTTCTCCACGCCGTTTACGATGCTCGCTACGTCCGTCAGCATCACCGGCGCGCCGTTGCGGTATGCCGCTACCACGTTCTTGTAGTCGCCGCTGGTCACCAGTTGATCGTTGGCGTCGATCTGATAATCCTGGCGCGGTCCATCGAAATTCCCTTTAGCGGCGTTGACGCTGGCCTGAGTCAGCGCCGCGCGCAGGTCTTCCAGGTTGATCCCGTTCGATGCCAGCGCCGTCGGGTTGGCTTGAATGCGCACCGCCGGCTTTTGCCCTCCGCTTATGGTTACAAGTCCAACTCCGTTGAGCTGCGAGATCTTGGGAGCGAAGCGCGTATCCACAAGGTCCTCCACCTGGGAAAGCGGCATGGACGTTGAGGCGATGGCCAAGGTGAGGACAGGCGCATCCGCTGGATTCGTCTTGCTGTAGGTCGGCGGCGCGGGCAGAACGGATGGCAGCAGACTTTGCGCGGCGCTGATGCCCGACTGCACCTCTTCCTCCGCGACGTCGATTGCCATGGTCAGATTGAACTGCAATACGATGACGGATGTGCCTCCGGAGCTGGTGGAAGTCATCTGGCTCAATCCCTGCAATTCGCCGAATTGGCGTTCCAATGGGGCCGTGACAGTCGTCGACATCACGGTGGGGCTTGCTCCGGGATAAAACGTGAGTACCTGAATGGTCGGATAATCGACTTCCGGCAATGCGGAAACAGGCAGTTGCGTGTAGCCGACCAGACCCACCAGAAGGATTGCAGCCATCAACAAAGAGGTGGCGACGGGCCGCTGGATAAAGGGACGCGATGGGCTCACTGCGCCTTGCTCCCGCCCGCTTTAGCCGGGACGGGCGCGTTCGAGACGGCTACCTTAACGTTGTCCTGCAGCTTATCGAAGCTGCTGTTGGCGACCACGTCTCCAGGATCGATGCCGGCAACCTGCGTCAAGCCTCCGTCCGTGACTCCCGGCTTGACGCTCCGCATATGCGCGAAATCGTCCTGGATCACGTACACAAACGACGCCTGGCCATTCTGCTGAACGGCCGATGCCGGAATCAATGTTACTCCCTGCAGCGTGTTTACCAGCAGCCGGGTGTTTACAAACTGGTTCGGAAAAAGCGCTCCGTTCTTGTTGTCGAACAGGGCCCGGCCTTTTACCGTTGCGGTTGTCGTGTCGATTTGGTTATCGAGCGTCAACAGCGTCCCGCTCGCGATCTTCTTCTGCGCGGTGCGGTCGAAGGCATCGACGGGAAGGTGCGCCCCCTTCGCCAGGCGGGCTTGAACTTGGCCCAGACTATCTTCCGGTATTGTGAAAATGACTGTCGTGGGTTCCAACTGCGCGATGACCGCGAGAGTCGCCGTTCCGGCGGACTGCACCACGTTGCCCGGATCCACCAGCCGCAAACCCACCCGGCCGGCGA